>CASEYV010000028.1 GCA_949292245.1 uncultured bacterium
CTAAAACCATTATAACAGATACGAACAAGATACGCAATATAAAATTGCAAAAAAATAAGACTTTATTAGTCTTTGAAAGGTTATGGTGTTTAAGATGGGAATATCTGCTAAAATTTCCATGCTATCACAAATTAATTATAGCACAAATTAAAAAAATAGGATATAATAATATTGTGGTATTATGAAAAATATTATTGAAAATATTAAAGATCAAAATGTTATTTATTTTTTAGAATATTTAAAGTATGAAAGAAGATTATCTATAAATACTATTGATTCTTATGGTGAAAATTTATTAAAATTAACTCAAGGTACTAAAAAAGATATCTTATTACTTACAACGAATGATATAAGATATTTTTTACAAAATATTGATGCTACTGCTAAAACAAAAGCTCATTACTTATCGGTTTATAATTCTTTTTATAATTATATGTTATTTAATAAAAAAATAGATAATAATCCTTGTGAAGGAATAAAGATGCCTAAAATAGAAAAAAAACTGCCTAATTATTTAACTGATGAAGAGATTGATAGATTATTAGATATTAGACTTATTAAACCTATTGATTATCGTAATAAAGCAATGCTTGAAGTTTTATATGCAACAGGGATTAGAATTAGTGAACTTATAAATTTAGAGTTTAGTCAAATTGACTTAAGTGATTGTACTATTAGAGTTTTAGGAAAGGGGAAAAAAGATCGTTTAGTACCTTTAGGTAATACAGCAATTCATTATTTAACTTTATATATTGAAGAATATCGAAAGTTTTTACTTAAAACTAAAACTAGTAATTATGTATTCATTAATAAAGATGGTAATAAAATAAGTAGGCAAGGCTTTTTTAAAATTCTAAAACAAATAGCAAAGACAAGTGGTGTTGAAAAAGATATTTCTCCTCATACATTAAGACATTCATTTGCCACTCATTTGCTTAATAATGGAGCAGATTTAAGAGTTATACAAGAACTATTAGGACATGAAAATTTAGTAACAACTGAAATATATTCACATTTAAGTAATAAAAAAATTGAGGATGATTATAATCATCATCCTCGAGCTCATAAAGAAAAAGATATTAATTAATTACATTTTTCATTACGAGCACTTGCATTATTACGTGCTTTACTTCTTGAACTAGAAGATTTTGAACTTCTAGCAGAACTTCTTGCTTTACTCATTGAGTTTCTTACCTCCCACTAATATTATGGTATAAAATAGATATATTACTCATAAAATAATTGGTAATATTTAGAAAGGATTAATATGAAAAAACCAATAATTGGTATAACTTTAAGAAATGTAAAAATAGAAAATAGAGATATATTAAAAGTAAATAAAAGTATTGTTAATTACTTACTAAAATATAATGCAATACCTTTATTTATTACAAATATGGATAGTTTTATTAGTATTGCTTCTATTTTTGATGGTTTTGTTATTCCTGGTGGTAATAATTGGGAAAATATTGATGAAGAGGTATTAAAATTTGCATATGTAAATGACATACCAGTTTTAGGAATTTGTGCTGGTATGCAATTAATTGGTAGTTTTGATGGTAAAAATATTATAGATAATACTACTCATATTGGTAATAATAATCATCAAAGTATGAATCAATATGTACATGATATTTATCTTAATAATGGTTTATTAAAAGATATATTAAATAAAGATATTATTAGAGTTAATAGTAGACATAATGACAAGATAAATTTTTCAAATAATTTTATAATTGATGCTAAAAGTAAAGATGATATAATTGAAGCAATACATTTACCTAATAAAACCTTTATTTTAGGAGTACAATGGCATCCTGAAGATATAATAGATGAATTTAGTGATAAATTATTTTTATATTTTATTGAGCAAGCAAAAAAATAGTGGTATAATTAAATAGAGCCACCCGGGTTACTCTCGGGTGTTTTTATTTTTAACAAATTATATTTGTTTTTTGTAGAAAAAGGGAGGAAAAATGACAAAATATGTATTTGTAACTGGGGGTGTTTGTTCAGGTCTAGGTAAGGGAATTACAGCATCAAGTATAGCTTTATTATTAAAAGCAAAAGGATATAAGGTTTTTATGCAAAAATTTGATCCTTATATGAATGTTGATCCAGGTACTATGTCACCAATTCAACATGGTGAAGTTTTTGTAACTGCTGATGGTTGTGAAACTGATTTGGATTTAGGACATTATGAAAGATTCATTGATGAAGAATTAAATTATACTTCAAATATTACAAATGGGAAAATATATTCTAGTGTAATTGAAAAAGAAAGAGTAGGTGACTTTTTAGGTTCTACAATTCAAATTGTACCTCATATTTCAAATGAAATAAAAAATAAAATTTATGAGGCTGGTACTAGTAGTGGAGCAGATATTGTTATAACTGAAATCGGAGGCACAGTAGGTGATATTGAATCTGCTGTTATGATGGAATCATTAAGACAATTTCGCTTAGAAATGGGTGTTAATAACTCATTATTCGTTCATACTACTTTAGTACCATTTTTATATGGTTCAAATGAGTTAAAAACTAAGCCTACTCAAAATAGTATTATTGAACTTAGAAGATTGGGTATACAGCCTGATATTATTGTAACAAGAGCTCCTTTAGATTTAGGAGAACATATTAAAGAAAAAATTGCTTTATTTGGTAGTGTTCCGATGGAAAATATAATTGAAGCCAAAGATGAAGCAAATATATATCAAATCCCTATTAATTTTCACAGACAACATATTGAAGATATTATATTGAAACAATTCAATTTAAAAGTTACTAAAAGTAATTTAAATGATTGGGAAGATTTAATAGAAAAAGTTAATAATTTAGATAAGGAAATTGAAATTGCTTTAGTTGGAAAATATGTTGAACTAGAAGATGCTTATTTATCAGTTAAAGAAGCATTAAAATCTGCTGGTTATAAATATAATACTAAAATTAAAATAAAATGGGTTAATAGTGAAGAATTAGAATCTAATAAAGTAAATTTAAAAGATGTATTTAAAAACTCTCAAGGGATAATTGTTCCTGGTGGTTTTGGATCTCGTGGTATCGAAGGAATGATTAAAGCATGTAATTATGCTAGAGTTAATAAAATACCATATTTAGGTATTTGTTTAGGTATGCAAATAGCAGTAATAGAGTATGCAAGAAATGTTTGTGAAATACCTGATGCATCAAGCAAAGAATTTGATGAATTATGTCCAAATCCTGTAATTGATTTAATGGCTGATCAAAAGGCTATAATTAATAAAGGTGGTACTTTAAGACTTGGTAATTACAAATGTAATATTAAAAAAGGAACATTAGCATATAAAGACTTTAAAGAAGATACTATTTTAGAAAGACATCGCCATCGTTATGAATTTAATAATAATTATAGAGATGTTTTTGAAAGAAATGGTATGATATTTTCTGGTATTAACCCTGATGCTAATTTAGTAGAAATAATTGAATTAGAAAATCATCCACATTTTATTGCATGTCAATTTCATCCTGAATTTAAAAGTAGACCTACAAGACCTCATCCTTTATTTGATTCATTTATTAAATCAAGTATTGCATATAAAAAGTGATTTTGATATAATCATTTTGAAAGCAATAGCTTCATTATTATCTTAAGCGAGTCGTTTAAGTAGGTATTATAGCCTTATATTTTTATAAATATTTCATGTACTCTCCATAATTGCATTATGTATTGTACTATTTCATATTTATAATATTTAGTATTGCTTTTGTAAGGGAGTGAAAATTATGTGGTATTATTTAAATGATGAATTATACGACCAATTTTTGCTTTCTTTTAATTTGTTAAAAGATAATGATATAAAGAAAGTTAAAAAGACTTTATATTATTTAGTTAATAATATAAATAATAATTATATTTCTTTTGAAATACCAAAAAGAAATGGTAAAATGCGTTTAATTAATGAACCAAGTTATTTATTAAAAAATATTCAAAAAAATATTTTGAATAATATTTTATATGATATGAAAATTTCAAAGTATGCTACTGCTTATCAGAAAAATTTAAGTCTAATAGATAATGCTTTACCTCATATAAATAAAAAAGTAGTTTTAAAATTAGATATTAAAAATTTTTTTGATAATATAAATTTTTATCTTGTTTATAATAAATGCTTTAGAGAAGAATTATATCCTAAAAAAATGGGAGTTTTATTTACTAACATATGTATTCTTAATAATAAATTACCACAAGGAGCACCTACAAGTGCATTTATATCAAATATAGTTTTAAGAGAGTTTGATGAATATATTGGAAAATATTGTAAAAACTCAGATATAAGTTATACTAGATATTCTGATGATTTAACTTTCTCTGGTGATTTTAATATTAATGAATTAATTAGAACTGTTAAAAATGCACTTGCAAAATATCATTTTAAATTAAATTATGATAAAATTAGAGTAATTTATCATAGTCAAAGACAAATAGTTACTGGTATTGTTGTTAATGAAAAATTAAGTGTTAAAAAAGATTATAAGAAAAAAATAAGACAAGAAGTATATTATATAAAAAAGTGGGGGATAGATAGACATTTAAAGAAAATAGGGTGTTTAGATAAAAAAGAATACTTAAATAAATTAATTGGAAAAATAAACTATGTATTACAAGTTGAAAAAGATAATTTAGAATTTAAAGAATATCTAGACTTTTTAAATTTAAAAATTGTTTCATAATCTTTTTTTATTATAAATAATATTAGAGTAGGGGGGTATATATTATGCAAATCCTTCTACCATTATTAATATCTACCATTGCTGGATTATCCACTGTACTTGGAGCATTAATTATAAATTTAAAAATAGATAGTAATAAATATAGTAAATTTATAACTTTTTGTTTAGCGTTTTCTGCTGCAGTAATGATAGGTATAAGTATTTTTGATTTAATACCGGAATCATTTTTTAATTATTTTCAAAATAATGGTTTTTCTAAATCATTAATATTACTCATAATTGCTTTTATATTGAGTTATATTGTAATTACTTTTTTAAGTGGTTTAATCAATAAAGAATCTAAAAAAGAAGATTTATATCGTTTAGGAATACTTAATATGATTGTCCTTATTATACATAATTTACCTGAAGGGATTGCAACTTTTTTAAGTAGTTATCAAAGTATTAGTCTTGGTTTAAAATTAAGTATTGCTATAATGTTACATAATATTCCAGAGGGAATAAGTATAGCAGTTCCTATTTATTATGCCACAAAATCAAAAAAAGAAGCTTATAAAAAAGCTTTCTTATCAGGTATTGCTGAACCAATTGGAGCAATTATGGCATATATATTTTTAAAAGATTATATAACTGATACAATGATAAGCATTATACTTGTTATAGTTGCAGGATTAATGATAACATTAGCAATCCAAGAATTAGTGCCTAAAGCTTTAAAATATAATGAAAATAAATATTTATATTTAGGTTTAATTAGTGGGGTAGTATTGGTAATTATTAATGTTTATTTATTTTAATCTCACAATTAAGTTAACATAATATATATTATTTAAACAATAGTTTTTTTTAATATTTACAATGATTTAGTTGGTTTTTATTATAAATCTATTTGTTTTTTATTCCAAATTATTTATTATCATAATTATGAGTATTGTAAATCATTTAATTGCGATCTTTTATTAAATTTTTATTTTAGTAATTAATAAATAAAATTTATTTTAAAATGATATAAATTATTATCCTTATTTATATATTAATAAGGATATATATAATATACCCTATTTTTTTATTTTAAATGGTAGGGGAACTTTTTCATAATTATATATATAATAATAGGTACCTAGTAAATAAAATATACCAAACGTTAAACCAGCTAGAATATCACTAAAGTAATGTACGCCTAAATAAATTCTGCTTATCATTACATTAAATGCTATAAATACTAATAAAACTGTTAAAATTATCTTTTTATATGTTTGTAAATTCCCCTTCTCTTGCCATAACCAAAAAAGTAGTATTCCTACAATTACTACTATCGTAACTGTATGACCACTTGGAAAACTAAAACTATTTTCTATTACTAAAGGATTAATATTTGGCCTTGGACGACCTATAATTATTTTAATTGTTTGAGTAAGTAGGGTAGACACAAACATAATTGCAGTAAATGCTAGTCCCCTACCCTTTTTAAGTATTATTAATATTACACATAAAATAATTACAAATGTTTCTGTTCCAAAAAAAGAAAAACATTTAAAAATAATTGTATTAGTACCGTTAATCATTGATTTAATAATACTATAAACATTGTTATCTATATTTATAAAATAACTATTATTAACTAATAGTAGTTCTCCTATAAATAATGCAAAAAATAGTATTGTTAAAGACATATTTTTATATTTATTCATTTTCTTTTGCTTCATTTTAACCTACTTTTCATAAATAAAAGTAAATATTTTCTTTACTCTTATATTGGTTCACTAGATACCCAATAATAATTGTCATTTTGTTTTTTAAATACATGTTTGTATTCTGTTCCATATTTTTTTATAAAATCATAGTCTATAAAATCGTAATTTTCATCTTCTGGTAATTCATTAGTACAATTATTATTTGCAGTTTTTCCAGTGTATGAATTATAACATTCATAATTGGCTATTTTAATAAAATAGTCATAAATTATTATTTTATCACCTTTTTTATATGCTTCTTTAATTGCTCTAAATGTATATGGTTCTGATCCAAATGTTTTTGTAAATGTTTCTAAAAGGCCACAATAATATGCATCATCTTTAAAATTACATACTGTACTATAATCTATTAAAAATTCATCTGTTTCAGATATGTCTTTTCCATAAAGTTTATGGTATGTATTATTTAAATCTTCTTTTGTAATTTTAGTTAATGTACATTCATCTTCTTCATATTTGTCTGTTGCATATGTAAAATCATCAAATTTACATACATTTTCTTTATCTTTGTCTTCTTCTATAATAACTTCTTCTAAATACTCTTCTTCTAATAAAATGTATGCATTACATAATCTAGTAGCATTATCTATATCATCATAGGTAATTAATTCTTCACCATATACATTAAGTCCACTACACCTATCTAAATCATTACTACCTAAATAATTATATAATTTGTTTACTGTTGTACTATTAGTATTTAATCTTTGACCATTGATTAAAAATAATGCTAAAGCAATAATTATTAAAACTATTATTATTATTCCTGTTACTATTATGCTTTTCTTTTTATTTTTTTTCATTATACTCCTTTTTATAACTTACGAGATTCAATTTCGGCGATTTTTTCATAAAACTCTGCAGCATTTGTTGAATCAACCGTATCGAGTCCTAATTCTCTCATTGCTTGTAATTTAACAGTATTTAATTGTTGTGTCCTTGATAATTTTTCTTCTTTTCTTTGTTCTATTTCTAAAATAAATTTTTGATGATTTTCTGCTACTTTGCTTTTGCTTGCTCCCCCATTATTATAAAGAGTTAAAGCCGTATATAAGATGCTTTCAAAGATATATTGTTTGTCTGCATCAAATGCATTTTCATCTGGTTTTATAAAACAATTAGATTTTGCAATGTATGCTAAGAAGTATTTTGCCTCAGGTATATTATCCATTAATTGTAATAAATAATATAGATATCTAATAGCAGTAGCATCAGCTTCATCACCATCTTCTAATTTTTCTTTTATAACAAAGATTATATCGTTAAGTAATGTCCTTTTTTCTTTAGTTAAATTGCTAAATTCAATATTTGATTCATACCTATTACCGGTTTTTATTGTTGAATTTAATCTTTTTCCTACTGCCATTAAATATTCTGTGTCAACTACTATGCTATCTAGAGTCTCATCACTAGTGTCTTTAATATCTAATAATTCTAATAATAAAACTTTCTTTTCTTTTGGCCATTTATCTAAACTATCTAATACTAAATAATTGTATACCATTTGCCTTGATACTCCTAAATATTTAGCAAGTTTTACTTTTGATAATCCTAATTCTTGTAATATTTTGTTTAACTTGTCCATAAATCACAACCTTTACTATATTTACAAATTAATTATACATAACTTTACATTTAAAATCAAGTAAACTTTTACAAATACCATAATTTATTATCGTTTTTATATACTTCTTTGATAAAACCACAGCCAAGACATTCTTCTCCTAAATATAAAACACATGCTTGACCTGGTGTTACAGCAGTTGCTCCCCCACTATACTTTACTAAAATTGTGTCATTTATGTATTCTAATTCTACTGGATGATCTTTGTCACGATATCTAAATTTGGCAGTGCAAAAAGTTGGTCTTAACCCAGATATAAAATTAATATTCTCTATTAAACAGGCATCACTTATTAAATAATTATTGTCTTCACCAAATGCTACATATAAAATGTTTTTTTCTGTATCTTTGCCACAAACATAATGTCTTTTTTCAAAACCACTTATTCCGACATTTCTTCTTTGACCAATTGTATAATTCATTAAACCATTGTGCTTGCCAATTATTTTTTTTGTTTCAACATCTACTATATCTCCAGGATTGGGTTTTAAATAATTTTGAGTAAATTTTTGAAAGTTTCTTTCTCCGATAAAACATATTCCTGTTGAATCCTTTTTCTTGGCAACATTTAAGTTGTTTTCTTTAGCAATTTTTCTTACCATTTCTTTGGTATAATCACCAATTGGGAATAATACATTACGAAAACATTCGGGTTTTACATCCGCCAAAAAGTATGTTTGATCTTTATTTAAATCTATTGCTCTAAGTAGTTTTCCATCCTTTATTCTCGCATAATGCCCTGTTGCTATATAATCTGCTCCTAATTTTTTTGCATGTTTTATAAATAAATCAAATTTAATATATCGATTACATAATAAATCTGGATTAGGGGTTCTACCCTTTTTTAATTCTTCTAAAAAATATTTGAATACATAATCCCAATATTCTTGAATAAAGTCTATTCTATGTAATTTTATATTTAAACTATTGCATAATTCTAATGCATCATTATAATCTTGTTCTTGAGGACAAATATTCATTGCATTATTGGGATTCCCTAAAATATCATTGTTTATTGTACTGTCCCAATTACGCATGAATAAACCTTCAATATCATAACCTTCTTTTTTTAAAAGTAATAATGCAACTGCAGAATCTACTCCCCCACTTACGCCAACTATAACTTTTTCCATATACATCACTTCTATAGTATACCTTAATTTCTTTTAAAAATAAAGTCATTATATTAATAGAAAATTAAATAAATTTATTATTTTATTACCAAAGAAATATAATACTAAATCATATATTAATATTATTAATAAACATAAAACCATTTTTTTAAATAAATGCATTAATTCATCTTTATTTATTTTTTCTTTATGCACCCAATATTTAATTAATATTAATGTTATTTTATATAATGCTAGTAATAAAAAATATAAGAAAAATAAAAAGATAAATTTATTAATTATTACATGTATTATACTATATATTAAACCTTTAAATCTAAAAATTGAACTTAAACTGGAAATTATAAAGCCAATTGAAAAACCATTAAAAAATACAAAGAATATGCTTATAGGTATACCAATTATAAATATTGATAATATAATTATACTTGATAGTATTATGATATCCATAAATATATTGTTTATTTTATAATTGTTAATGTTTTGAATATATTCATTAATATTTAAAAATATCAGTTCTTTGCTTGCTTCATTTAAAAATATTAAAAATAATATACCCGATATAATTCCAATTGCTAATATAATGCTTAAAAATATAAATACTTTTTTATTTAAGCTTGTCCACATAGTATCACCAATTAATTATATTGAAAAAAAATGATAATTATGATAAATTATTATTAGTTGATGAAAGGAATGATTATTGTGAGTAAAAAAACACAAAAAATTGCTGTTTGGTTAATGCTTTTATTAATGGTTGGAAGCGTTATTGCTGGTGTATTAGTTTATTTATTTTAAAAGTTAAATAATAATTCTATTAATAAAACAAATTTGTCATAGTGAAAAAATACTATTAATAAGGCTCCTGCTAAAAAAGGACCATAGGGAAATTCACTATTTTTTTTGAGTTCTAAAGTTGCTATTGCATATGGGAGTGCTAAGAATACTGATAAAATTAATGCTGCTAAGCCTATTTTGAAACCTAATATTAAGCCTATTATAAAAGCGAATTTAATATCTCCTCCACCTAAAGATTCCTTTTTAAATGTAAAATTTCCAAATAAATATACTAACACCATTACTAAAGTTAGTGATATTCCACTTATTAGACTAAATAATACATTATGTACATCAAAATAAATTAATTTTAATATTATAATTAAAATGGTAGAAATTATTAATGGCGAATCTAGTATAATCATATATTTAAAATCACTTACAAATATTATAATTAATAATGAACTTATTATTAATCCTATGTAAAAATCATAGCCAATAGGAAAGTATAAATAAGTAAGTAAAAATAAAAAACCTGTACCTAATTCTATCCAAAAGTGATTACTTGATATTTTTTCTTTACAAAAGCTACATCTACCTTTTTGTAATAAATAAGAAAAAAGAGGTATTAAATTATACCATTTTAAAACTTTGCCACAATTATCACAATGACTTCGAGCTATTAATACATTTTCTTTTTTTGGTAGTCTTGTGCCAATTACATTATAAAATGATCCCATTATAGCTCCAAGATAAAATATTAATATTGCCATTTTAACCTCTATTGAATTTGATCATACATACCAAACATTGGCACAATTACAGCTATTATTATTAAACCTACTATAACCGCTAAAAATACAATCATTATTGGTTCAATAAATGCTTTTAAATTATTGACTATGTTTTTATGTAATAATTGATAATACTCACTTACTTTTTGCATCATGGTTGCTAAATCTCCAGTTGATTCCCCAGTTACTATCATATAATATGCAACATCTGGTACAGCCCAATGATCTTTAAATGCTTCTGAAATTTTTTCTCCTTTTATTACATTATTTATTGTTTTATATAGTATAGCTTTATATATTTCATTATTTGTAATTCTGCTTAAAATATCCATACTGTCAGTTATAAATACATTATTTCGTAATAATGATGCAAATGTTTTAGTAAATATTGTTAGTTCATTGTATATAATAACATTTTTAATTATTGGTAAATGCATTAAAAATATTTGCATATATGTTCTAAATGCTTTTACATATTTATATAAAAATATTATTGTAGATATAACCAAAAATATAATTAAAAATATAACTAAATATTGTTCTTTTATAAATGTACTAGCATTTATTACTATCTTAGTAATACCTGCAATTGGGGCATCATTTTCTGCATATATTTCAGTAAATTGTGGTACTACATATACTAATATAAATATTATTACTCCTATTGAAAATACAAATACTATTGCAGGATATGTCATAGCACTTATCATTTGTTTTCTTGTTTCATAAATTTCTGAATAGTAATTAGCCATATCATCTAATGTTTCTATTAGAGTACCACTTGCTTCTGCGGCTTTTATCATGTTTATCAATAATGCTGGAAACATATTACCTTGTTTTTCTAATGCTTTGGAAAAAGTTTCTCCTAAAGTAAGTTCATATGATATTGCCTTAAAAGCATCTTGTTTTGCTTTTTTTACCAAAAAAACCTGATCTTTGATATAAAAAATCATAAAAAGGTGTAGTTTTAATTACGTATACATCATAACCTTCATTTAATAAATAGGCATTAACATCTAATTTACTAAACCCATTCATTACACCAGTAATGATTTTACCTTTACTATCTTTCGCTTTATAATAATATACATGAGGGGTTTTGCTTCTTGTTGCTCCAGCAGTTTGTAAATCTAGTTGTAATATTTTCTTTTCTTCTTCTAATTTTGCTAAAGTTTTAGCACTATATTTATATACTTTTTCTTTTTTTACTTTATTTTTAGTTAATTCATATATTTTTTCTTCTTCTGATGCAAAATGTTGTTTTGTTTTTCGATATGTTTTATCTACTTGGTAACTTGCTCCATTAAATAGATTTACCCAAAAATCAAAAAATACAAATTTTACTCCTAACAATGCAAAATAAAAAATGTTATAAATAACTATATAAATCATTCTAAATACTTCTATAAAACTTGTATGATTTTTTTGTTTTAACTTTTTATCATTTTGAGTTATTTCTAACATATTAATCTATCCTTTACTATTATTAAGTATAACAAAAATCATAACTAATTACAATTAGTTATGATTAATTTTATTAATTTCTAGTCCCAGATCCAGAGACATAAGTTGTAGAAGATGTTAGATAAAAGACTGGCCGGACTGCTTTGCCGTAATAGTACACATAGCTGCTGCTCACATCGCCGATGGTGAGGCTACCCGCATTGTTCACCACGAAGGCAAGACCGGAACTACTCGAGTCGCGAGAAATTGTCCATTCGCTAAGTCCCATATACATCCAATTACTACTACTACCATAATTATAATCATCCATATTTCTTGTCCAATAACCTGCTGCATATCCATAATCACTTACATACATTAATCCTATTTTTGCTCTATATGTTGTTCCACTACTTTCGGCATTATACCATGATTTTGGGGTTGCACTTGCTGTTGAATATCCTCCTACATACCATGTGTGCGTTGCTATTTTATTACTCCATGTTGTTCCTATATAACTCAAATATGAACTTTTTAAATTTGTTGTATTTAGTCTTGATTCACTCCATGTGTTTGTTTGTGAACGATCGTTCCAGTAATAACTTGCTATATTACTTGTATTCATACTTCCTTTATAAGTTGAAGTTGATGAATTGTATGCTTTGTAATAATCTCCTCCTGAGCCTGTCATTGCTGTTGTTGTATAATCCGCTTTTATTAATTTTACTTCACTTCCAAATACTCCTATTATTCTATATAAGTTATTTTCTGGGCATGTTGCTGCATCACTTCCAAAACATACATAATTGTTTGGGTCTGCTCCTGCATATCTATAACTATTGTCTTCTGCACTATTTGCTAGACTACTTGTATGATAATATAATCCATTTGTTCCTTGACTTGTATATAAACCTTTTATATAATCAGCAAGTAATACTGTATTTTCGGTTTCAACACTTGTTGTATATACACTTGAATCTACTCCATTGGTATCTTTTACATATACTTTTATTGTATATGTTGTTCCTTTATTTAGTCCTGTAAATGTTTTGGTATTACTGCTACTACTTGTATATGCTCCATTATTTATTGAATAATAATATGTTGCTACACTATTTGTTCCTCCACTGGCACTTACTCTTATACTTATTGATGATGTTGTTGTATCTGTTATTGTTATACTATTAACAGTTGGATTTACATATGCATTGGTTGTTACTTGTACTGTTTCTTCATTTGTTTCATATCCTAATGTATCTTTGGCATATAATGTTGTTGTATCTGTTATTGTTATACTATTAACAGTTGGATTTACATATGCATTTGTTGTTACTTGTACTGTTTCTTCATTTGTTTCATATCCTAATGTATCTTTTGCATATACCTTAAATGTATAAGTTGTTCCATAATTTAAGTTAGTAAATGTATATGTATTACTTGTGCTTTCTTGATAACTATTTCCATCATCTTTACTAAAGTAATATTTGTCAATTGGGTTTTCTCCTGCCTCTGTTGTTACTGTTAAGGTTACACTATT
>CASEYV010000029.1 GCA_949292245.1 uncultured bacterium
AATTTTATGACATTTGGCCTTTTCGTCATGCCAACTTTTACTATTCCATATAATTTTTCAATAATGTTCAATTTCCTATTGACACATTATAGTTGGTCTTATAAAAAGTGTATATTAATATACTAGAATTGTCAATTATTATATTTATTTTTAATCATGTTTACAATCCATACCCATATTGGGATAAATAAATTCAATGTTAAGGTTAATATACAAATGTTATTTAAATCTACTTTTAATAATAAAGTTATAATTATAATTATTATTAATAGTATAATTGCTAAATAATTAAATATTTCATTTCTAAATTTTATTTTATCTAATTTGTAGTTATCAGACATGTCATATAAAACATATACTATATTTGTTATAATAATTATTACATATAAATATGGTAATAATCTATTATCGGATAAATTACTATATATAAAATATACTATTAAAAAAAATACACTATCTATTCTTATTAAATGAAAAGGTTTATTAATAATCATTTTAAAATTATATTCTTCAATATATTTATTCTTCCTTTTTATTTCTCTATTCATAAATAATATTAAATATATAACCCATAATATAAATCCAAAATAATCTATTGTTTTATACATCTTTTACTCTCCCAAACTCACAGCCACAATAATTTTGGCGATATAAATTATATTTATTACTTAATTCTATACTTTTTTTATAACCATCTTTTTTCTTAAAATCACTAAATAAAAAATTTATGCCATATTCTTTTTCTAAATAAGCACCAATTTCATTTATCTTTTGACTATTTTTATAAGGACTAACCGTTAGAGTTGTTCCAAAATAATCATAGTTTAATTTCTTACCTTCTTTTGCAGTCTTCTCTAATCTTATTTTATAACAAATACTACATCTTGCTCCATTCTCCGGCTCTGATTCAAGGCCTTTAACTTTTTTTCGAAAAACTTCATTTTCATAATCACAATCCATGAAATGGACATATGGATTATTTAGTTCTTTAATAAATCTTTTCTGTTCATTTTTCCTTTTTGTATATTCATCTAAAGGTTCAATATTTGGATTATAATAATATACTGTTATATCAAAATAATCTTTTAAAATATCAATCACTGCTGTAGAACAAGGACCACAACAACTATGTAATAATAATTTAGGACGATTTTCTAGTTTATCTATTAATTCCCATAATCTATTCTGATAATTCATCGCTTTCACCTTCATTTACTTTGTCAAATGGTGTAAATATAATGGTATCTGCATCAGCATATACATTATCTAAATGAATAATTCCTGATTTATCTAAATTAGAATATATCGTTTTGTACATCTTTAAATTGCTAAAGTTAACTATGTCTATATATACTAAATTACCATCATTCATCTTTAAAATAAATCTATTATCATTGATCGTAATATCCTCTTTGACATCTGGATTATACTCTATTTCACTAATTAATGCAATAATTTCACTATCTATTTTAGTCATTTGTTCAATTAAATTATTGTATATTTCACTAGGTACATAATTAATTAATGTAGGTATTCCACTATAATTTGTACTTTCAATTTCTTTTTTATTGGATAGTACTAGTAAATTATTGGTTTTATTTAAAAATAATATCTTTGCTTCATCTATATTTATTGTAATTGTTCCAAATAAATTTTTTGTTACTTCAACATCTATAATTAAATCTAATTTTTTTAGTTTTTTTTCAATTTGCTTAGATCTTACTTTAAATAAATTAGGATAATCATCTAAACCTGCACTATTAATTATCATAGAATCACTTAATATTGTATTGCCATTTATTATAATATTTTTAATAGGCATTTTATAAACATAATAAAAAATCATTATAATTAAATATAATATTAATATTACTACAATTAATGCTTTCTTATTTAATCTCCTCTTTACTTTCTTTTCCATGATTCTCCCAATTAACTATTACTTGCTCTAAAACTAATTTTTCATCATACTTTTCTTCAACTTTTTCTCTTATATATTTAATTAACATTTTTATATCTTTACTAGTCGCATTATCATAATTTATTATAAAATTAGCATGCTTACTTGATACTTGAGCTCCCCCAATAGTATAACCCTTTAAGCCACTATTTTCAATTAAATATCCCGCCGCAGCATTTAATGGGTTTTTAAATACTGAACCTGCATTTTTATATTCTAATGGTTGAGTATTTTTTCTTTTAATTAAATTTTCTTTAATCTCTTCTTTACTCTTATTTATATCTCCTTTTATCCCTTGAAATGTTGCTTCAAGTATTATATTTTTTTTATCTTTAAATTCTGTAGAACGATAGCCATAATTAATTTCATCTTTTTTTAATACTTTAATATTGCCTTGTTCATCCATAATCGTTACATCAATTAAATAATCAAAAATTGCAATTTTATATGCTCCAGCATTACCTATTATTGCTCCCCCTAAAAGACCTGGTATTCCCATTAATGGAGCATAATTAGTAAATCCTATCTCTAATAACTTTTCTACAAACTTGCCTAAAGATATTCCAGATTCAGCTTTTATTATTTCATTATCTATAGAAATATTATCTAATTTATCTAATTTTATTATAATGCCATTAAAATCTTCATCAGGTAAAATAACATTTGAACCATTTCCTAAAATATACCATGGCATTTTATTATCTTGTATCCATTTTATTAATTCAATTAGTTTTTCTTTTGAATAAGGCTTTATTAAATATTTGGCTTTTCCACCAATACCATAGGTGTTATATTTTTTTAAATCAACATTTTCTAATACAATACCATATTCTTTCATTTTAACATTTCCTTTATTTCTTCATAAATTATTGTTGATGATGGTCTCATATTTAGTTTATTTAAATTGCTTTTAATTTCATTGTATTTCTTTGTATCCATTAGTTCATTAATTGTAATTTCGATTATATTAGCATCTAATTTCTTTTCTTCAATTAATTGAGCCACATTCATATTTACTAAATCTAAGGCATTGTAATATTGATGATTATTAGCTACATATGGACTAGGTATTAATATACTTGGTATCTTAAGGGCTAAAATTTCACTAATAGTACTTGCCCCTGCCCTAGTAATTATTAAATATGCATCTTTCATTAATCCTGCAAGATTATCTACAAATGGTAGTACTAATACATTTTTAGGAAATACTGTATCTTTAATAAAATCATCATAAAAATTTTTACCCGTTATGTATATTATTTTGTATTGTTCTTTACCTACTAATTTTAAGAACGTTTTAAATTTCTCATTTAATGAACTGCTACCTTGTGATCCTGCAACTATAATTATTAATTTATCACTTTCTTTAAATCCATATTTTGTTTTAGATATTTTAGGCATTGTTAATGCATTTTCACCACATGGATTTCCTGTATATACTACCTTTTTAGCGGATTTAAAATATTCTTTTGAGTTTTTAAATGATACTCCAACTAAATCAACATATTTTGCTAAAGTAATATTGGTTTTACCAGCAATACTGTTTTGTTCATGAATAAATGTCTTTATTCCTAGTTTATGCGCCGCTTTTATAACGGGATATGTTACATAACCACCTGTACCTATTACTACATCTGGTTTAAATTCTTTCATTATGTTTACACATTTATTAATTGCTTTTTTTATTAAAAATATATTTTTAAAATCTCGAAATATCTTTTTTTTGCTAAAACCATATATTTCAATCGGAATATATTTTATATTCATGCTAGGGATAATGTCTTTTTCCATCCTATCATGGGTACCTATATATAATACTTCTAAATCTTTTTCTTTTTCTTGAAATTTTTTTAGTATAGCTAATGCCGGATAGATATGGCCACCTGTGCCACCGGCTGATAAAATTATTTTCATAAATCACCCTTTACTTAATTATACAATAAAAATATTGTTTTTTATAACCATTTTCTTTTTTATCATAAAATATGTGTTTTTCTAACTCTAATTTTTTTAAATATTTTTCAAAATTTTACACAAATTTGACAAATAGATAAAAATATGCTAAAATTATATACATCAAAAGGGGGTAAAGAAGATGAGTGTTATTAGTGTACCATTTGATAAATTTGGTAAAGTAGATGATACATATTTTGATATGCTATTAGAAAATTCTAATTTAGGTGAAGATTTAAGTGATGAAGAAACCGATTATTTAATAGAAAGAATTGAACTAGAAAATAGAGCTAGCAATTTATCTTGTAATCTTGAACCAGAATTTGCTGATAGAGTTAAACAAGAAAATAATACATTTTATGAATTAATGCAAGCATTTAAACCTAAAAAGGAAAGTGAACCAACACCTAGTATGAGTAACATCTTCCAAAAAAAAGTTTTAGAAATTTGGAGTAAATGTGTTGTAAAAGGTGCTAAACCATGGAAAGATAAAAATAATGTTATCGGGGAAACTTTAAATAATGACTTTTGTTATTATCCTGATAAATTAATGGAATATAGTAATGAAATTATGAGTTTATTATATTTAGTTAATAATGCAACTAATTTTGATGAATTAAAAAGATTAAATAATGGTGAAGAATGGACTAAATTAAGACAACAAGTTGATTTATTAATGTCTTTAGGTAATGCTCTTAGTTTAATATCATTTAAAAATAGTAAGGCAAATTGGGATATTCAAGAAGTTAGAAATCCTGAAATTGCTTTTAACTTAAACAGAGTAAAATAAAAAATGGTGAAAATAATCATCATTTTTTTATGTTTTCAATTGCTTTTAATATTCCAATCTTACCATATTGATATGTAAGACCACCTTGTAAATATGCTATGCATGGCTCTTTTATTGGTCCATCGCAAGAAAGTTCAATTGATGAACCTTGAGTAAATGATCCTGATGCCATAATTATATCATCATCATACCCCGGCATTTTATCTGGAATTGGTAATACATTACTATCTATTGCACTACCCATTTGGATTCCTTGAATAAATTTTATCAATGTTTCTTTATTATTAAATGTTATTGCTCTTACTATATCAACTCTTTCTTCATTCCATTTAGGACTTACAGTATACCCCATATTTTCTAAGATATATGCTGCAATTAATGTCGTTTTAAGACTAGATGCTACTACTGATGGGGCAAAATATAAGCCTTGATAAAATAATTTGTTAGCTCCAAGTGAAGGACCTACTTTTTTAGCTTCACCAGCAACATTTAATCTCTCACTACATAACTTTATAAGATCTTTCTTACCAACTATATATCCTCCATTTGGAGCTATTCCACCACCTAAGTTTTTTATTAAAGATCCAATACATATATCTGCACCAACTTCAATTGGTTCTTTTTTACTAACAAATTCACAATAACAATTATCTACCATTATTATAACTGATTTATCAATTTCTCTTATCTTTTTAATTACTCTTTCAACTTTACTAATACTTAAACTTTCTCTTGTGCTATAACCTCTTGATCTTTGAATATGTATTACTTTAATATTGCCTTTTTTTAATCTTTTTTGAATTTTAGGAATATCAAAGTCATTATCTATTAAATCAATTTGCTCATAATTTATTAAGTATGATTTTAAAGAACTAGGATTGTTATCTAATCCTATTACTGAAAGTAATGTATCATATGGCTTTGAAGTAATAGAAAGTAATGTATCATGAGGTCTTAATAAAGCAAATAAAGCAGTGCTAATAGCATGAGTTCCTGATATAAATTGCATTCTTACTAATGCATCTTCACTTTTAAATATTCTTGCATATATTTTTTCTAATGTATCACGTCCTAAATCACCATACCCATAGCCGGTGGTTTCAATAAAATGCTGAGTTGATACTTTTTCTTGCCAAAATGCATCTATTACTTTTTGACTATTAAAATATTCTATTTCTTCTATTTTTTTAAATTCTTTTGCTACTTTTTCTTCAATTTTATTAATATCCATATCCACCATCTACACTAATTATTGTATCATTTATATATTTAGCATCATTACTTGCTAAAAAATATACAACGTTTGCTATATCTTCTACTTCTCCAAATTTCTTTAATAATATTTTGTTTTCTTCTTCTTTTTTATACTCTGAATATATATTTTTATTCATATCGGTATTTATCCAACCCGGACAAATACAATTTACTCTTATATCAGGTGCTAAATATTTTGCAAAATCATGAGTTAAAGAAATTATCCCTGCTTTAGATGCATCATAATCTACAGAATTTATAATGTTTCCATTAAATACATTATTGCTAGATATATTTATAATGCTCCCTTTTTTTAATAAATTCATTCCATGTTTACTAACTAAATATGTTCCTAATAAATTAGTATTTATAACCTTCATAAATTCATTAGCATCTTTTTTATTTAATTCATTGTCTAAAGATATACCTGCATTATTTACTATAACATCTAAACTATTAAACTTTTCTTTAATCTTTAAAAACATATTCTTTACTTCTTCTTCTTTTTTAATATCACATTTAATCCTTAAAACTTCAATATTATATTTTTCTAATTCACTTTCTAATTTTTCAGCAGCACTCTTGCTATTATTATAATTTATAACTACATTCCAACCATTACTAGCAAATTTTTTTATTATTGCTGATCCAATACCTCTAGATGAACCTGTAACTAAAACATTCATTAAAATCACCATTAAAAATATAACATATTTTTAAAAAAATTGCACTTTATCATGCAATTTAATTATTATTTTTAAAATTTTGATACCAATTATTTAATTTGTCTTTGGCACTATTAAATAAATTACTTCCTACATCACCAATAAAATTAATAGCGTTTTTAGTATAATAAACTAATTCATCTTTAGCATCAATTATATCATTATAGTACTCTTCACCTAGTTTTTCTTTAGCAAAATCATTTATATTATTTGCTCCTTTTTTTATTAATTCACTTGCCTTATTAAAAGCACTAGATGCTTTTTCACTGATTGTTTCTTTATATCCCGGGGCTTTTTCTTCAATAGCATTATCTATTTTATTAGCTAATTTTAATACTTCTTGTTTACCATTTTCTGTAAGTTCACCAAATGATACACCACTAATTTCACCATCATAAAACAAAAAATCTACAATGGTAATAAATACTCCTTTAGCACTATCTATAAATTTACTATCAGCTCTCGTATTTTTTACTTTTTCTAATGTGTTTTCTAAACTATTTATAACAACTGAATCATTATTGGAATAATTAACTGTTTTTTCTTCATTATTTATTTCAGTATTACTTTTACTTTCAGTAATAGTACTATCTACTTTATCTATAGTTTCACTATTTTCTACTACTTTTTTAGTAGTGTCATTATAAACAGAATTATATTCTTTTGAAGTATCTTCATTAATTTCTACTTTGCTGCCTTCAAAAGTGATACTTTCTTCTTTATTTTCTTCTGCATGTTTTTTTATATTACTCTTTGCTTCTTTAATATCAGTATCAAGATATTCCTTTTTTTCAGTTATTTTAAAAGTAATTACTAAACCTATTGCTAGAAATACTAATCCCCCTAAAACTAGGATAAGTGTTTCCATTTTTTTATTTTCTTTTTCCATATTTATACACCATCTATATTATACTATATTATATGTTTTTTTCAAATTTAAAATTTATGCTTTACTTTTTTTCTTGGGTTTCCTAAATTTATAAAACCAAACAATAAAACCAACAAATATTATTATTAATAAAATTACTACTACTAAAGAATATCTATCAAATATTTTTAATATTGATTCCCAATTTTCACCAACCCTATTTCCTATAATTATTAATACTGTATTCCATATAGCAGATCCTACTATTGTATAAATTAAAAATTTAAGCATTGGCATTTCACTCATCCCCGCAGGAATAGATATTAAACTACGTACAATAGGAATAAAACGACAAAAAAATACTGTTATGTTTCCTTTGTTATCAAACCAAGCATCGGCCATATCTATATCACTTGTTTTTACTCTTAATATTTTTCCTACTTTTCCCGATACCATCTTCTTTAAACGATCTTTATTTAATATTTTACCAATATAATATAATACTATGGCTCCAATTAAAGAACCAAGGGTAGCAAATAAAACCATTAAAACTATATTTAAACTTGTTTTAGTAGTCATAAATCCACCGAATAAAAGTATTACTTCTGATGGTATCGGTGGAAATATATTTTCTATAGCAATTAAAAAACATACACCAAAATATCCATAATTTTCCATTACTGTTAATACAAATTCTTGCATTTATTACACATCCTTCAATCAAAATTTTAGCATTTATATAGCATTATAGCAAGAATTTTTTTAATTTTTCATCATCAATTATGTATATACTATCTTCTTTTATGTCAATTACTCCATATATTATAACTTCTATTTTCCTTTTCTTAAAAGAATCTACTATTACTTTTTTATTTATTACATCTAATAAACATATAAAATCAAAATTATATTCACTATCACTATTTATAATATAATTTAATACTCCAAGTTTATATTTAGTATTTAATTTCTTAATCTTATTAATTATATTTGTATCAAAAGACATTAACATAACATTTCTTTTATATTTATCTAATAATTTTATTAATCTATTTATGTTAATATTAAAATCTTTTATTTCTATTAATATTATTTTATTAGTATTTATTTTTAATATATCTTCTAGTTTAACTATATTTTCTAATTCATTATAGAAAAGATTTTTAATTAATTTCCCATTATATAAAGCATCATGATGTAATATAAAAATGTTATCTTTAGTAACTCTTAAATCCGTTTCTATACCAATATATAAACTACTCATTAGTCCATTATATAATGCCTCATATGAATTATCTTTAACTAATTTATTCCATATACCACGGTGAGCAATAAACTTTTTCATAAAAAATAATATGTTTTATTAATTATAATAATTACTTTTTTTATCTAGTTTTGTCGAATTGCTTGCATAATAAAAATTAATCTATATAATAAATCACTGTTACCTATATTGGTAAGGCATCGTGTTATCCAACTTTCTCCTTCTTTGGGGGTTAAAAAAATCCTTTTAAGGATGTGGTAATGCAATGAACGAAGATATTTTCCTTCAAGTAATTATAATTTTAGTTATCATCATTTTTGGTGGTAGCCCAAAAAAAGACGCCAACAAATAATGTAGCGTCGACAACAAATCGATGCTACCCAATATGGGTAACACTTACATATATAATATACCAAAAATTTTTAAATATTACAACATTAATTTTTATATTTTTTATCTAGTTTTGTCGAACTGCTTGCATATTAATAAATTATCTATATAATAAGCAACTGTTACCTGCTGGTGGTAGTGCCTGCTTTAAATCCGAGTAATCTATTACTACTCTTAAATGGGGGTTTTGGATAAAAGGAGGCGAAGAGATGAAAGAAGAAAAAATGTTACTTCTAGTAATCATAATTATATTACTTTTAATTATTATTAAATTAATATAAGAAAAAGACACTAGCCTAAAAAGGTATAGTGTCTGATAAACACAGGCATTATCCACTAGGGGTAACGCTTTCATTTATAGTATAGCAAAATTTTATATATATTACAACATTTTTTCACTTAATTGCTTGTTAAATCAAAATATACATAACATTTATCTGTTAAACTAGAATTTAAAGTCAATGTTTTGTTTTCTTCATTCCAAATTAAATTACTACCATTTTCACACCAAGATAAGTTGTCATTATAAGCATAACCATCACCTGGCCAAAAGGATTTGCTAGATTCAATGTATTCTCCACTACCTACTCCAGTTTCAACCATTATTGCTAAAGTATTATTGCTATTAACAATTGTATTTTCTTTAGAATTATCAAAATATTTTTGACTTAAAATGGTACAACAAATAACACAAATAACAAATAATAATATAATTAACTTCTTCATAACTACCTCTACTATAGTTAATTGTATTATAATTTTTAGATAAAAAAATAATATAGATAAAATTAATCTATACTATTTACATTATCTTCCTTTACCTTTGTGTTCTTCTATTTCATCAGTTAATTCCATTACATGAACTTTTTTTAATTCTAATTCTAAAACATATAATTTTTTTAAATATTTATCAATAAATTCTTTTCTTAAATATTCATGATATCTGTATAACATAATATTTCGTAAGCGATCAAGTTCAGTATATGCCGCTAAAACATCACCACTTGTAGTATCATCACTTGATATTAAATCAAAAATTATTTTTATTAATAAATTATATTTCTTAACTATTTTATCTTCTAATATTGATGAAGTCATATCTTTATCTAATACTGTTATTTTTTTTACTTTTTTATAACCTTTTTTGGGAGTAAATGAATAACTTTTCTTTTCTTCATATAATAGCACTTTCTTTTCTTCATCATCATTTTTCAATATAAAACTATTCATCTTTTTCCTCCCATAAATCAGGTCTTAATTCTTTTGTCTTTTTTATTTGTTCTTCAATGCGATATTTATTTATTAATTCATGATTACCGCTTAATAAAATATCTGGTACTTTTAAACCTCTATATATAGCAGGTTTCGTATATTGGGGATAATCAAGTAAATTATTGTTAAAAGACTCATTTAATAGTGATTCTTCATTAATTACTCCCGGAATTAATCTAATTACACTATCCATAATTGCCATGGCAGCAACTTCTCCACCAGTAAGTATATAATCCCCTATACTAATTATTTCATCAACCTGACTTTTTATTCTTTCATCAAAACCTTCATAATGACCACATATTATAATTAAATGCTTGTATTTTTTTAACTCTATTGCCTTTTTTTGATTATATATACTTCCCTCAGGTGATAATAATATAACATGAGAATCTTCTTTTTTTATCTCATCTAAGGCTAAAAATATTGGTTCACATCTAAGAAGCATTCCTGCTCCTCCACCATATGGAGTATCATCAACTTGTTTATTTGCTAAAGGTGAATAATCACGAAAATTAATTATGTTTATTTCTACACAATTTTTATCAATTGCTCTTTTTATAATCGATTCATTTAATATTCCTTCAAAAAAAGATGGAAATAATGTCAAAATATCAATTTTCATACTTATCACGTATAATCAATCTTATAGAAATATTAATCTATTTGATTGATCCCTTTCTATTTATATTTTTTTTGATTTATTATACAACTAGTTGTATAATAAA
>CASEYV010000030.1 GCA_949292245.1 uncultured bacterium
GTATTTCAAAGAACAATATCTATTTATAACATCATCTGATGTTATAACCATTATTTTTTCATTTGGGATTAGTTTTCCATAAAACTTTTCCCACTACCCTAAATTATAACACAACTTTTATTCTAGGGGAATAGATAAAGCTGCACTTTTTTCAGTTATTATTCCACCATAAAATTCCGGAACTGAGCCATTAATTACTTGAGATGCTATTAATACATCGTATTCTAAAGATATCTCTTTATCAGTTACTGGACTTATTAATTCTTGACTAACTTCTATCGTTACATATAACTCTACTAGTGCATTGTTTATTCCATATTCTGTTATCTTACTTTTAATGTTGGTTAACATCGTTCCTATAAAATTTACTTTAACATATATCTTAGGTCCTAAATTTGATAGTAATGCATAATTACTAGACATAAATAAAGGATATTCTAAGACTAAACCATTTTTACTAGTCTTTAAATTATTGTCTTTTATATCTTTAAATTTACCCTCTTCTAAATCACTTATTAAATCATTTAATTCTTTTGATACACTTTCTAATACTATATATGCTTTGTCTAAATCAAAATCAACATATAATATTTCATCTTCATTATTTTTGTTTATAATTAATATGTTTTCTAATGTATCTTTATCTAATATGTCATGGCTTATATTGTTACTTAAAAATGATTTCATAAATTTGTTAATTTTTGCTTCTGCAACTGAAATAATTTTAGGACTTACTTTTTTATTATAGATGTTAAATAAACAACTTGTAAAAAAAATTATCAAGAATATTACCCCTAAAACTATTCTTGATAATTGATATTTTTTTCTTAATCGAATCTTGTTCATATTAAATAATATGAAACTATTCTATAATAAATGATTTAATAAATAAAAATAAACCTGCAAGGAAACATAATATTACTAATACTATTAGTATTTTTATTGCTATGCTTAGTCCCTTTTCTTCTTCATCATCTTTGAAGTCATTTTTGTTAAATAAACTATTGGTGTAAAATGAATTATCTATCGGTTCTTCTTTTTTGGTTGTTATTTTTGTTTCTTCTTTTTCTTCATTTAATTTTTGAGTAATTTCAGTAGTCATTCCTTCATATACTTCAGTATTTTCACTACCCTTTAATTCTGTTAGTAAATCTAAGGGACTACTTTCTTCTTTTGCTTCTTCTGTTGTTAGTTGTTCACTTATTTCATTAATCTTTTTTTCATTTATGCTAATTGTATTTATTAATTCAATTAAATCTTCTTCAGCTTTAGTTGATTCAGATTGTTTTTCTTCTTTTTCTTCTCCTAGATTAAGGTTGTTTAAAATATCAAATTGTGTATTGCGAAGTTTTTTAGCCCTTACCTCTTCATATGTTTCTTCTTTTTCATCTTTAGCTTTTTCTAATATTACATTTAAATCATATTCTTTGGTTTTTACTTCATCAATCTTTTCTTCTTCTTCAGGCATGTCAATTCTAATGCTCCTTCTTTTTGGAGCACTATTGTATTTTGTATCTAGTATCTTTTTAATTTTTTCAATGTCTATCTCCGGTTCTTGATTGCCAATTACAGTTGCATTGCTACGCACACTAAAATTATCTAAATTAGATTCATTTATCTTTTTATATAATTCTTCATTTTTGGCAACTCGTGATAAGTTTTTGTTATCATATTTATTCATCCTTGATTCCATAATAAAAACCTCTATTAAAATAATAACATAAATTGTTTAATTTTTAAATATAAACAATTGATTTTAAAAAAATTATTTACTATAATTATACAAGGAGGATGTTATGAAAAAAATAGAAATTAATAATTGTATTGGTTGTGGGGCTTGTATTGCTATGGACCCAGAACATTTTGAATTTGATGATAATTTATCAAGTGTTAAAAGTAATGATAATCTAGATAGCGATGCTTTGCAAAATGCTATTGCTTCTTGTCCTGTTGGGGCTATTAAAGTTACTGAAGATGCAGAAACTGAAGAAAACTAAAAAAGCTTAAAGGAAAGCTTTTTTTATTTGTTCTTCGCTAAACTATACATTTTTTTAATTTCTTTTATTGTCAATGTTCGATATTCACCAGATTTTAAGTCTTTTATATCTAAAAATCCATAACCAATTCTACTTAACTTTAAAACTTCAATGTTTAGTTCATTAAATAATCTTTTAACTATATGATTTCGTCCTTCAATTATTGTTAATTCTATAATCATAGTGTTTTTTTCTTTATTAATATTTTTTATTTTAAATTTCTTAACTTCAACTTTTCGATTATCAATTTCTATTCCATTTTTTATTTTATGTATCTCATCTTTATCTAATACTTTATTTATTTTAGCTATATATGTCTTTTCAATTTCAAATTTTGGATGCATTAAAGTATTAGCAAAATCACCATCATTTGTAAGTAATATTAAACCTGTTGTATCATAATCTAATCTTCCTATGGGATATATTCTAGCATCAGTGTTAATTAAATCTACTACTGTTATTCTACCTAAATTATCTTCAACTGTACTTAATACACTTCTAGGTTTATTTAATATGTAATATTCATGCTTTATATCTTTATTTATAATTATACCATCAATGCTTATAACATCATTACTATCAACTTTTGTTCCTAACTCAGTTATTATTTTTCCATTAACCATAACTTTTTTCTTGCGAATTAAATCTTCAGCTTTTCTTCTTGATGTATATCCATATTGGGCAATTATTTTTTGTAATCTTTCCAATTTAACCACCAACTAAATTATATCATAGTAATTAAAAAAATAACATAGTTATTAAAAATGCAACTGTTATACCTACTAAATCCGCAAATAAACCTACTCCTAGAGAATACCTTATTTTTTTTACCCCTATTGAACTAAAATAAAGAGCTAATACATATATGGTAGTATCTGTACAACCTTGTAGTACACTTGCAAGCCTTCCTATATATGAATCTGGTCCAAAATTTATAAAGATATCGTTCATTATTGCTAAAGATGCTGTTCCAGATATTGGCCTTAATAGTGCCATAGGCATTATTTCTAATGGTATATTTATTACATTTAATAATGGCGATAATACTCCTAAAAATTTATATATAAAATTACTATCTAAAAAAATATTAATTGCAAATACCATGGCAATAATTGATGGAAATATATTAAATGAAATTATTAATCCTTCTTTTGCCCCCTCTAAAAAAGCATCATATATATTTATTTTTTTACTAAATCCATAGAAAATTACAAATATAATAAAAACGGGAATAATTATTTTGGAAAATGTATTCATTTATTATTTCTCCTTTTACGAATAAAATAATCTAATAATAAGCCCCCTAAACTAGAACAAAATGTGGCAATTACTCCTGGTAAAATTATTTCTGATGGATTAGCAGAACCATGAGCTATACGTAATGCTAGTACTGTTGTAGGAACAATAGTTACCCCAGCAGTATTTAATACTAAAAATGTTATCATCGCCGTTGAAGCTGTATTCTTTTTGGAATTTATCTTTTGAAGTTCACTCATTGCTTTTAAACCAAAAGGTGTTGCTGCACTTCCTAATCCCATCATGTTGGCAGCTATATTTGATGCTATGTAACCTAAGGCTTTATTGTCTTTGGGTACACTTGGAAATAATTTAGAAAGTAAAGGCTCTACTAATTTGGCAAACCTTTTTAATAAACCCGATTCCTCAGCTATTTTCATAATCCCTGTCCATAATACTATTATCGGAAGTATTGATAACATTAATTCTAATGCTTTATTTCCATTAGTTAATATACTATCGTTTATTGTGTCTAAATTACCAGTAAAAAAAGAAAAAATTATTCCTATAGATATTAAAAATAACCATATGTAACTTACCATTTAAGCCACCTTAATAATTTTTGCCACCATGATAATTTTACTTTATCTTCCTTTTTAGTTACATATATATCTACTTCTTTTAATAAATCATCTTTTAAATATATTTTGGCTTTTCCTACTATATCATTGGTTTTATAATTATTATCTTTGTATAATTCATATTCTATTTTTATATCTTTTTCTTCCTTTGGTAGTATCGGAATGTAAACATCTTCTTTTATATATAAAGTATCTTCTTTGTATTCAGTATCATTTTTTATTGTAAATTTGTTTTTATCTAATACCTTTAAGGCTTTATAATTCCTAAATGTACTTTCATATAAATTTAAATGATCATTAAAATCATTAGGGTCATTTAAAGTAACTATTACTAAATCTATATTATTACTACTTGCTGTAGTTACTAATGTTCTTCTTGCTTTTTGAGTAAAGCCTGTTTTTCCTCCAGTAATAAAATCGTAATTGTGTAATAATTTATTTTTATTTGTCCAACTATAGCTTTTTTTGTTAGTCTTTACTTGATAATTTTTAGTTTTAAATATTTCTTTGAAAGTATCGTTTTGCATAGCATATTTGGTTAATAATGCCATATCATATGCCGTGGATAAATTACCGGTTCCATCACTTTCTTCTAAACCATGAGCATTGTAAAAATAACTGTTTTTCATACTTATTTTATTGGCAGTTTCATTCATTAACATTGCAAAATTATCCATATTACCTGCAATATTTTTAGCAATTACTACTGCTGCATCATTTCCACTTCTAAGCATTAAACCATATAATAAATCTTTTAAAGTTAATTTTTCTCCCATTTCTATATATATAGCACTACCATAAGCAGTAAGCACTTCATCCCCTACTTCATAAACATCATCTAAACTTCCATGTTCTATTGCTACTATACATGTCATTATTTTAGTAATACTCGCTATTAATCTTTGTTCGTTTATATTGTTGGCATAAATTATTCTATTACTATTTAAATCCATTACTATACTACTACTAGCTGTTGCAAATACTTTGATTGGTAAAACCATTAATATTAAACTAAAAATTAACTTTTTCATATATAACCTCTATAAAAAGATATGTTTTTATTAGTAAAATATGTGCTACAAAAAATAGTAGGTTTTTTTTAATATTTGTGCTAAAATAGAAAACAAGGTGGTTTTTATGAGTTTGAAAATTAGGTTTTATTTAATGGAATTGTTAGAAGAATTAAAAAATGATAGTGAACAAAATGCTGAATTAATAAAAAAACTAAAAGAGGTTATGCCTTTTTATTATAATCAACCCGAAGAAGAATTTTTTAATAAATTAGATTACTTTTTAGGAACAAGAGATACAACTATCTTTTTAATTATTTATGCAAAAAGCAAAGAACTTTGGGATGAAAAAGATATAATGTTTATCGGAGACTTCTGTTCCTTTTTAGCAAAATACGATATCGCTATTGACTATTATAATGCTTATATTAATATTTTCTTTAAAGAACCTAATTATTCTTTAATTGTCAATATATGCAATAGTAATTACGGCTTTTCTTATTTAGCTTTGTTAGAGTTAATATTTTTAAATTATAATATTTTAACTTCTTATGATGAAATAACTAAAGTTTTAGAAGATATGGCTAAATCTAATAATAAACCTTTTTATAACTTACCAGATATTTATTGTTATTTAAACGATATATTAAACAATTTAACTAAAGATGACTTGGTGGTGGATTTTGAAAGTTTTAGATTACTTAATCAATTAAAGTCTTTGGATGCTTTGAGTGATGAGGATTTAAAAAAACAAATTATTCAGGAACTAGCTGATGTATTATCACAACCTATTGGTGATGATGAAAAACTTGCTTCTTGTTTAAATATAATTAGAAGTTATAACATAGATACTTTGAAAAGAATTAAACCAAATGAAAATGAGTAAAAAAATTACTCATTTTCATTATATATACCATGAATTTTTTCTAAATCATTTTGTGATAAATCACTAACTTGCCATATTCCATCTTCATTTTTTTCAACATTAAAGTTTATTGTATAAGTAATAGTTTCAGTGTTTTTTTGCATTAAATCTAATTTGTAATCTATAAATTTAGTTAAATCATAATTATTTAATTCATCATAAAATTCTTCGCTATGCTCATTTAAATAATTGTTAGCTTCTTTTTGCACTTTTCCTAAATTATATACTGTTATTTTTGTTTCTACAACTGCTGTATCTTCATCATATTCTTCATTAATAATTTCATATGTTAAATCAGTGTATTGTTTTCGTAATATATCTCGATATTGGTCTTTTTGTTCTTCACTTAGATTTTCTTCTTTTTCAATAACATCATCCATGTCTTCAATAACTGATGCACTTAAATTACGATATTGATCTAGAAAATCTTCAACTGCCCCTTTCGCAGTATTGTTAGAACAACTACACCCTACTAATAATAAACCTACCGCTAAAATTAATAATACTTTTTTCATAATTCACCCTAATAGTATTATTAACTTATTATTTTTATTTATACATTGTTGTAACTTAATCTTATTAAATTATATATTATAATTTCTCTATCTGATAACTTATCTTGTAATTTTTTGTTCATCTCTTTATATATTTTTATAATATCATCATTGTCTTTTAAAAACCATTCATTATATAAATATTTTAATTTATCAATTTCTTTATTTTGATAAAGAAAATCTATTTCTTTTTTTATAAATATTTTTATATTATCTTCTTTTCTTAAATTTTTATTAAATATAATTTTTTTAGTTATTTCATAATTTAATTTATATACTGGTATTGTAAATATTGTTTCTATTGCTCCAAGTTCATCATCAACTTGTAAAAAACTACGATATATGCTTTGACCTATTTCATTAAATTCTAAAGCAATTGCTCCATTTTTACTAACAAATAATGCTACATATTTTAAAGTTTTATTTTTTAATTCCGTTTTATTATTTATTATATCTAAAAATTCAGTATCTACTTTAATTTCATTATTTATTAAATCTTTAAATGTTTTTAAATTAATTTGAAATATAGGAATCTTTTTTATTATATCTATATTATCTTCTTCTTCCCATTCATAAAACATATAATTGTCTTCTTGAAAATTTAAAACTATATCATAATAGTAGTTCATGTAATATTCCTCCTTATACCTTTATATATAAATAAACTTCCAATAATTAATAACCAAAAAGCACAACTTCTAATAATAAAATAAACAAATTCTAAAAATGTATACCCTAAAGTAAATAAATTTAAATATAATATCATTAAAAATAAACTTATACTTATTAGTAAACTTCCTATTATTAAAAAAAATATTCTCATATTTAAAATTATATGATAAAATACTTTAGGTGATACATTTTGAAAAAAATATTAATTATTTTAATTAGTTTATTATTATTAAGTGGTTGTAGTGATGATAAAAATCCAATAGTGACTATGGATATTGAAGATTATGGAACTATTAAAATTGAATTATATCCTAAATATGCTCCGAACACTGTTGCTAATTTTATTAGTTTAATTGAAAGTGGATTTTATGATGGTTTATCATTTCATCGCTCTGTTCCAGGCTTTGTTTTACAAGGGGGAGATCCTCTTGGTGATGGAACTGGTGGACCCGATTATAGTATTTTTGGAGAGTTTAAAGAAAACGGCTACAACAAAAATACACTTAGCCATACAAGAGGTGTTATTTCAATGGCTAGAAGTAATGATTATGATTCTGCTGGAAGTCAATTTTTTATAGTTTTAGATGATTCCGCAGCATATTCTTTGGATGGTTTATATGCTGGTTTTGGTAAAGTCGTCGAAGGTATGTATATAATAGATGATATAGTTGAAAATGAAAAAGTTGCTGATGAATATACTGGTTTGTTAGAAGAAAATGTTATAATTACAAAAGTTACGGTTGATACTTTTGGAAAAACTTATGAAGTAAAAAAATTAAATGCCTAGTGCATTTTTTTTAAAATTAATATATAATTATAATGGTGAAGCAATATGAATATAATTACTTATATTATCTTAGGTATAATTCAAGGTATTACAGAACCTATTCCTGTTTCTAGTAGTGGTCATATATTTTTATTTAAAAATATCTTTAATACTAATATTTTTAACACTTTAAATTTTGAAATTATTTCTAATTTTGGTTCTTTTATTGCTATTTTTATAATTTTTTGGAAAGATATTAAAGAATTAATTGTGGCATTTTTTTCTTATATCTTTAAAAAAGATACTAGAAAAAAATATGAAGCTAAATTTAGATATGCTTTATTTGTTATATTAAGTACTATACCAGTTGGAATTACAGGATTTCTTTTTAAAGATAAGTTAGAAAGTCTATATTCCTTAAAGGGTTTAGCTATTGCCTTTTTAATTACTGCTTTAGCTTTATTTATTGTTCGAAATATTAAAGGTACTAAAGATGATGCTGATATAAAATTAAAAGATGCTTTATTAATTGGATTATTTCAAGCAGTTACAATTATTCCAGGAATAAGTAGAAGTGGTACTGTATTAGTTGCTTGTTTGCTTTGTAATTTAAAAAGAGATACGGCTTTAAAATATACTTTTATGTTGTATTTCCCTGTAAGTGTTGGTACTTTTATATTGGGTGTTAGTGATCTTGCTAATACTAGTGAACTTTCTAATATGTTAGTTCCTTATCTTGCGGGCATGATTGCAGCAGGTGTAGTTACTTTCTTTTCTTATAAATGGTTAAGTAATTGGGTTAAGAAAGGTAGCCTTTGGAAGTTTTCAATATATTGTGTTATACTAGCATTGTTTATATTTATTTATTTTAGGTAGTGATGATATGAAAAAAAGAAGAAGAAAAAAAAGATTAGTTATAGTAATATTCGCATTATTAATTATATTGGCAGTTTTAATATTTTTATATTTTTCTAATAAACAAAAATTGAAAGAATATGAAAATCAATTAGCAGAAATAAGCTTAAAAATTAAAAATAATAATACTTATGCTAGTTGTACGGTATCACCTTATAAAAGTGATAAAGTTGATGAATTATTTGCTGATTTATTAAATAGTTTAAATACTTCTTTAGTATCAATTTATTTTGAAGATGTTTATAATGATTATACATTAACTTTAAATGAAAATACTATTTACTATAATGCTAGTATTATTAAATTATTTGATGCTTCATATATTATTGATAATAAAATTGATTTAAATGATACTATAACTTTTAATAGTACATATAGAAGTTTAGCTAAAGAAGGTTTACTTGATTATGAATTAAATGAAGAAGTACCTATTAAAGATGTCTTGTATTATGCAATTTCTGTAAGTGATAATGGTGCTCATAGAATGCTTACTGATTATATTGGAATTAGTAATTTAAAAGAATATGCTAAAAAAAATTTAGGTATTACTTTAAGAATTACTGATGCTGAAAGATATGGCAGTTTAAGTGTTAATGATACAAATATTTTATTAAAACATGTATATAGTTTATTACAAAATGATGATGAGTATAGTATTTTATTAAAAGATGCTATGAATAATGATTATTGTAATTTTTTAAGTTTTGATGATATCAAAATTTTACATAAATACGGCTATTACAGTTCATATTTACATGATATAGGTATTTATAATAGTAGTAATCCTTATTTAATATCTTTATTTACTTTATATGGTAATCCTGATGAGGGTGGAAGTGATAAAATAAATAATTTAAGTAAAGAAATATATAATATATATAAAACTAATTTAGATGAAAAAGAAGAATATTGTTATAATCTAGCATATAACTAATATTCTTCTTTTAATTTATCTTAATCGGATCACTACTAGTCCCAGATCCGGAGACATAAGTTGTGGAAGAGGTTAGATAAAAGACTGGCCGGACCGCATAGTCGTTAAAGTACACATTAAGGTTGTAGAGGCTACCCGGACTGTACACCAAAAAGGCAAAATCGGAATAACTCGAGGCGCGAGAAATTGTCCATTCGAAATCACCTAAATATAGCCAATTATTATCTCTAGCACTATCATAATCACTCATATTTGTTGTCCAATAACTATTGCTTGCTGCATATCCATAATCACTTACATACATTAATCCTATTTTTGCACTATATGTTTTTCCACTACTTTCGGCATTATAAAATGTTTTTGGTGTTGCATCAGTTGTTGAATATCCTCCTACATACCATGTGTGTGTTGATAATTTATTACTCCATGTTGCACTTAATCCACTTAAGTATGTTTCATTTAATGTTCCTGTATTTAATGTACTTCTACTCCATGTATTACTTTTATTTGACCTTGAACCACTCCAATAGTAATCTCCTAAACTTGCGTTTTTTATTAATTTTACCTCTGAACCAAATACTCCAATGATTCTATATAAATTATCACTTGGACATGTAGTAGCATCTGATCCAAAACATACATAATTATTTGGATTTGCTCCGGCATATCTATATGAGTTATCTGCTGCACTATTTGCTAGGCTACTTGTATGATAATATAGTCCATTTGTTCCTTGTGATGTATATTGATTTTTTATACATGTTGCTAAATTTGTTCCTGTTGTACATATATATGTTATACTTTCTGTTTGAGCACTTGTTGTTTTTACACTTGAATCTACTCCATTTGTATCTTTTACATATACTTTTATTGTATATGTTGTTCCCATACTTAATCCTGTAAATGTTTTGGTATTACTTGTACTACTTGTGTATGCACCATTATTTATTGAATAGTAATATGTTGCTACACTATTAGTTCCTCCACTGGCACTTACACTTATACTTATTGAACTTGTTGTTTTACTTGTTACTGTTATACTATTTACGACCGGATTTACATATGCATTGGTTGTTACTTGTACTGTTTCTTCATTTGTTTCATATCCTAATGTATCTTTGGCATATACCTTAAATGTATATGTGGTATTATCATTTAATCCACTGAATGTATAACTTGATGTACTACTTTCTTCATAACTATTTCCTCCATCTTTACTAAAGTAATATTTGTCAATTGGGTTTTCTCCTGCTTCTGTTGTTACTGTTAAGGTTACACTATTTGTTGTTTTAGTATTTGTCACATTAGTTATCTTTGCAACATTATATTTATCAAAATAGACATAACATTTATCTGATCCACTACTTATTAATTTGACTATATTTGTTTCTCTATCATATACTAATTCTCCACCTCTTTCACAACCGGATAGTTCATTATTAAAAAATGTTAAAAATCCATTTGTATTTACATTTGGTTTTGTTTTATTACTTTCTTCTTCTTTTGTTTTAGGTATTAATAAATATACTCCTACTACTATTACTAATAATGTACTAAATATTATTAAATTTCTTTTTTTATTTTTCATAGTATCACCAATTATATTTTATAATTATTAATAATTAAATAATTATTTTTACATCTAATAAGAAGTAAATACATTACATTTAATTAGATGTATAAGAAAATATGTTTAGTGATTAATAATGTATATAAATAGATTAAAAGAAATAAGAGAAGATAAATCTTTAACTCAAAGTGATATTGCTAAAGTATTAAATACTACTCAACAACAATATTCTAAGTATGAATTAGGTATACAAATTATTCCTTTAGAAAAGATTAATATTTTAGCAAATTACTATAATACTTCAATTGATTATTTAGTTGGAAGAACAGATATTAGAAAACCATACCCTAAATCAATATTAAATTAATATATGACATTTTGTCATGTATTTTGTTAATTCCGTCAAAAAAGGCCATTTTTGTCTGAATTTTTTTAATATCGTCAAAAATTCTGTTTTTTGACGATATTTTAATCTAAAAACAAAAAGGAAGAATTAATCGTCTTCCTTTTTAAAAGTGTGAGTTTTGAGTTTATATGTTAATTGTGTATAGTTTGTAATATTGTATTACTTTTTTCTAACTTATTGGCATCCCTCCTTTATTACATTTTAATCATACTAAAGGATTATGAAGTTTTTGTGTTGGATGTATGAAATAATTATATTTTAATTTTAAAATAGAATGTTGAGCCTTTTTTTAACACTGATTTGACACCATATTCAAAGTCATGTAATTCTAATATTTGTTTTACTATTGACAAACCTAAACCCGTTGATACAACATTTCTTTGATGTTTTTTATCACTTTTATAATATTTATCCCATATATATGGTATTTCTTCTTCTTTTATTCCCTTTCCGGTATCAATTATTTCTACTAAATAACTTCTTTTTTGTTTGGTGACTCTAATTGTAACTTGTTTGTCATCTCCAGTATAGTTTATTGCATTGTTAATTAAATTATATATAACTTGATTAATTTTTTTCTTGTCTGCTTTTATCCATATCTCTTCAGGCATTTCAACATTAAATGTGTATTGTTCTGTTTCTTTTATTATTTGATATCTATTTATAATTGATTTTATTTCTTCCGCTAAGTTAAATTTTTCTAATTTTAATGTATCAGCATTAGATTGCATTTTTGATAAATCTAATATATCATTAACTAATACTGTAAGTCTATCTGTTTCATCTACTATAATATCTAAATGTTCATTCATTTTCTTTCTATCTTTATATGAAATATCTTTAATCATTTCCGCATAGGCTTTAATCATTGTTAATGGGGTTTTTAAATCATGTGATACATTGGCCATTAAATCTCTTCTAAGTTCGTCTGTTTTTGCCATTTCTTTTTGAGCTTGAGTTAGTGTTTGAGCAAGTTCATCTATTTCTTTAATTCCTGATTCTTTAAATTCAACATTGTAATTGCCATTTCCTAATTTTTTTGCTTTTTTAGTTATTTCTGCAATTGGATCAGTTAGTTTTGTTGATAAAAATATTGATATTGTTACTGCTACAAAAATACCTAAAAAACATACATACATAAGTTGTTGTTTAATTATTAATGTAAAATCAGATATATCTTCTAGATTGGAATATAAAAATGTATATTGATTGTTGTTTTTTAAACCATATAATAATGCCGCAACTTGTTTGTCATCATTAACAAATTGATATGCTTTAAAATCAGCATCAACATTAATAAAATTAACCATTAATTCTTGCACTTTAGTGTTTTCGTTCTTTAAAGCACAACCTTTCATATTTGTATTATAACTACTATATTTACCATAGTCATCTATTACTAATATGCATACTTCATTTTGATATGATATGTCTTGTAATAAACTATCTAATTCATTTTCATTAGCATCTTTTATTGATGCTACAATATTGTCCATATTTGATATTTGTTCTTTTTCATAATAAAAATCGAATATCCATGCTTGACATATCCATAATAGTAAAATTATTACAACATTAAAAACAAGTAAATATATTAATGTCTTTGATTGAATACTAGTTTTTCTTTTCTTCTTCATATTCAAACTTATATCCCATTCCCCGAACCGTTACTATCATATTTTTATACTTTCCTAAATGCTTTCTCAAAGTTTTTACATGTGTATCTATAGTTCTATCATCACCATAAAAATCATAACCCCATATGTTACTTAATAAATTTTCACGTGATAATGCTATGTTCTTGTTATCAATAAAATATTTTAATAAATCGTATTCTTTGGGTGTTAAATATATTTTTTTGTTATCGATGTATACATCATGAGCAATGTTATCTAGTTTTATTCCAGCAATTATATATATATCTTCTTTGGTTTCTTTTCTTTTAGTTATTGCTTTAATTCTTGCTACTAATTCTTTTGGACTAAATGGTTTTGTAACATAATCATCTATTCCTAAATCAAATCCTATTAATTTGTCGTATTCTTCTCCCCTAGCAGATAGCATAATAAATGGTACATCTTTTATCTTTTTTATCTCTCTGCATGCGGAATAGCCATCCATTTTAGGCATCATAATATCCATAATAATTATATCAAAATCATTATTTTTTACTTTTTCAATAGCATCTTCACCATTTTCGGCTTCAATAACTTTCATTTTTTCTAATAATAGATATTCTTTTATAACATCTCTTATTAGCTTTTCATCATCTACTACTAAAACATTCATAACATCACCAAATATTATTATATATTCTAATTGTGAAATTGATATGAAATTTATCTACTTACTTTTTCAGTATTAAATAAAGCAATACTTTTTATTGCTACTGGATTTTTTCCCATTTTACATATATTTGTTATATCACTTTCATTTAATATATATTTATCAATTGAATAGATACTTTCATTATAACCATTCATTAATATAGTATATATTTCTGTATTTATATCATCAATTGTTTCTATTTCCGAAGAAAATGTAAGTGTTTTACTATCTACAGCTAGCATTCCTCTTGCTATTATTTTTCCTTCTCTATCTTTTCTAAATGATATTGTTATTATTTCACCATTTTGTAATATGTTTAAATTACTAATTAAATACTTATAATAATCTTCTTCATGTTGATCTAACATATAATATGAGTTGTTCTGCTCACCTATTTTTTTTGCGTCCATTTAAATTTTCTCACCTGTATTAATTATATCAAATTATTCATTTTTATTCAATTTAAAAAGGCTCCATAATCGGAGTCTTATTCTTCTTCTAGTTTATCAACTATTTTCTTTAATGCATTTGCTGTTGTTTCTTTTAATTCCTTAGTTGTTTTTTCTAATACCGGTGTTCCTTTTTCAACTGCTAATTTATATAGATCTTCAGCCTTTTTTTGGATTTTCTTAGCTTTTTGTTTAGCTATTTTTAGTGCTTTTTCTTTATCTAAGTCTTTTAGTTCTTTTTGTATTTCATCTACTTTTTTTAGTATCATTTTTTTTACATCTTCAGCTTTTAATGTCTTTGCTTGTTCAATAATTTCATCTAACTTTTTCTTAATGTCTGCTCTTGTTTCTTTACCAGACTTTGGAGCAAATAAAACTCCTAGGCCTGCTCCAACTAAAGCCCCCGCCACAAATTTAGAAATACCACTATTTTTCTTCATAATCATCCTTCTTTCTATTTTTTCTAAATAATAATTTACTAACTACTGAACCAACTACATCAACTACTCTATCTGTAAATGCTGCAATCTTATCAGTTGTAAAATCTATTAAGTTAAATACATTGTTTAATGATTCTACTTTTTCATTTACATTGTCAACTACTTTTTCAACTTTGTTCATTGTTATTATAGTTTTTATTCCTAAAATTATGCCTACTACTAATAATATTATTAACAATATATAAATAACTAATGGTAAAAAAGTTAACCAAAATTCCACTAGTAATCACCATCCTCTCTGTTGTCATACATTGAATCGATCAAATCAAATAGATCATTTTCTAATGTATCATCATCTTCCTCTTCTTGTTCTTTATTTTTCTCTGGCATTATTTCTTCTAATTCTTCATCTATTTTATTATAATCATCTAATTCATCAGAAGACTTGTCTTCTTTTTTATCCATCTTTATTTCAATATCTGCTGTATCTTCTAGTAACTCATCAATCGTTTTTACTTTCTTTTGTTTTTCTGCTTCATTTTCTTTTAATTTTACTGTTACTGTTTCTTCATATACTGTTTCTTTTGGTTCTTCAAGTATTTCTACTTCTCCAAAAGCCTTTTTTCTAACACTTTCTATATCTAAGTTGTTTTGTCTATTTTCTTCAGTTACGTCTTTGATGTCTTCTACTTTGTAATCTTCATTTAATATTCCATATACCGGAGATATTATTGGAGAAGGTTTAAATTTTTTCCTTTCTACTACTTCTTTTGTTTCTGTTCTTTCATATCTACCAAAATCATATCTCTTTTCTAGTTTTTTCTTCTTTTCATATTCTAATACATTAGTTGGTGAACTCTTTTTTTGTTGATAATTCATTGTAGTTGAAAATTCTTCTTCATCAAAATCAGGAAATGGAAATGTGTTTTCTGATTTAAATAAATCTCTTTCATTTAAAGTATCATAGTTAGGTGTTTCCCTAGTTACTTTTGGTTGTTCTCTTGTTACTTCTCTTTCCTTTGGTTCTTCAACTTTAGTATGAGTTTCTGTTTTTGGTATTTCAATTTTTTCTGCTATCGGCTTTTTGTCTTCTTTTCTTTCTTCTTTTATTTTTAAAGTGTCATTTTCTTCTACTTCTTCATCTTCAAATAATATATCTTTAATCTTATTAAATAATCCCATATTATTCACCTTTCTTAATTTATTAAATCTGTGTCCGGTACTGTTTCTTCTACTGGATTGTAATCGTCCGGATCTATTAATATCGTTTCATTATCTTTTCCATTTGTATTAAATATATCCATCTCTTCTTCTGCATAATTTAATACGTCATCTTCTAATAAATTGGCTATTATATTATTATTATACTCAATGCTCCGAAGGATGCTTATAGCAGATATCATACTTAATTTAATATCTTGTTTATCTACTATCACTTCTATTTTAGCATAATTATACATAATTTCAACTAAATATTTATCATTTTCATATAAATTTATTTCTATATATCCATATTTATTATTATTTTTAATACTTGCTGAAAACTCACTATTACTATTTTTTTCATAATTAAATGTTACTTTTTTTTGATAACTTACAGCATCTACATATAAATAATATAAATATTGTCCATCACTTAGTATTTCATTAAATAATGAGGCTTCTTCTACTTGCATTCCTCTAGGTAAGTAATACTTGTACCCTGTCCGATATTCATTTGGCTTTGAACCTGTATAACTAAAATTATTAGCTATTTCTGTATAACTTAAATCATTTATATTGGTACAACCCGTAAGAGTTAATGTTAGCAAAATAATTATAAATATTTTTTTCATTTTCTTTCCTCGTTATATTATTATATCAAAAAAATTGCCACTAATAAAGTAGCAATCATTAATTTGTCCTTATTGGTATAGAATTTTTTTATAAATCTTTTAAACAAAATGTAGCATATAAAGGAATTGTTTTTAAATTATCTTTTAATCCAAAATTTTTTGCGGAAATCTTAACCATTAATTTTGGACTATATTTTTTATTATATGTCTCAAGTGATTTAGACTTCATGTCTGTACCTGCTTTTACTTCAATTGGAATTATTCGACTATCTTTTTGAATTATAAAATCAACTTCGGAAACTGCAGATGAATTATCCTTTCTACTCCAATAACTTAAATCATATCCCATTTTCATAAGTTCTGTAGCAACATAATTTTCTACTAATATTCCTTTATACTTTAAATCATTATTCATAAGAACATCAACACTTGTAATACTTGCTAGATTACAAAGAATACCAGTATCATTTAAGTATAATTTAAATGAATCATAATCATAATATACTTTTAATGGATATTCTGGTATTGTTACATTGTAACAAGGCAAAACAAGTAAACTTGATATTAACCAATCAAGTGCAGTGATGTAATCCCTTTTCCTGTTATCTTGTATGTCAATCTTTGCAAATGTAAATTTTTGATTACTTTTAGCTAATTGCTTAGGAATATCATTGTATATTCTTTCAATTCTAATATTTTCTTTATCATCTTTGGTATATTTTTTCATATCTAGAATATATGAATTTATTATGTCTTTAATTAAATCTTTATTCATTTCTGATAGACTTTGATTATGATTAATATAATTTTGAATTATATTAGGCATTCCCCCTAAAAATAGGAATCTATTAAATTCATTCATTAATTCATCATGTAAAAGGCATTCACTATTATCTTTAAATGATTCTTTTATAAATTTAATATATCTTTCTTTGCCTATTGCCCATAAATATTCTTCAAAGTCCATAGGATACATTTTTTCTTCATGAACTTTACCAACTGGATATGATGCTGTTAGTCTTTTAAGTTTTACTCCCAAAAGTGAACCAGCACAAATAATATTGGTATATCCTTGTTCACAAAATAGTTTTAAGGCTTCAATAAATTTTTCACTTTCTTGTACTTCATCAATAAATAATATTGTGTTTTTATCTTTCAAATTAATATTATATGTTTCTTCTAACATTTCTACTTTTTTTGAAAAAGTATCGAGTTCATTAAAATATTTTATTAATCGATCATCATCAAATAAATTAATATAACAATAATTTTTGTAATTTTTTTGACAATATTCATTAATTATGTAAGTCTTGCCTACTTGTCTTGCTCCAACTACCATTAATGGCATTTTATCTGGTAATTTGTCCCAATTTGTTAAAACATCATAAAATTTCCGTTTCATGATTTTCAGTAAATGTCAATAATTTTGGCGAAAAGAGGAACATAAATTTTGTCATTTTTGGCGAAAAGCGGAACATAAATTTTGCCATTTTTGGCTAAAAGAGGAACGTGTTAGTCTTTTTTAACGTCAATATATTTAATTTTTATGCCACTTTTACTAAACTTATCTTCATATTCTGTTTCTATATTATCAATTTCTTCACTATGTAAATCATAACTTATCTTGTCTATTTTATATCCATGATTAATAAATGAGTCAATACTGTATAAAAATAAATTATCATTGTCAGTTTTCATGATGATGTGAGCTTTGTTTTTAAAAAGTTTATCATAGGTCTCTAAATATTTTTGAGAAGTTAATCTCCTTTTTGCATGTCTTCCTTTTGGCCAAGGATCAGAAAAATTTAAATAAATTGTGTCTACTTTGTTTTCTAATATTTCTGGTAAGTTTATGGCATCAGTTATTAATATTTTTAAATTTTTAGGTTTGTATTCATTAATTCTTTTTATTGCAACACTTGCAACA
>CASEYV010000031.1 GCA_949292245.1 uncultured bacterium
GGGAAGCTCCATCAACTTTACAGTCAGAAGTCTTTCCTGAGTGTAAAGCCAAAAAAAGAAACTGACTGGAAATTATTTATTTAATTTCCCGACAGCCCCAATTTTAATAATTATCTGGATCTATTATAGAACCATCACCACAAATACAAGCACCTGATTCCGTTATAGAATTAACTTCACCACTAGGACACAAATTTTCACAAGTATTCATGGTTAAATTATCTTTAACTGATGGCCAAATTAAGCCATAAAAGAAAATAGAAATAATCATTATAACAAACAATATGCCATAAAAGACTCCAAATACAACTGCAACCCAAGTTGCTGTACCACCAGCTCTTTGACATTCTAAAATAGTTTGTTCTTTAGATAAATTATAAGATAATATAGTATCTATTTTTTTGTTAGCTTTATTAGTATAAAATTTACAAAATAATATACTAACAGCTATAGTTATTCCTAAACTAAGAATCAAACTAACAAACGAATTAATAGCATCTTTAAATAAAAGGTTAAAAATAATATTTATTGCAAATAGTATAGCACCCTCTAACCACAACTTACGGTATAAATAATAAACAGGGCCAAAGAAAAAAGCACTCCAGTTCCAACTTCGATTATAAACCTTTTCTGCATTTTTACCTGCATAGGCATTTAATAATTCTTCTCTAGTACAATTATTAACATCATTATTTTCAACTGTGCTTGTAAATTTGTTTCCACAATTACTACAATATTCTCCAGTTAACTCCTTACCACAATTTGGACAAAACATTAAACATCAACACTCCTTATACTAATAAAATATCAGGCTTAAATTTAAAAATCAATTAACTATAACAAAAAAAACAATTTTACATATTTTTACAATCATTAATAAATTTGCGTAACAATATTTTCTATAATTTCAACTGTTTTATCTTTCCTTTCTTTTCTATTTAATTTTGTATTATATAATAAATTACACATTATTACTATTATAACTCTATTTTCAAAATCAATTTGAAACATTGGGCCTGTAAAGCCTGAAAAACAAATAGAATTATCACTAGGCATAACTACATCATTTAGATCCATAATCTTATTTTTGTATCTTGTTCCCATAAAATTATAGTTTAAAGGTAGATATAAATCTTTTTCTCTTTTTATAACTTCACAATATAAAGAATTAATATCTCCATTCTTATCTGCTAAACTTCTTAATATTTTTAAATTATATTTTTCTATATCATTATGTTTTAACATTAAACTTATAGTTTCTTTTTCCAATAAAGAATAATTAAAAAATGAAAGCAAAAATTTTAAAAGATCATGGCCATTACAAAATAATCCTGCATGTCCAACACAAAATCCTAATTTTTTTGCAGCTCTAGCTTTTTTATCATGAACTTCACCTATATCAATTTCGTTGGGAGCACATAAATTTTTATCAGGGAAAAATGTAACACTTGATAAATTTAACGGTATAGAAATTTTTTCCAATATTAATTTATCAAAAGGTTTATTATATATTTTCTCTAGCAAAAAAGATAAAATTATATAATGTGTATCAACATATGTAGGAATATCTGATTTTTTAAAAGCAGAATACAAAATATTTAAAAATTCATTTTTACTCTCGGCATCCCCTAAATAACCATTAGTATAAATTTCTTGATTATGACACAATAGATCTTTTATTGTTACATCTTTTAAATTAATAAAATTATCATCTATTTCATAAATCGATGTATTTAAACTAATTCTTTTTTCTTGATATGCCATATATATTAAAGTAGCTGTAAAAGTTTTAGTTAACGATGCTATATCATACAATGTATTTTCATCACATGTTTTTTTTAATGGTGTTAATGTTTTATAACCTATAACTTTTTCAAAAAAACTACCATTATTATATATTTCTATTACATACCCAGGAGAATGAGTAAATAAATATTTATCTAAAAATCTAAAATCAACATTCATTTTTCCATAATCCATGTAAATTACAATAAGCTAGTACTTCTTCTATTTCCTCATTATCGTCTTTAACAAAAACAATTTTAGGATCAGCACCAGGTTTTAAATCAAAATGATATTCTTTTTTACTAGTAAAAATATGTATCCACATTATATAATGTTCTTCTAGCATAGGATGTAAAGTTTCCCCCACAACAATTTCTACATTATTACAATCAATATTTACAACTGGCACATGCTTTTCTATAGCTCCATCTGTATCATTAGCAACTAATGTTTCCATATTTTTTCCACAACAAACAATTGGAATATGAGAATCATTAATTATTTCAACTAAATTACCACATAAAGAACATTTTAAAAACTTATTCATAATTATCTCCTTTTCTATATAAAAAATTATAACATAAAATTAATAATTTTTAGCATCATAATGGCCATTTACCCCATACTTTTTAGTTATTGGATCTTTATATAAAAAATTATATTTTGGTACATATGTATTTATAATATAAGCTAAAAATATAATCAATAACCCTATAAATCCAACATGCATTAAGATTATATTTTCAAACTCTAAATTAATTAATTTACAAAATACAAATTGACCAATTATAATAGATAAAACAAAAGTAGTAATATCTATAAACAAAATAGGCTTTTTAGTAAAATATGTATATGCATAAAATATGAGTGGTATTATTAGTAACATTACTAACAAACTAATAAAACGAGCAAAAAATAAATTAGGATTGTCAAAATAAAAATGATATTCTACAACTAACCATAAAAATGTTGGCATTAAAACTAATTTTAAATGTTCCCAAGTAGATTCATTAACAGCTGCAAAGTATCCCATAATTTTATTATGATGCAACCAGTCATATAAAAAATGATTAATACAACCAACAACAATAATAAAAATTGTTCCTATAATTTCTAACATAAAATTCTCCTTTCCTAACATTTATCAATTTTTTATTTTGCCAATTTTATATATTTGATATTAAAATTGGCAAAATCGCTTATCTGTATATTATTATATTTTAAAGCATCACTAATAGTTTCTTCACTACCATTTTGATATACTACAATCATATATGAATTTTTAGTACAACTTCAATAATATATACTATTTATTTTAACTTCTCTAACTAATTTCTTTTCTTTCTTCTACTAAAAAAATATATTTTTATAAAATAATTATAGCAAAACTTTCATTGTAAACCTAAGTTGTTTATAATATTTTTGTTTATTTTCTAATCTATAAATTACTCATATTTTTTCTACATAAACACAATATTAAACTATATATCATCAAACAAACTCATTTGTTTTTGATTGTTTTTTAACTTTTTTTCTTTTTTGTTATTACCCAAAATTATTTGATTAAATTCAAAATTCCAGTTTATATCTATAGATTTTGCTCCTAATTTAATTAAAGCCATATTACCAGGCTTGCCATTATTTACAACACATATTGGAGAGTAACCTTTTTTTATACATTCTATTGCTCCAGCCCAAGTTCCACCTGTCTTATGTGAAGTAGTGATAACAATTGTACCTTTTGAAAATAAATAAATAAATTTATTTCTCATCATTGCCATTCCAACATCAAAAGTTGCTTCTGGTGATGCAAAAGAAATACATAATAATTTATTTTTTCTTATATAATTCATATAATCCTTATTTTTTAATTTTTTTAGCATTGAGTCAGAAAGAATTTCTAAACATTTACCATCATTTTCTAAGCAATACTTAGTTGATTCTGAATCTATTCCCTTAGCCCCTCCTGAAACAACACCATGCTTATTTTCTAAACAAACTTTTACAAAACTATGATCAATTTCAATATCAGATTCATTTATATCTCGCGATCCAACAAAACCTATATAATCTTTATTTAAAAGTTCTAAATTACCACAATAATATAGTATTGGAGGACATGAATTACCAAGCTTATCCTTTAATAATTTAGGATAATTTTTATCAGCGCGTGTCAAACTTTTTATTCCTAATTTCTCATATTTTGCTAAATCAAATGTAAGTGCAGAACTTCTAGATATTAATGCTCTAATTCTATTCTTTAGCACCTCATCAAGTTCCAATTCATTAATAATATCATCATTAAAGTCTAACAACTGATATGGCTGATATTTTTTGTTTTTTAAATTGAGAGCCAATTCACTCCATTCTTTTGGTTGTAAAGGAGTTACTTTTTGTTCTTTTGCACCAATAAAACTACATAATACCATTATTGCTTTTGAATTGTTATTCATTGTTCTATCCTCCTATTGCTACTATCAGAAATTGCAAATGGATAAACTTCTTTTATTCCGCTTTGCATCAAATAATAACCACACCATGTTAATGTCCATTTAGAATCCACAATATCATCAATCAAAACTATTTTTTCGATTAACTTGTCTGAATTTTTTACATTGTAATTTTCTTTAGCGTTGATACATTGAAAATATGAGTTTTCCATTTCTTTCTGATGTAGACTTTCTTTTTTTTCTAATAATTCAACAAATTGTATCCCAATAATCGATGATATGTCTCTGCATAATATCTCCATCTTTTTATTATTAGTAGATGGAACACAAGTTATATATTTTACACCAAATTTATTCATAAATTCATTTTTTATTACAGAAGCACATCTATATACAATTTCTTTTCTATATTTTTCAGCATTATACTTATCATATTCCAACATTTGTCCATATCCATAATCACCGTAATAAGATAAACAAATTCCATCCATATTTATGTAATCTAATTTTTTATGTTCTTCATTTTGTTTTCTTGGTGATATAATGTGTAACCTATTATACAAATAACATGTAGCAGTTTCTAAATAAAAATCATAATCAGATAATTCTAATACATTTTTTCCAGTACAATTACTACATTTTCCACACTCTTTTGCTGTAAAATCTTCTAAAGAATTAGCTAAATATTTGTTATAGCATTTTGTTGTATTTGCATATTCTATCATTTGTTGAACTTCTTTTTTCCTTAAAATGGTAATACGCTCATAGTGTTTCCTATTATATTTAAAAGTTTTAGAAGTGGAATAATAATTGTTTTTATCATAATATATATATCCATCATTTTCTAAAAAAGCTAATGCTTTTTCTACTCTATTTTTTTTAAAATTTAATTGTGATAATATTTGATATTCTTTTATACCATTATTATTACATATAATTTCATAAATTTTTTCTTGTTCAATTTCCTTAGGAAATGCCGTATTTATAAAGTAATCAAGAATTTTCTTATCTTTAACATCATATAATAAAAAGATATATGCATTATCTATGTTTCTTCCAGCTCTACCTATTTGTTGGTAATAAGAAACTATATTTTCAGACATTTGTAGATGTATAACAAATTCAATATCTTCTTTATCATATCCCATACCTAATTTTATTGTTGCAATTATAACTTTAATTTCATTATTTCTAAATTTATTTATAGCTTCAATATTAATTGCATCAGTATTACCATTATGGTAAGACATACAATTAATTCCATTTTGCTTTAAAAATTCTTCTAAATCATTACAATCATGTTGAGTTAAACAATATATAATCCCTGAACCAGGCATATTTTTTATATTAGATAATATCCAAGCATATTTTTTTACCATACTATCTAATTTAACAACCTGAATATTCAGTGTTTCTCTTGTTAATGGACCTCTTAACACAAATAATTCATCCCCTAATTGAGATTTCAAATCTTCTATAACAAAATTATTTGCTGTTGCAGTAACTCCCACAATGGGAACCGATAAAGGCATCTTATCAACAATTTCTTTTAACCTCATGTATTTCAGTCTGAAATCATGGCCATAATCTGAAATACAATGTACTTCATCAATAACAAATAATCCTATCTTCAATCGATCAATTCTTCTTTGAACTTTATCATTAAACAAAGTTTCTGGAGTAATAAAAATAATATCATATTCATTTCGTTCCCATTTATTTAACAAATCATCTTTATCACTCTTAGAACTTAAAATTGTACATTTCAAATTTAATTTTTCAGCGGCTTCTTTTTGATTATCCATTAATACTAGCAAAGGACTAATTACTATAGTTGCAGCATTTCCTCTTTCACGTAACATTTTTGTGACAATGAAATAAATTAAACTTTTACCCCATCCAGTTTTTTCGACAATTAAAGTTCTTTTATGAGTAAATACTGATTCAATTGCTTCATATTGACCTCTTCTAAAAGTTGAATTCTTTCCATAAATATCGGTTAATAAAGTTGATGCTCTTTCATATATTTGTTGATTTGTAATCTTCATCATCATTCTACTCCTTAACAATCTTTTACATTATTATATCATTAATTATATAAAAATGATGTCCACATTCTTATTTTTCTTAGATTTTGTTAGTATTACGTGTACAAATTATAAAACTCGACCCAACTTACTAATATTCAAATTTTAAGTTTTCCCTTATTATGACTTACTTTCCACAACATTATTTATATTTCTTACCAGAGTCTCAATTACATGTATGGCCTATATTATCTTTATTTATTATATTTATATTATAATGTTGTTTATTATTTTTAATAGACAATACAGCTTTAATACATACCATATTTTAGTACATAGTATCATTGTAATCTATTTCATCCAATAATCTAAATAATCTCCATACAATATATTACACTCTATAGTAGTTACTCCATTAATAAATTCATCGTATGACTTTTGTCCTGACACAAAGGCTGCATTTTTTGTTTTAAAACCACTTTTAGCTATTTGTTTTCTTTTTCCATTTATTTTACCTGCTTCAAAACAATATTGATAAACGCTACCTCTTTTTCTTATACCAATCATATTATCACTCTCCTATCTCTGATTTATATATAAAAATAGAGTATGCCAATATGATACACTCTATTCATTCCTTGTTTTATCATCTATCTTATTACTTATCGTTTTTAAAGTTTCTAAATATTCTTTTTCCACAGGACTTATTGTTTTAACTTGATATTTCTTATACTCGGTTTTAGCTTTCTCAATTGCTCTATTATGGCTAATTGATCCCGCCCCCACAAGTAATTTTTCGCCAGTGCTAGAAAGGATTGTATCTAGTTGTCTAATGTATTCTTCCATATGCATTGGGTTATGTCTAATAGCTTGTATTTCAGCAAAATCAAAATATCCTGACACTAAATTATTTAAAACTTTTAATTCCTCTTCACTTAAATAATTTTTAGCAATTACAACATCACTTAAAACTGGAATATCACCTTTAAAAGTTGTTAATCCCATAAATGGTTTATCAGAATCTGCTCTTTCATAAATTACTTCTGACGCTGTATGTCCATGGGCAGCATAATGAAGTTTATTTTGTACAATTTTAAAAAATTCAATTGATTTACTATCTTTCGGATCATAATCGACAGCGGTTGCATATAAATCAAGAACTTGTCTATATAATACTTTTTCAGATGACCTTATGTCTTTAATTCTAGCAAGTAATTCTTTCCAATAATTGCCTCCTCCATTACCTTTAAGCCTTTCATCATCCATAGTAAATCCTTTAATCATATACTCTTTTAATCTTTCGGTTGCCCATCTTCTAAAATTAGTAGCAACCTTAGATTTTATTCTATATCCTAAAGAAATAATCATATCTAAGTTATAATAAGGAATTTCTCTATTTACTGTTCTATTCCCTTCTTTTCGAACTTGTCGGAAATTTTGACATGTTGAATTCTTATCAAGTTCTTCTTCAGAATAAATATTATTTATATGCTCAATAATATTAGTTCTGGAAGTAGAAAACAATTCAGCCATTTGTTGCTGCGATAACCATACTGTCTCATCTTCAATTTTTACATCTATTTTTGTTTTGCCATCATCTAATTGATATATTACTATGTTGTTCTTTTCTTCCATTAAAAACCTCCTTTTCTTTTAGATTTTAAAAGGTGCCAACACATAAAATCATTGTTCACACCTTTATTTCACTATATATTTGCACTATTTTGTGGACAAGTCATAAAATACGAACCAATTATTAATTTTATAAAATTTAACTTTTTCCTTATTTTATACTACTTTCCGCAGCATTGCTTATATTTCTTACCAGAGCCACATGGACAAGGATCATTTCTACCAATTTTAGTAGTAACTCTTTTTGGTGATGCTTTTACTTTTTCTTTACCATCATTTGCTTGCCCTTGTAAGGTTTGTTTTCTTTCAATATTTTGTCTTACTTCTGCTTTTAATAAAAATAAAGCAATATCATTATCAATTTTATTCAAAAGGCTTTCAAACATTTCAAAACCTTCCATAGTATAAACTTGAACCGGATTATTTTGAGCATATCCTCTAAGTCCAATACCTTCTTTTAAATGTTCCATAGCACTCATATGTTCAACCCAATTGGAATCTATTACTCGAAGCGAAATTGCTTTTTCAAATTCATTCATCAATGGAGAATTAATCATTTTCTTTTCATAATCCTTAATTACTAAATCAAAAATATAATCTAAAATTTCTTGTTCTTTAAGATTTTCTATATCTTTTAATTCTAAATTTTGATTTTTTAAAAAGTTTGTATTCACATATTCAACAATTTCTAATTTATCATTTTCGGTCAAATAATTTTCTGGTGGAATATGACTTTCTACTAAATTTCTAATAGTATTTCTAAAAGTTTCAATAATAGTATCATGTATAGATTCTTCATCTAAAATTTCATTTCTTCTGGCATAAATAATTTCTCTTTGTTCATTTAAAACATTATCAAAATCTAATAAGCTTTTACGATAATCATAGTTATTACCTTCAACCTTTTTTTGAGCTGATTCTATTGATTTAGTTAAAGTTTTTGATCTGATTGCCTGATTTTCTTCCAAACCTAAATTAGTTAACATATTTTTTATTCTATCAGTACCAAAACGACGCATTAAATCATCATCGAAAGAAACAAAGAATTGGCTTGTTCCCGGATCTCCTTGACGTCCTGAACGACCACGAAGTTGATTATCAATTCTTCTTGATTCATGTCTTTCAGTACCAATTACATAAAGACCACCAAGTTCACGAACACCTTCTCCTAATTTTATATCTGTTCCACGACCAGCCATATTAGTTGCAAGAGTAATAGCTCCCTTTTCTCCAGCATGAGCAATAATTTCAGCTTCTCTTTCATGATTTTTCGCATTTAATACTTCATGTGGCAACTTATTTTGCTTCAATATTTTACTCAATTTTTCATTTGCTTCAACAGAAATTGTTCCAATTAATATTGGTTGACCTTTAGAATGTATTTCTTTTATACAATTTATAATAGCTTGATATTTACCTTTTTCAGTAGGATATAATAAATCTGCAAGATCTTCTCTAATAACTGGTTTATTAGTAGGTATTTGAATAACATACATATTATAGATATTTCTAAATTCTTCTTCTTCTGTTTTAGCGGTACCAGTCATACCAGCAAGTTTATTATACATTCTAAATAAATTTTGAAAAGTTATTGTAGCCATTGTTTTAGTTTCTGTATTTATAGTAACTCCTTCTTTAGCTTCAATAGCTTGGTGTAATCCTTCTGAATATTGTCTACCATGCATTAATCTTCCTGTAAATTGATCAACTATTATAATTGCATCATTATCAACTACATAATCAATATCTTTTTTAAATCCATAATTAGCTTTTAAAGCTTGATTAATATGATGAACTAAAACAGCATTATCTAAATCATAAAGATTTTTAATATTAAGTATTTTTTCTACTTTTTTACTACCTTCCGCCGTTAAAGATACATTTTTAGTTTTTAAATCAATTTTGAATTAAATCTACCACCACTAATAATTAATGGAGTTCTTGCTTCATCAATTAAAATTGAGTCAACTTCATCGATTATACAAAAATTTAATCCTCTTTGAACTCTGTTTTCTTTTTTAACAACCATATTATCCCTTAAATAATCAAATCCAATTTCATTATTTGTAGAATAAGTTATATCAGCGTTATAGGCATCTTGTTTTTCTTTAGAGGATAATTCACGAAGATTGACTCCAACAGATATGCCTAATAAATCATAAATAGGCCCCATCCACTCTGCATTTCTTTGAGAAAGATATTCATTAGTTGTAACAACATGTACCCCTTTTCCTTCAAGAGCATTTAAATATGCGGGCAAAACTGTAGTTAATGTTTTTCCTTCACCGGTTTTCATTTCAGCAATATTACCATAATGGATTGCTAAGCCACCTAACATTTGCACATGAAAAGGTTTTTCACCAATGGCTCTATATGCTGCTTCTCTTGCAACAGCAAACGCAGGTACTAAAATATCATCTAAAGTTTTTCCTGTTTCAAGTTCTGCTTTAAATTCAATGGTTTTTTCCTTTAATTCATCATTTGTTAATTTTTGAATTTCTGGTTCCATTGCTTCTATTTCATTAGCAATCTTTTCAAACCTTGATAATTCTTTATATTCACTATCTAACAATTTTTTTAAAAAATTCATCATTTCACCTTGTATAATATAATTAGTTCTTTTTAAAGAACTGAATATATTATATCCTTTCTTTAAAAATTTTTGTTTTTTTAGATTTTTTGATATAATATGT
>CASEYV010000032.1 GCA_949292245.1 uncultured bacterium
GTTACACTATTTGTTGTTTTAGTATTTGTTACATTAGTTATTTTTGCTACATTATATTTATCAAAATATACATAACATTTATCTGATCCACTACTTATTAGTTTTACTATGTTAGTTTCTCTATCATATACTAATTCTCCACCTCTTTCACAACCGGAAAGTTCATTATTAAAAGCATAACCATCCCCCGGCCATGTGCTAGCAGAAGATCTTTTATAAGTTCCATCATCTTGTTCTAACATTAAAGTTAAAAACCCATTTGTATTTACATTTGGTTTTGTTTTATCATCTACTTCTTCTTTTGTTTTAGGAACAATTAAGTATATTCCTATTACTAATATTATAAATGTACTAAATATTATTAAATTTCTTTTTTTATTTTTCATAATTACACCTACTATAACAATTTTAACTATATTAAAAAGAAATAACCACGACACAGGATGTCTATAAAAAGACATTTAATGTCGTGGAAAAGATGTATTTTCTATGAAATTATAACTTAAGGTGATATATATGATTAGAGAATATAGAATAATGAGAAATATTACGCAAGAAGAACTTGCTGAATTATTAAATATTACACCTAGACAAGTACAAAGAATAGAAAATGGTCAAAGTAGACCTAGTTTAAAAACATTAAAATTAATCATTAAAATACTTGAAATTAGTGATGAAGATATTGTTAAATTAATTAAAGAAATATAATTTAAAAATAAAAAGTCTCATAAACAAGACTTTTTATTATCATTATGCTACATCATCATCAAAATGCATAATTTAACACCTCCATTTATACTATATTTAGTTATCAAATTTCTTTATACCTAATTCTTTTAATTGCTTATCACTAACATCACTTGGGCATTCACTCATTAAATCATTAGCATTAGCGGTTTTTGGAAATGCAATAACATCTCTAATATTATCAGTTCCTGCTAAAATCATTGTAAGTCTATCTAGACCTAAAGCTAAGCCACCATGTGGTGGAGTTCCATATTTTAAAGCATTAACAAAGAAACCAAATTTTTCATTTATATCTTCTTTTGTAAGTTCTAATGCTTCAAACATTTTTTCTTGTATTTCTTCTTGGTGAATACGTATTGATCCACCACCAACTTCATAGCCATTAATAACTATATCATATGCTTTAGAATAGCAATGCTCTTTATCATTTAATAATTTATCTATATCTTCATCTTTTGGGGCTGTAAATGGATGATGCATTGCCATAAATCTATTTTCTTCTTCACTCCATTCAAATGATGGAAAATCAGTAACCCATAATAATTTATAATCATTAGTATTTATTAAATCTAAATCATGACCTAATTTTAAACGAAGAGCTCCAAGTGAAGTTTTAACAATATTTTTCTTGCCACTTACAATAAAAAATATATCATTATTTTCAAGATTTAATTCTTTAATTAAATTATTTTTTTCTTCTTCACTTAATAACTTAGCAATAGAGCCATTTAAAACATCTTCCATTTTTAAATATGCTAAGCCACTTGCTTTATAAGTTTTTACATAATCTGTTAATTTATCAATATCTTTTCTTGAAAATTCACTAGCCATATTTTTTACAACTATTGTATTTACTAAAACATTTTGTAAAAATTCAATATTAGTATTACTAAAAATATTAGTTATATCTATAATTGGTAAATCAAATCTTAAATCTGGTTTATCTGAGCCATATTTATCCATGACATCATCCCATTTCATTTTTAATAAAGGTAATTTTACATCAATACCTTTTACCTCTTTAAAAATTTTAGCAATTAATTTTTCTGTAATATCCATTATCTCAAATTCATCAGCAAAACTCATTTCCATATCAATTTGAGTAAATTCTGGCTGGCGATCAGCTCTTAAATCTTCATCACGAAAACACTTTGTTATTTGAAAATATTTTTCAATTCCCCCGACCATTAATAATTGTTTAAATAATTGTGGTGATTGAGGAAGTGCATAAAATTTACCTTTATTTACCCTAGATGGAACTAAATAATCTCTTGCTCCTTCTGGAGTGCTTTTACAAAGCATTGGCGTTTCTACTTCAATAAAACCCAAAGAATCAAAATAATTTCTAGTAATCATCATTATTTTATGCCTTAAAATTAAATTTTTATTTAAAGCATTTCTTCTTAAATCTAAATATCTATATTTTAATCTAGTATCTTCTAAAGCTGTTGTATCATCAGTTAAAGAAAATGGTATTTCTAAAGATTTATTTAATATCTCTAAATTTTGTACTTCTACTTCTATTTCTCCAGTTGCTATAGTTTTATTTATGCTTTCTCTTTTTACAATTATTCCTTCAACTTTAATTACATATTCATTATGTAATGTATTTGCTAAATCATAAAAAGCATTATCGGGCTTCACAACAAGTTGAATTATACCGGATCTATCTCTTAAATCAATAAATATTACTCCCCCTAAATTCCTTGTTTTTGCAACCCAGCCATTTAATACTACTTTTTCAATTAAATTACCAATATTATAATCAGTATTAAATTTCATAAAATTCACCCTTTCAAAAAATAAAAAGACTCTATTAACTTAAGGACGGATTATCCGCGGTGCCACCTTAATTCATAGAACCTATGCTCTTTTAAATGATAACGCTATATAGCGAATTATTTATATGTTTATTTATCTTCAATAGCCATAATTACAAGTTTTCACCAACCACTTGTTCTCTATAAATTATTTAACTAAATACTAGGATAAACAAATAATTTACAATATAAATATATAATAGTTTTTAATTATTGTCAATATTTTCCCTTGTTCTATTTAAAGCACCAGGTAAAACAAATGTTGCATGATCATGTAATAATTTCATTCTATATTCTTCATCTTTAATCATTAATATAAGATCATCAATATATTTTTTATTATTAGGATTACTTATTCTATTTAATATATCTGTATTTTTTCTTCCCATAATACATACTCCAATTACCAAATATATACCAGGATATAGTTCTAAAAATAATATTTGAACTTCTTTATTAAATACTTGAAATACATTATAATTATCTATAGGTATTTTATTAAATGTTTTTGCATTTTCAACTTTTATTCTATTTAATAAATTATATGACCTTTTTCTAATACCTTTATCCAATGACATTACATCTTCAGAAAAATAACAAACACCATTTTTATCAGTTAAAAAGACTAAATTATTATCATTAATTTTTTCTTCTTTTTCTTCTAATAATTCTGCTAATTTATCAAATAAAGTTGCTAATTCTTCTCGCAAATATAATTTATCTTCATTATCATTTGTTTCTAAATATAATGTTTTAATTGATTTTATTTCTTTTAAAATTTCTAATAGTTGCAGTCTAATCGTATCATAATGTCTTAATTCTTGAACTTTTAAATTAGCTTTTTGCCATAGTTCTAAATCAAATCCTTCAATCACTTCTTTTATAGTTTTATTATCAATTTCAGTTGTTTCTTCTGTACCTGATAAACAAAAACTTTCATTTATTGGAATGTCTTTTATACTCTCTATTGGTTTAGCAATATAGTTGGCACAATATTCTTGATACAAATTATCTAATTTTTGTGAAGCTTCTAAAACTTTTTCAAAATGTTCTAAATTTATTACAAAAGCAGTATTTTCAAACATAGCTCTAAATAAATTATTAAAAGCATCTAAATAACTATCATCAGCCCCAAAAAGGAATTCACCTTTAATATTATAAAATTTAGCTAATCTTACAGCTGCTTCTTCTAAAGCAGCAGGGTTTTCATTTCTCTTTTTACTAGCTAAATGAATAGATGAACCTAAAACAATATTAAAATCTTCTAAAGTTAATAAATTTGTACTATAAAAAGTAAACAAAGCATTTAAAATATCATACAATTTGTCATTTACATTAATGGCTTTTTCGTTATCAAAAGAACTAACTAAACACTTAAGTCTATAAAGTATAAATTTAGTTTTTTCAACATTTTCCATTATACAATCATATTCACCAAGCAATTTATCACATGCCTTTAATACTTTTTGCTCTATTTTTTTTCTTTTTCCATGAATAATAATTTCAAGACTATCACCATTTAATTTTACCCCTATTACGTATGGCTCATTTTCAACAGATTTTGTAATTTTTTGATAAATATCTTGTCTTTTTACTAATAATTCATTTAAGAATTCTTCTTCAATACTTATCCGTCTTCTTATAATATCTTTGAACTTTTCAAAAGAACTTTTTTCCATATAAAACAACTCCTTTTAATAAAAAGTTATTTTAAAACAAAAAATATCTTATGTCAACTATAATTCAAGTATTATTGTAACAGGACCTGAATTAGTAATATTTACTTGCATATCAGCACCAAAAATCCCAGGATATGTTTTAATATATTTATTTAACTCTTCATTAAATTTATCATATAAAATTATTGCTTTATCACCACTTAACGCATTAATATAAGAAGGTCTATTACCTTTTTTAGTATCAGCATATAAAGTAAATTGAGATATGGATAAAATCTCTCCACCAACATCTAAAATGGATTTATTCATTACTCCATTTTCATCATCAAAAATTCGGAGATTGACTATTTTTTTAGCCATAGTTACTAATTTACTTTCACCATCACCTTCAGTAAATCCCACTAATAAAACTAAACCACTATCGATTTTATTTATAAGTTTATTATTTACTGAAACACTACTTTCTTTACTTCTTTGTACTATTACTTTCATTATCTAATTCCTTTAATAAAATATTTTTTACTTCTAACCAATTATTAGCCCTAATAACCCCATTTTCTTTTAAAAATTCATCATCTAAGCCTTTATTATGATATGATGTAAATAATATTTTGATATCAGCATTTACTAAATTATCAATTTTATCATCAATTTTAATATCACAATTTATTATAGATTTATTATTTACAAATGCATAATTATTTACTGGAATAAATGGTAATTTTTCACATAAATAATTATGTTTGTATAACAAAAGAATACCACATTCTTTAGGAATTTCTTTAATAATATAAGATGAACAAATGTATATATCATAATAATCTTTTAAAATATTTAATACTTCTACTACATCAGGTATTAATATACCATAATCATATTGATTTTTTGTTATATAATACTTAAAAAAAGCATCTTTATCAGAAATTAAATCCTGCATATAGTATCCTTTAACATCATCTTTTGTATAATTTGTTCCTGCAAATTCATTTATTAGATGAAGAAATCCTCCTTCAGTAATTACTTCATCCATATCTACCATTACTGTTTTTTTCATAAATACTCCTTAATGTAAAACATTACTTACATCTACTACACCATTAAGTTTCAATATAGCATTTTTTATTTTTTCTAATTCATTTGTATCTTTTATTCTAATATTTAATTCATAAATTAATTTATCATCTTTATCTAATGTCTTACATGACCTTACTAAAGAATCCTTTTTACCTATTTCAGTTATTACTTCTGCTAAAATATCTTTCGTATCTTTTATAGATACATAAATATTTGTATAATAATAATTTACACTATCCATATTCCAAGATACATTAATTAATCTATTAGAATTATTAGCAACATTTGGACAATCTTTTTTATGAACACTTATACCTTGTCCTTTAGTAATAAAACCAATTATTTCATCACCTTTAACAGGCATACAACATTTAGCAATATTAACCATTATATTACCTATACCTTCAACTAATATATCACTCTTATAATTAATCTTAGGTATTACTCTTTTCTTTTCAATTAATATATCATCAACTTGCTTTTCTTCATCACTACATAAATTAATAATATATCCCGCAGTATATCTTAAAGAACCAACTCCTAAATATAATTCTTCTAAATCTTTTAGTTTTAATTCTTTTAAAATCTTTTCTATATTTTCATTATTTAAAACGTCATTAAATGCTAATTTTCTCTTTCTTAATTCTTTTTCTAATATTTCTTTACCCTTACTAATGTATAATTCCTTATCTTGTTTACTAAAATATGCTTTAATTTTATTTTTAGCTTGATTAGTTTTAGCAATATTTAACCAATCTTTATTTGGAGTAGCATTAGGATTAGTTTTTATACTTACTACGTCTTCATTTTGTAAAGTATATGAAAGAGGTACTATTTGATCATTTACTATGGCTCCAACTGTTGTATCTCCCACTTGAGAATGTATTCGATAAGCAAAATCTATCGGAGTTGAGCCCATAGGAAGTTCTACTACATCACCTTTTGGTGTATATGTATATATTAAATCTGTAAATAAATCTGTATTTATAGATTGTTCAAAATCAATGTCATTTTCTTCTTGACTAGATTCAATAATATTACGAAACATTTCTAATTTTTGTTCCATAATATTTTGAATTTTTTTAGTTCCTTTTTCTTTATATGACCAATGACTTGCTAAACCTTTTTCAGCAATTTCATCCATTTCATAAGTTCTAACTTGAATTTCAAATACTTGACCTTCTACCCCAAAAACAGTTGTATGTAAAGATTGATACATGTTTTCTTTAGGGCTAGCTATATAATCTTTAAATCTCTTAGGCATTGGTCTAAAACGGGAATGAATTAAACCTATAACTTGATAACATTCTGCTTCTGTATTTACAAATACTCTTAAAGCTAAAATATCATAGATATTATCCCATTTCTTACCATTTTGTAATTTATTATAGATACTATATACACTTTTAACTCGTCCTTTTATTTCAAACTTTAATCCTGCATCAGTAAGTAACTCTATAATACTTTCTTTCATTTCTTCTAAATAGTCATTTAATTCAGATACAGTATTATTTAATTTTTCTAATATATCATTATAAACTTCTGGTTTTAAATAATAAAGTGATAAATTTTCTAATTCACTTTTTATCGAATTAATACCAAGGCGATGAGCAATTGGCACTAAAACATTCATTGTTTCATTAGCTTTTTGTTTTTGTTTTAAAGGATTAATCGCCCAATTGGTACGCATGTTATGTAATCTATCTGCAAGTTTTATGTATAAAACACGTACATCTTCTGCAAGTCCTACTAATATTTTGCGAAGATATATAACTGAAGATTCATTATTATCTGGTAATTCTAATTTATTTATTTTAGACACTGAATTAACAATCATTGCTACTTCTTCTCCAAAATCTTCTTTTAAATCTTCATATGTTTTATTACCATTATTAATAACTTCATGTAATAAAGAAGCAATAATAGTAGTATCATCAACATTTAAATCAAGTAGTATCTTGGTAACTTCTAAAGGATGTGTAATAAAATCATCACCAGTAAGTCTTTTCATACCACTATGTTCTTTTAAAGCATATTCATATGCTCTTTTTATTTCATCATAGTTTTCTCTTTTTTTTAGTCTACTTTCTAACTGTTCAAATGTTATTGCTTTTTCCAATGTATTCACCTCTTATAAATTTTATTTAAAGTAATTATAAATAAACTCATATACTTATTATATAACAAAATAATTAATAATTAAAGGAGATTGGATGAAAAACAATTTATTTGTAAAGTCAACGTTAATACTTATTATAAGTGGCTTTCTAACTAAAATATTAGGTTTTATTATAAGAATTGTTTTTACTAGAATTATTGGACCATATGGTATTAGTCTATATACTATTGCTACACCCACATATTCCCTACTTTTAACTATATCAACATTAGCAATTCCTATCTCAATATCAAAATTAGTTGCTGAAAATAAAGGACGTAGTATTCGCATTCTAACTAGTGCCGCAGCTTTAATATTAATTATTAATTCTATATTAATTTTTATAATTTTATTAACTCATGACTTTATTGCTATAAATTTATTAAAAGAACCAAAAGCAGGACCTATACTTGTTGCAATGGCTTTAACTTTACCATTTGTATCAATATCGAGTGTTTTAAAAGGATATTTCGCCGGCAAGCAAAATATGATACCACATGCTACTAGTAATGTTATAGAACAAATAATTAGATTAATAATTATTGCTACAGTTTTACCTATTTTAATGGAAAAAAGTGTAATGATTGCTGTAATTGGTTTAGTCCTACTAACAATAGTATCTGAAATATCATCAATTATTGTTTTCTTATTTTTTATTCCTAAAAAAATTAATTTAAGAACAAATTTAAAACCAACATATACTATTACTAAAGATATTTTAGATATATCACTACCATCAGTTTCTAGTAGAATTATTGGTAATATTGGTTATTTTTTTGAGCCTATCATTCTTACAAATTTATTAATAATTAGTGGTTATTCAAGTACTTATGTTTTAGCTGAATATGGAGCTTATAATGCCTACAGTATTTCCTTGCTTACTATGCCATCTTTTTTTATTGCTGCAATATCCAGCTCATTATTACCAGAAATAAGTAAATTTCATGCTAATAACAATAAAATAATGGTTAAAAAAAGAATCAAACAAGGACTTTTATTTGCCTTTTTAATAGGTTTGTTTTTTTCAACACTAATTTTTGCCTTTCGAGATACATTATTATTTTATTTATATAAAACTACAATTGGTAGCAAATATATAAAAATTCTTGCTCCATTTTTCGTATTATTCTATTTAGAAGGAGTATTAACTTCTAGCCTTCAAGCTACTGGTTATGCTAAAGTAACCATGAAAATAACACTTTATGGAGTATTTATTAAATTAATCATTTTATCAATATTATCTTTGTGTCATATAGGTATATATAGTTTAGTAATTGCTGAAATAATAAATATCTTATTTGTAGTTTTATTAAATTTTAAAGCTATTAAAAATATAATATAATTTTTTAATTACTAATTATTAGTATTTAACTTTATTCCATCAATGCTTGTATCATAAATCCACTCTTTTAAATCAGTATTATCTCCTGTTTCATAATATCTAATTAGTTTTTCAAAAAAAGTAGGTTGATCTTTTTGAGAAATAGTTATTATTCCACAACCATTATCAATCATAATTTTATTAGCAAATAACATGCCAACTCGTTTATTACCATCAATAAACATTTGTCTTCTCATAATCCATAACATAACTTCTATTGCTATTTCTGTTTTAGTTTTTTGATTTTGTTTAAGCAACATCTCTAATTCTTCAATTATTTGACTTTCAATAGGGAATTGTGGTTTCCAATTTGTTCCCCCAATATTTACTGGTGTAGTTCTTAATTTTCCTAAATCTTGATTTAAAACCAATTTATCACAAGTCAGCTTATGTAAATAAGTTAACAATTTAAAATCGCAACTTAAATTTTCACTCTCTAATATAAATTGCCAAGCATATTTTAAATTATTTATTGCTATAATATTATCTACAGTTAACCCATTAACAACCCCGCCATCATAAATAACCTGAGTTTCCAAATATGTAACATTTATTCCCTCTAAATTTGCGCTTTTCCATATATAATCTACTATATTTCTTTTAGCAATAAATATATTTTGTTCTCTTGATAAATTATACTTGTTTTCCATAAATACTTCTCCTTATCAATACTAAAAATGTTACTCTTAATTATTTTCTTTTAATATTTCTAATGCTTTATGCATCCTTAAATCATATTCAATTATATCAATTGAACCATAGGCTTTGATTAATTCATCTGTTGTAATACCAAATTGTTTAGCAAGTTCTTCTGCTCTAGCATCTATTTCTTCTTTTGTAAATGTTAATTTTTCAGCATCAGCTATACCTTCGATTAAATAGCGATATTTTACTCTTTTTGTAGCTTCTGGTTCCATTAATTTTCTTAAATCAGCTTCACTTGAACCAGTCATCTTATAATAATCATCGATATTCATGCCTTGCATTTGCAATTGTCTTTTATATTCTTCTAACATTCGAGTAGTTTCTTCTTCAACTATTTCTTCATTAATATCTATTTTCATATTTTCAGCTGCTTTTTCCAAACATTTATCAATAAATGTATCTTCAGCCATATGTTCTTTTTGATGATGAATATCACCTTTAATTTTTTCTCTTAATTCTTTTTCAGATTTAATATCATCATAACCTAAATCTTTAAAGAATTCTTCATTAACTTCTGGTAAAACTCTAGTCTTTACTTCATTTACTTTAACTTTAAATGTAACTTCTTTATTTTTTAAATTTTCAATATAATTATCTGGGAATTTTAAATTTAATTCTTTTTCATCTCCAGCTTTTAAACCAATTAAACCTTCTTCAAATCCTGGTATAAATGAATGACTACCAATTTCAAGTGGAAAGTTTTCTCCTTTACCACCTTCAAGTTCTTCACCATCAACATAACCTATAAAATCAATTACAGCTGTATCGCCTTCAACAACTTGGCCATTTTCTTTTTCAACTACATCAGCCATGTGTTCTCTTAAATGTTCAATTTCATGATCAATTTCTTCATCAGTTACTTCTACTTTTTCTTTTTTTACTTTTAAATTTTTATATTCTCCTAAAGTAACTTCTGGCTTAGTAATTATTGTAAATTTAAATATTACATTAGTATCACTAATTCCTATAACATCAACTTTTGGTTCTACTACAGGTTCTAATTTTTTTTCATCTAATGCTCTTTTATAAGCAACATTGATTGATACATCAATTGCATCAGGATATAAAGATTCTATTCCAAAATGTTTTAAATAAACATCTTTTGGAGCACTACCTTTTCTAAAACCATCAATCTTAGTTTCTTTGTTTTTCTTTTTAAATGTTGCATCTAATGCACTTACCCATTCTTTTTCTAATTTAATTTCAATTTCATGTACATTTTTTTTCATATCTATTTCTCCTTAACAAGTACTATTATATTATAATTATTCTAGTTTAGCAAATATTTTTACAAATTACTTTTTATTTTTTTAGCAATTCCATATACCATTATAACAAAAAAACTAACTCATAAAAAGTTAGTTTATGCTATTTTTTCAATTTTTATATTATATCCCCCATTAGGGCTAGCAACTTCAACAATATCACCAATTTTGTGTGATAATAAAGCAACTCCTAAAGGGGATTCATTAGATATCTTATTTTCAAATGGATCTGCTTCCATTGAACCTACTAATTTATATTCTTCTACTTCACCATCATCATAACTAATAGTTACTACAGAACCTAAATTAACGATATCTTTATTTTTATTATCAATAATTTCAGCATGTTCAATTTTATATTCTAATTCTTGAATCTTTGCTTCAATTTGAGCTTGTTCATTTCTTGCTGCATCATAATCAGCATTTTCTGATAAATCTCCTTGTGCTCTTGCTTCTTTTAAGGCCTTAATTACTTCAGGTCTTCTAATAGTTTTTAATTCATTTAATTCTTCTTCTGCTTGAAGGAAACCTTCAGCAGTCATAATAATTTTATCTTTCATTACATTTTCTCCTTTTTACTTCATATTACAGTTCATAATGATACTATAAAAAATCGTTTTTGTCAATCACTTTTAAACGCATCATATCATTTTTTTCAACATCGTTTAAAACTGGTATTTTTACCAATGTTTTTGGATGTCTTGATACTTCAATTAATTCCATAGATTCATTATATATTTTATTAAGTTTCATACTAAAAGTTTCCGTATTAGGACCAAAAAATTCTATTTCCATACCATTCTCAAAATAATTTCTTGTATCAATAGTTGCAATTTTATTATTTTTATCATAATCAACTACTAAACCTAAAAAATCTTGATTAGAAACTTCATCTCTTGTATTGAAATATTGTTCTTCTACCCCCGGCAATTTATCAAAAAATTGTGGTGCTGATTCTCTATTGGCACAACGATTTAATATTGCTAAATAATATCTTTTTTCATTTTCTGTAAGTATTTTACTTAAAATTTTATCTATCATCTTACGGTAACACCAAATAACTGTTGCAACATAGTATATAGAACGCATTCTACCTTCTATTTTAAAAGAATCTATTCCCATATTTATTTCTTCTTCTAAAAATTCAACCATATTTAAATCTTTTGGAGTAATAGTTAAATCTACTTCATTAAATGCTTCAACTTCTATTCCTGTATCTTTAACTCTTTTAATTGCTTCACGACTTGCTTCTCTAGCAAGTACTACTCTTGTTACTCCAAGCTTACGCCAGAAATTAACAGATCTTGAATTTAATGTACTTGCTTGAGTTGATAAACACATTGCTAAATTAAGGCCTAGTTCTTTTACTCTTTTTATTACAGATATATCACTAACTATAATACTATCAACTTTTATTTCATCTAAAAATTTTAAATATTCATCTAAACCCACAAAA
>CASEYV010000033.1 GCA_949292245.1 uncultured bacterium
ATTAATTTCTTCGTTAAAATATAAAGTACTCATTAATAAATGATTGTTTTTTACCCTTATTGCTACATAATAAAACTTGGTCGCTATAACTGTTTTGGCAATTGCTACTTTTTTGCTTTTTTCTAATGCATCTTTAAATAAAGAATATGCTTTACTCTTTTTAGTAATAGTTATAACATAACTTTTTTCATAAAATATAGGATCAATTTCTAAACTATTTATAAAACCAATAATTTCTATATTATCTTCATTTGTTACTTGTAAACTTTTTAATTCAGAATTAGTTAAAGTTATATAATCATTATCACTTATCTTATAGCCCTTGATTATTTCTTCTTGTTTGACCTCTTTTTTACAATGAGGACAATATTTTATATATTTAATTCTTGACAAACATTTTTTATGTAATTGATTAAAAGTTATATCATTATCTTGTATTATAGGATTAATATTTATAGGTATATTTACTAAACCAAATGATATGTTTGTTTTACGCATTTTTATCACCATTATTATTGTTGATTTATTTTAAAAAAATATACTCTAGGCAAATAGACCTTTATATGTTAAAATTAATTAGGTGATTGTTATGAAAGTTGGAAAATTAATTATTATTATTGGTATTTCTTTATTACTTTTTGGTTGTGATAATGAAGTAGATAGATTAGAAGATAAAGTAGATTTATTAGAAGATAAAATTGATGCTTTGCTTGATCAAAACAATATAAATTCTTCTAATGATTCTGTTATTAATAATGGCGAGGGTACTACAACTGTTGATACTTCTAATATCGAAAATACTATTAAAGATTATGAAAATAAAGCTAATGATTTACTTGATAGTATAAATAAATTAAGTACTCCAAGTAATAGAAGTGATGCTATTAATTTATTCTGGGAATGGAAAGTAGAAATAGAAAAATTGGATAATGAAATAGACACTTATGAAGATGAATTAGAAAGAATGTATAGAAATAATACTTTATCTTATAATGATTTTAGAAATTATGATTATGACTTGGAAAGTATTGAAGATATTTTAGATAAAGCCGAAGATAATTTGGAATTTATAACTAATTATGATGACTAAATAGCGTAAAGCTATTTTTTTTGGAAAAGTTTAGCAAACAAATTTTCGTATTTTGTGTTATAATATTAATGGTGATATTTATGACATTGATGGAAAAGTTAACTATATTAGCTGATAGCGCTAAGTATGATGCTTCTTGTTCTTCTAGTGGTAGTAAAAGAAAAAATAATAATGGTTTAGGTAATGCTGCATTTGGGGGTATATGTCACTCTTTTGCAAATGATGGCCGGTGTATTTCGCTTTTAAAAATATTAATGACTAATGCTTGTATATTTGATTGTAAATATTGTATTAATAGAAGAAGTAATAATGTTGCTAGAGCAATCTTTACGCCAGAAGAAATTTGTGAAATAACGATAAATTTTTATAAAAGAAATTATATTGAAGGATTATTTTTGAGTTCTGCTATTATTAAAAATCCTGATTATACAACGGAAAAATTAATTGAAACGATATATCTTCTTAGAAATAAATATAAGTTTAATGGTTATATTCATGCTAAAGCAATTCCTGGTGCTAGTGAATATTTAATTAAAAAATTGGGTGGTTTAGTTGATAGATTAAGTACTAATATTGAACTTCCTACTGATGATAGTTTAAAAATGCTTGCTCCAGATAAAAAAAGTAATGAAATTTCTAATAGCATGCTTACTATTAGAAATAATATTAGTTCAAAATTTGCTCCAGCTGGTAGTAGTACTCAAATGATAATTGGGGCTACTAAAGATAGTGATTATACAATTATGAAAAAAAGTAACGATATGTATCATACTTATCATTTAAAAAGAGTTTTTTATTCGGCATATGTACCAATTAATAAAGATAAATTGTTGCCATCGATAAGTATGCCTCCCCTACTTCGGGAAAATCGTCTTTACCAAGCAGATTGGCTTCTTAGGTATTATAAGTTTAAAGTTGATGAACTATTTGATAATAATACTAGTTTTAATTATTTGGTGGATCCTAAAACTGATTGGGCTTTAAGACATTTAGAATACTTTCCTAAAGAAATAAATAAAGCATCTTATAATGAATTAATAAGAATACCTGGAATTGGGTTAAAATCCGCAAAAAAAATAATTAGTGCTAGAAAAGTCTTTACTATAGATTTTAAAGATTTAACTAAAATGGGAATAAGTATTAAAAAGGCTAAGTATTTTATTACTTGTAATAATAAATTTTATAATAATTTAAATTACCTAAATAAAGAATTAATCGCTATTAATTTAATTAGTAATAAAAATAATAATGTTCAGTTGAGTTTGTTTGATTAATGAATTATGTTATTTTATATGATGGTAGTTTAAATAATTTATTAGCAACTATTAAATACTTATTTAAAGAAAAAATAAAACCAATAAATATTGTAGATGAAAACTTGTATGTACCTAACCTTTTAGATTATTCATTAAAACCCAATATTAATGATGATTTATTAGAAATTAATAATAAATCAGTTTTTAAAATTATTTATTATGTTTATTTAAGTAATTATGAGAAAAAAGAATTATTAATATATTATTTTTTGTTAAATTATTACATTTATAAAAATAATATTTTTAATTATCGTAATTTATCTTGTGTTAATAAAGCAATTGAAATAGAACATAAAGTATCTAGAGAAAGTCATTTGTTAAAAGGTTTTATTAGATTTAGGTTAATTAATGATAAGTTTTTGTATACTAAAATAAATCCCGACAACAATATTATTGAATTATTATCTATTCATTTTGCTAAAAGATTAAAAAATGAATATTGGATTATTGAAGATGCTAGTCATAATATTGTTAGTATTTATGATAAAAAGAAATATTATCTTATTGATAAAAATGATATTGAAATAAATTTTGATGATAATGATGTTTATTGGGGAGATTTGTGGAAACAGTTTTTTAAAACTATTGCTATTAAAGAAAGAGAAAATAGAAGATGTCAAATGAATTTTATGCCTAAAAAATATTGGAAAAATATGTTAGAAATGGATGATGAGTTATGAAAAAAATTATAAAAAGTGAAGAATTATATAAATATTTAGAAGAAAGTGTAAAACTAATCGGAGATGCTGTTAAAACTACTATTGGACCAAGTGGCTCTAATGTTATTATAAATGATGCTTCGTTATCTCCATTTATAACTAATGATGGAGTTACTATTGCAAATGCAGTTGATTCAGATGACCTAGTTATAAGTGCTATATTATCAATTATTAAAGAAGCTTCTTTAAAAACTAATAATAATGTTGGTGATGGTACTACTACAACTATATGCTTGCTAGAAAGTATTTTTCTTAATGGATTGGAAGTTATTAAAAAAGGGTATGATCCTATTAAATTAAAAAATGAATTACAAAAAGTTATTGATAATGTTGTTTTAATGCTAGATGATTTAACTATTAATACAACTGATGAACATCTAAAACTATTGGCAAGTATTTCAGCAAATGATGAAGAAATTGGTAACCTTATTACTGAATTTTATTTGAGTTTAAAAAAATGTAAAAATATAAAAATAATGGAAAATACTAAAGATAATAAGGATACTACAGAAATTATGCCTGGATATTTTATTGATACTTCCTTGGCTTCACCATATTTTTTAAAAAATAAACAAAGTATAACTATTAATAACCCTAATTTAGTTATATTTGATACCCCAGTTATTGATATGGATGTACTAGATAATTATATAAATGATTCTTTAAATAAAAATGAATGTTTATTTGTTTTAGCAGATAGTTATAGTGATACCGTTATTAATGAGGCTCTTGCACTAAATTATGAAAAAGAAAATATTATTCTTTTAAATAATTATGAATATGGTGTTAAAAAATTTAGTATAATTGACGATTTGATATCTTTGTTAAATACTAATAATAATTATGGTAAGTTAGAAAAAATTATTATTGATAATAATACTACTACATTTATTCAATCTAAATCATCAAAAATTATGGAAAGAATTGAAAAATTAAAAGAAGAAATTAAAAATGAGGAAAAAGAATATGAGTTAGAAATATTAAAAGATAGATTAAGCAAACTTGAAAATAATTATGGAATAATTTATGTTGGGGGTAATACTAGTATCGAAAGAAGAGAAAGGAAAATGCGTTTTGAAGATGCTTTAAATGCTTTGTATTCTGCTGATGATGGTGTTTTATTAGGGGGTGGTATTCCTTTACTATATATTGGTAATAGTTTATCTATTAATAATGAAGCAAATAATATTATTAGTAAATCTTTGTTAACCCCATTTAAACAAATATTAATTAATAATGGAGAAAAGGTTGAAAATATTTTAAAATATATAAAAAATAATAATTATAATGTTGTTTATAATGTTAAAAAGAAAGTTTTTGAAAATAAAACTAATACTACTGTTATTGATAGTAAAAATGTTTTAAAAGAAGCGTTAATTAATGCTAATTCAATTGCTAGTTTATTACTTACTACTACTCATTTAATTATTAATGAGCAAAATAAAACCATTAATAACTCTATTAATGATTTTAATGAATTTTAATCTGTATCGTTTAGATCCACTCCTTCAGCAGTTATTAAATCTGCAAAAGTAGTTTTGAATCTTTCTATTTCTTTTTTCTTAGCATCTTCATATATGTTTTTAGCATTGCAAACTGCTTTATAAAAATGTTTAATTGTTACAATTTTTTGATTATCATAGAGGGCATAGGTAAAAGCATTAGCAACAATAGTTAAACATATATCGGGATACCTACTTGCAACTTCATATACTCTTTTGTATTCATCAGTCATTTCAACTATAAAAGCCATTATCTTTTCTGTAACAAATGGTTGATAATTAAGTTTTACTCCAATTTGTTTTTCTAATTTAGGTATTGTTCCCATTAATATTTTTACTACTGTTGGTTTGTCCGCTTCTAAAACATCAATTTTTTGAAATCTTCTTAAAAAAGCTCTATCTCTAAGAATGTATTGTTCATATTCTTCTGTGGTTGTGGCTCCAATCATTTTAATTGTACCACGGTCTAAACCAGCTTTTAACATGTTTGCAAAATCTAGTCCACCAGATTTATTAACTAATAAGTGAGTTTCATCTATAAATATAATAGTGTTTATTCTTTCCCCAAGTTCTCTTACTAATAAGTCAATTCTATTTTCTATTTGGCCTTCACTGTTGGTTGAACCAATTAAACTTGTAATGTTTACCTTAATTAATGCCCAACCTTTTAGGGCATCTGGTATCATTCCTCTTTGAATACGATATGCTAATCCTTCAACTATGGCTGTTTTACCTATACCTGGTTTACCTACTAATAAGGCACTTTTTTCTGGAGTTAATAGTGTTAATATTACTTGTTTGATTTCTTCATCTCTAGCAATGGCTGGGTCTGTTATATATTCCTTTGCAGTTAAATCAACACCATATCTTTCTAACATGCTTATTTTTTCTTCATTCATTATTAATCACTCCCATATTTTTCTTTAACATATTTTACTAAATCAGCTGCACTATTTTTATTAATGTATTTTTTTTGATTTTCTATTATTAAATTTTGAAGATTGACATCATTTAATAAACGATTTATTTCTGTTACTAAATTATTAACATTATTTACTCTAATGCTCATATAATTACTTGCAAAAAAAGCGGCATTGTAATCTTCTACTCCAGGAATAGGATTTATATGAATTAATGGCTTGTTTATTGCTGCAACTTCAGTTGTTGTTAATCCTCCTGGTTTGCTTATTACTATCTTGCTTGATTTTATAAGTTCATTCATGTTGTTAACAAATCCTCTTACTATTAAATTAGGGTTTGTTATTTGACTTAATTCATTTTTTAAAGTTTCATTATTTCCACAGACAACAAGTACATATACATTGTTTATTTGGGCTAAAATATTTAATACCACTTCTTTTATGTTGCCAAAACCCATACTTCCTGATGCTATTAATATTATGTCTTTATCTTTTGGCAATTCTTTACACTCTGTAGCATTAATAAAATTTGTTGATACCGGTATACCTATTGGTAATAGCGTTTCTTCTTTAAATCCTTTTTTTATAAATTCTTGTTTTAATAATACACTTGGTATTACAAATGCATCAGGATTGGTTTCTTCCCAAAAAGGTATACATTCATAATCAGTTGCTACATTTATAAAATGTATTGGTTCTTCTTTTTTTAATTTTGTAAGTGCTAAGCAAGGAAATAGATGAGTTCCTATCGCTAAAGTGTAATTGTTTTCTTTTAAATAATTCTTTAATTTGTCTTTAACTAACATATTTAGTCCATATACAGGACTAGGTATATTTGTTTTACTATATAATTCTCCAAGTTTGTATACCCCACCAAAGATACTTCCCTTCCCTTTGGTTGTATCTAAATATAGTTTTTCAGCCATTCCCGATGCTTTGTCATTAACTAATTCAAAATAGTCTTTGACATCACACTCAATACCATTTAAAATAAATTCTTCTTTTATGTATTTGGCACAAGCATTGTGTCCACCACCTGTACTACATGTAAAAACTACTATTTTCATTTTTATTCACCCCAATTATTGTTAAACATATTTTGTAAATACTCTTTATTAAATGTTTTATCTAATAATTCTTCAAATTGATTGCTTGGTGGAATACCTTTGTTTTCTGCTCGTGACCTTTGCAAAGCTGCTCCAGTTAGTATACCATCAAATACTAAAAAAACTATTAAAACATAAGCAATCTTTTTACCAAGATTATAATCCATTTTCTTAATAAATTTTAATAAATTTTCTAAAATTAATTTTGCCCATACTACCGCTAATAAACCCCAACAAATAGAATATAAAAGGCTTACTCGACCATTTAAATTCCAAAATTTAGATGAATAGTTCCAGGCTGTAAAACCCAAAGTTAGTTCCATACCAAAACTCATTATGTATTCAAGTATTGTTCCACTAATAAATCCTATTAAAAATAACTTTAATAAATTATCTTTTCTTCTTTTATATAGTAAAAAAGTTAAAATTATCGCTCCAAGACCATATGCCATTCCAAAAGGTCCAATCACCACAGATGAGTGATTTATTAAAACTCCTTTTTTAAAAAATGTCCATAGTCCTTCTATAAAATAACCTAATACTGATGCTATTATAAATATCCAAAATATATTATAAATATTCTTTACTTCTCTTTCGATATCTTTCATTATAACATTCCTTTTATTAATTATATCATATATTTTTTATATTAAAAATATTTTAAAACAAAAAAACAAATCTAGATTAGTAGACTTGTTATTTTCTTATGGCGCCCAATGTAGGACTCGAACCTACGACCTAACGGTTAACAGCCGTGCGCTCTACCGACTGAGCTAATTGGGCATTACTCCAATAGTATATAAAAAATTATATTAAATGTCAATTGGTTTTCTATTTTTTTCTTGATTTTTTTCTTGATTTTCTTGATTATTTGCATTTTTTAAAATATTGGGGCTTAGTTTTTATCCTAAACCCCTATTTTCATTATACTTCTTGTATTACTGCTATAATCATTGGCTTACATTCTGTTTCTTGATATAAATAATCTCCTAATTTTTCTCTTATCTCAACTTTTATTTGGTTAAAATCAACATATTTTGGAGTTATATTGTTGTTAATAATTTCTTCACATATGTTTTTTATTTCTTTAATCATGTCTTGAGAATCTTTAACATATATAAAGCCTCTTGTTGTAACTTCAGGTCCTACTAATAAAACCTTGTCTTGTTTGTCTATTGTGGCACTTATTAATACAATACCATTTTCTGATAACATCTCACGATCTTTAATTACTAAATCCCCTACATCATCATTGCTAGAACCATCTATTAATACATCATTAACTTTTATTCTATCAAAATTGTCAACTAGTTTGCCATCTTCAAATGTTACTATGTCACCATTTTGTTTTAATAATATGTTGGAATCTGGTATTTTTAAAACACTTGCTAAATCAGCATTGTTTACCATATATCTATATTCACCTTTAACTGGCATGTAATATTTAGGATTTAATAGTTTTATCATTAACATTAAATCTTCTCTTGATGCATGATGTAAAATTTCTTTATCACTAGGTATTGTTTCTATATTACAACCAAATTTTGCTAAGTCGTTTTGTAATCTAACTAATATTTTTTCTGTACTATCATATCTTGGCTCTGCAAATACTATGGTATCTGTGTTTTTTAAAGTTACAAATTTATCATAACCATTTAATATCTTACTTATGTTGGCATATGGAGTTGTTTTATCATCCATTATTAATAATATTGCATTTTCATCATTTATATTTGATAAATCACCTAAAATTTCAGGATTAAAATCTAAATAACCTTCGTTTTTACTAAAGTTTATAACATTTTGTAATCTCTTACCCATTATAACTATTTTACGATGAGCATTTTGTGCCGCTTCAAAAATTTCAGCAATTGTATATAAGTGATCTGGTAATACTGAAAATAAAATTCTTGTACTATGATGATTTATAATATTATGATAAAATTCTACTAATCGATGCTTTGGTGATGTTTGACCATTCTTTTCTGCAAAAGATGATTCTGATAATAAACATAATACGCCTTGTTTACCAATATATGCTATTTTACCTAAATCCATATCATAAGAACCTAACATACTAGGGTCAATCAAAAAATCACCAGTATAACAAATTGCTCCATCTTTTGTGTTTATTACATACATTACAGAATCAGGACAACTGTGTGATACTGCAATTGGGAAAATAGATATCGTACCAAAATTTATTTTTTTGTGAGGTTTAATTAATACTATATTATGTTCATTAACACCATCTTCAATTAATTCAAATTTTGTATATTTTGTTGCATATATTTTTAATTCAGGTATGTCTTTTAATAAATCAACTACTGCTCCCATATTTTCTTTATGACCATGGGTTACAAATAATCCTTTTATTCTCTTGCGATTTTTTATTAAATAACTAAAGTCCGGAGCTATATAATCAATTCCTAAAAGATTGCCACTTGCAAATTTAATACCTGCATCAAATATGTATATATCTTCATCTACTTCAACTATATAACAGTTTTTTCCACTTTCTGATAGCCCACCAAGCCCAAATATTTTTATTTTACTCATTTTTCCACATCCATTTCTATATCGTTAATATTTAATAAAAATAAAAATTACAAGTTTTTTTGGTATTTATATTATATCAAATTATTTATTTAATATCAAGATTATCTTCATTTGAGTTTCGGTTTTTTACGAAAAATATTTATGAATTTTATATGATTCGAGCAAAATAGTTCAAAAAATTAATTTTAATATCAATATTTGCAGTTTTCTCCCATGACAAAATATAGCACTTTTTATGCCTTTTTAAAATTCTTGATATTTTGTTTTT
>CASEYV010000034.1 GCA_949292245.1 uncultured bacterium
TTTATTTAATATTTATTTAAAAAAGTCCCATTTTCTAGAACTTTCTCTTACAAATTTTTTCAGTTTTTAAAACTGGAATTTACTTTTTCACTTCACCAATTTTTTAAAACAAAAAAACTCTATCATTTAAGACAGAGTTTCTAAAAATTATTCTCCTCTTTTTCTTAAGATAGCAGCTTTAGCAGCAGCAAGTCTAGCAATAGGAACTCTAAATGGTGAACAAGATACATAATTAAATCCTAGTTTATCACAAAATGCAATACTTGCTGGATCTCCACCATGTTCCCCGCAAATGCCCAAACTTAAATCTTTATTGACACTTCTTCCTTTTTCAGTTGCCATTTGCATAAGCAAGCCAACACCTTCAGTATCAACTTTAGCAAATGGATCAAATTCAAATATGCCTTTATCATAATAAGCACTCAAGAATTTACCAGCATCATCTCTAGAAAATCCATAAGTCATTTGCGTTAAATCATTAGTTCCAAAACTGAAGAAATCTGCTTGTTCGGCAATTTTATCAGCAAGTAATGCTGCTCTTGGTATTTCAATCATTGTTCCAACTTCATATTCAAGTTCTACATTGTTTTCTTTTATTACTTCATCAGCAACTTTTACTACTATATTTTTAACATATTCTAGTTCTTTTACTTCTCCAACTAAAGGAATCATTATTTCTGGTTTAACTTTTATTCCTTTTTTACCAACATTTATTGCTGCTTCAATAACTGCTCTAGTTTGCATTTCAGCTATTTCCGGATAAGTTATTGCCAAACGACAACCACGATGTCCCATCATTGGATTAAATTCTTTTAATGAATCAATAATTCGATGTAATTCTTCTTCGCTTTTACCTAAATCTAAAGCCAGTTCCTTTATTTCATGTGGAAGTTTTGGCAAGAATTCATGTAGTGGTGGATCTAAATATCTAATAACTACACTATATGGTGCCATTGCTTCATATAATCCTTCAAAGTCTTTTCTTTGATATGGAAGAATTTTTTCAAGAGCTTCTTTTCTTTCTTCAACTGTTGTTGCACAAATCATTTTTCTAAAATTAAATATTCTATCACGTTCAAAAAACATATGTTCAGTACGGCATAAACCAATTCCTTCAGCACCAAACTTACGGGCTTGCATTGCATCTTTTGGAGTATCAGCATTAGTTCTAATGCGTAAATCTCTTGCTTCATCTGCCCATGACATAAATGTTTCAAAATCACCACTAATTGATGCTTCCTTCATTTCAAGTTTACCATCATAAACTAAACCAGTAGAACCATCAATAGAAATATAATCTCCTTCATGATATACTTTACAGCTATCAGTAGTTAATGTCTTTTCTAATTCATTTATACTAAATGTACCAACACCTGATACACAACAAATACCCATACCACGAGCAACAACTGCAGCATGACTAGTCATACCACCCCGTAAAGTTAAAACACCTTTACTAGAATCCATTCCTTCAATATCTTCTGGTGAAGTTTCAAGACGAACTAATATAGCATCTTCTTTATTTTTATAAGCATTTATTACATCACTAGCATTAAAATATATCTTACCACTACCAGCACCAGGTGAAGCTGCAAGACCTTTTCCAATAACAGTAGCATTTTTTATAGCTTCATCAGTAAATGTTGGATGAAGTAGTGCATCTAGGCTCTTTGGATCAACCATTAATACAGCATCTTCTTTAGAAATAGCTCCTTCATTTACTAAATCTACTGCTATTTTTACAGCTGCAGCAGCTGTTCTTTTACCATTTCTTGTTTGTAAGATAAATAGTTTACCATTTTCAATTGTAAATTCCATATCTTGCATATCTTTATAATGATCTTCAAGTAACTTGGCAATACGAGCAAATTCATCATAAACATCAGGCATTTCTGTTTTTAATGTTTCAATTTCACTTGGAGTACGAATACCTGCAACAACATCTTCACCTTGAGCATTTATTAGATATTCTCCAAATAATTTCTTTTCTCCAGTTGCAGGATTTCTTGTAAATGCAACTCCCGTACCAGAAGTATTGCCACTATTTCCATAAACCATTTCTTGAACATTTACAGCAGTTCCCCAACTTGATGGAATATCATTTATTCTTCTATAATATATAGCTCTTTCATTATTCCAACTTCTAAATACTGCTTTAATTGCTTCAATTAATTGTGTAAATGGATCTTGTGGAAAATCAACACCCGCAAATTCTTTATAAGCAGTCTTAAACTTATTGGTTAATTCCACCATATCATTTTCATCAAGATCAATATCATCTTTGACACCTTTTTCAGTCTTTAACTCATCAATAATACTTTCAAATTTGCTTTTTGAGTAACCCATAACTACATCAGCAAACATTTGAATAAATCTTCTATATGAATCATAAACAAATCTTTTATTATTAATTTTTTCAGCAAAAGATGCTGCTATTTCATCATTTAAACCAAGATTTAGTACTGTATCCATCATACCAGGCATACTAGCTCTAGCACCACTTCTAACACTAACTAAAAGTGGATTTTCTAAATCTCCAAATTTTTTTCCAGTAACACTCTCTAATTTTTCTAAATTAGTTTTAATTTCTTCTATGATAGAATCAGCAAGTACCTTTCCATCATCATAGTATTTGTTACAAGCTTCTGTTGTAACTGTAAAACCTCTAGGTACAGGCAAACCAATATTAGTCATTTCAGCAAGATTGGCACCCTTACCCCCTAGAAGATTTCTCATATCTTTGTTTCCTTCATTAAACAAATACACATATTTTTCCATAACTTTCCTCCATCTTCTATTCTAACATAAGTAAAAAAAAAATATCAAGACTATTCTTGATAAAATAATTACTTATTATTTTTTCTTAATTTTTCAATTTCTTTTATTGATAAATTAGTTGTTTGATTAATAATTTCATTAGATAAACCTAAATCTATCATCTTCTTAGCAATTGTTCTTTTTTGATTTTTCCTTCCATTTTTTTCTCCTTCTTCTCTTGCACATTCTACATCATAATCATAATGTGAACCAAAGCCTTTATTTGATTCATCCGCTAAATAAGATTTAATAAATTCTAATGCTTGTTCCATAAATATATTCCCCTCCTTTGCTTTTTCTTCTAATTCACTCATTTTTATACTCCCCATAAAATCTAATATTTGTATTAACCTATCACTTTTATTATACTTTTTAGTTTCGTATTTGTCAACTTTTATAACTATCATTTGCTTGTATTCATTAATATTTCTAAAAGGTTCTTTTAAAGTTTCTAAATCTAATATTCCATATTTCTTTATTACATTACTATTAGTTGCCTTTTTGGGAACAAAATTTATACATATAATTCTTTTTTTATTATTATATTTATTACCCTTTTTATAATTATCAGATGATACTCTATCTAAATATGCTTCACTTTTTTTATATTCTCTTAATTCAAAAGTTGTATATGCTTCTAATAAAATTATATCTCCAGTATCAGTTGTTACAAATAAATCATTATAAAAATCTTTTGTATTTATATTGTCAGCCATTAATATATGTTCTACATTGCATGCCACATGTCCATATTTTAAATCTATATTTAAATAATCATTAATCGCATTTATTAAATACTTTGCCATTTCTTCATGTTTAAAAACATATTTAAATATTTGATCTTGTAATAAAATTGAATTACTGTTTTTCATATTTACCTCATTTCTAATGTTTTTTATCCTAACAGGAAAATATTTTTTTATCAAGAGCAAAAAATGTCGCATTTTAACTTTTTTTGTTTAATTTACTTTCTTTTTAGCAAAAAAATATCAAGACTATTCTTGATAAAATAAAACCTAATTAATTTAATTATTTAAATTTAATTCTATTTGATTTAAATTTATATTTCTTGCATAACTATATTTTTTAGAGTATCTTTCCCACAATAATTTTATTTTTTCACTTTCTAAAATTGACTCAATAATTATTTCATAGTCTTTAAAATATTCACCATTTTACTTTTCGAAATATCTATACCAGCAATAGTAGTATCCATATCCTTTGTAGTTCTATTTTCTATACCAAACATTGCAAAAAGTAATAGTCCTCCTAAATAGAAATTCTTTTCAATATTCTTTCAAACATAAATCATTGCAATACTTCATAATGATCAATTTTATATTTTTTCTCTATTTCCTTTATTTTTGTGAAAAAACTATCACCTTCTACCATTTCATCATCACCTCCACTATTGTATTAATTTTTTCATATACATTAAATATTTTGGCATATTTTAATAATAAATCAATATTTCTATCTTTACTATGGAAATAATAATCTAATATTCTATTTTGAAGTTCTAAATCAAATTCATCTTTGATTCTATACATATCACAGATACATCTTTCCGCATTATATATTCTAATTTTATTACCTGCTGGACTAAATACATCAATAATACCAATATCATAGTATTTCTGTGATACATAATGAATATTGTAGTTACCTCTCACTCTTTTTCCTTTTAAAACAGTAATATCTATTTTATCCGGTGTTCTATTTGTAAGATTCAAAATAAAAAATGCCGTATTAAAAGAATATATTACATGAGGATATTTTTTTTGCAAAATATAATATGGATCTTCTAATAAAGAATTTTCTATATATATACCATGACTTACTTTTCTAATTAATCCACTTTTTATATATTTAGGAATTAAATGCCTACCAATGCCCAAAGAAATAAATTCAGCTGTTGTTATATAACCATTATGTTGTTTTAAAAATTTTTTAACTTTTTCTTCATTATCCATCTTATCACCTTTTACATTTGTACATACTTTAAATTCTTTTGTTGAACAATTGTAAACATAAATATTTAAAAAATATCAAGACTATTCTTGATATTCTGCATATACTCTATTATTTTCTAAATATATATACACTTTATTACTATTAACTATATTTCCAGTAATATTATTGGTTATTATTTCATTACCAGCATCATTTTCTTCATCAGTATTAACATAATTACTTTTAATTAAAAATTCTACATCTACTTCTAAACAATTATTTATTTCATTACATGTACCATTTAATTTATTTAAATTATCTTGACCATATTTTATAGCTCCAGTTTCTATTTCTTCAACTTTTGTTTCCCATAAATTTTTTTCTATATTATTTTTAACCGCTGTGATACCCGCATAGCCAATAGTTGATATTATAACTATTAATACTAATACTGCCATTAATTCTACTAATGTAAACCCTTTTTTCATATCCACCTACTTTAGTAATAATTTTAATGCTTCTTTTACTTGTTCTTCTAATGTATTACTTTTATCTATCATACCTATTACTTTTTTAATTTCACTTGTTTTATACCCAAGGGCTACTAATGTATCTATCAAATCTTCTGTTTCATCACTTTCTATTTCTTCATTTACTTCAATATTTATTTTACCCTTTAAATCAAGTATTATTTGCCGTGCTAGTTTATCTCCTATTTTAGGAAATTTAGTTAGATATAATATATTTTCTCTATTTATAGCATCTACTATTCCTGAAATAGATCCTGTTGCAAGTATTGGTAGAGCAAGTTTTGCACCAAGACCTTTAACACTTATTAATTTAAGAAATAATTCATATTCTTCCTTAGTTTTAAATCCATATAAACTATATTCATCTTCACTTATCTTATTATATACATATACTTTATATTCTTCACCAACACTATAACTAAATGGATTAGCAACATATATTAAATATCCAATATTATTACATTCTAAAACTATATTATTACTATTAATCTCACTTACTTTACCTATTATATAACTATACATATAACCTTGTATGATATATATAGTCAGTTACAAGAGAGATTTTGTATTTGATACTGACTAGTATATTATCATATTCCTTTTTATATTTCTCTCTAATTTTGTATAATATACTTAAGATAACTGTAGCTTTGACTACTCTATTGGAGTTTACAACCACATTTGTTATCTAAAATATTTTATTGTGAGGTGTTCTTTTATGATTTATGTTGGTATTGATATTGCCAAAACAAACCATTATGCATCCATTGTTAATTATTCAACTGGAGAAGTTATTGAAAGTCCTTTTTTAGTTACTAACAATAAGCAAGGTTTTAATCTTCTTTATTCTAAAATCAAAGATTTTGATAAAGATAAAGTTTTGATTGAATTAGAATCTACTGCTCATTATGGTAACAATCTTATTTTTTATTTTCATGAGAAACAATTTAAATTAGGTATTATTAAGCCTATTCAAACTGCTACTTTAAGAAAAACTAGAATTAGAAAAGTTGAAAATGATAAAGTCGATTCTATGCTTATTTGTGAAGCATTATCTTTAGGTTATTATAATTTACTTTCTGATTATGATATTGAACTACTTGAAATTAAATCCTTATGTAGATTTCGTAAAGAACTTAAAGATAAAGCTGCTGAAGCTAAGATTCAACTTGCTTCCTATGTTGATCAAGTATTTCCTGAACTAAATTTTTTCTTTAAAAATAATTTAGATATTAAAACTGCTCATGAACTTTTAAAACTTTATCAATCTCCTAAAGATATTTCTAAAATTAACTTGACTAAACTTTCTAATTTACTTATTAATTCTTCTCGTGGTAAATATGATAAAAGCCGCGCTGTTGAACTTAAAAATCTAGCTTCTAATTTAGTTGGAATTAACAATAATGCACTTTGTATCCAAATTAAAATGACTATTGAATTAATTGAACTACTTGAATCCCAAATTAAAGATATTGAAAAACAAGTTAGTGACTTCATTAAAAAAAGCGACAATGTTATTACTTCAATTCCAGGTATTGCCGACATGACCGCTGCTATTATCATTTCTGAAATTGGTGACATTAATCGCTTTAATAATCCGGGTCAAGTTTTAGCATTTACTGGCCTAGATCCATCTGTTAAACAATCCGGCACCTTTAATGCATCAGCAACTAGAATGAGTAAACGTGGTTCTTCAATACTACGTTATGCTCTTATTCTTGCAGCCAATAATGTACAATTAAACACTAAAACTTTCAATGATTATTATAACACTAAAAGAGCTCAAGGTAAATTACATTATAATGCTTTAGGTCATTGTGCCGGTAAATTAGTCAGAACTATCTTTTATATGTTAAAAAACAATGTCACTTTTAATTTAGATTAATTTTTCAAAGAACTTTGCTTATTTTTATGTCTTCATTGACAAAGGATTCATAAACCCGTAACCTCACTTACGGTGCATTGCTGTGCAATAATTTTTATTTTTAAATTTTTTTGTTTTTTTACTAAAAACTATTGACTATTCATAGTTGGTCTCCCTAAATTTATGTTGATAAGTTATAAAAAAATCGCTCTCCGAGGGATGCTATTCCTTCGATGTTTGTTGTCTTTTTAGTTTGTTCTAATCAATTGGAATTACTCGAATTGTGGGAAATTATTGCAAGATTACCCAAATTTTCATAATTATATAAATAATCATTACTAATAATTAGTATAGTATTATATCCGCTATACCAGCGGAAGTGTTAATAACTCAAAAAATTGCTATTCCCTGAGTGCCTGCTTCTTCGCTGCAGCCACTCAGACAATTTCTATAACATCATTTTTTCACTACTCATTATTTTTCTTCATCTACTTTAATTTCACCCCGCTCGCCTGGACCGCAAGGGCCCTAGACGAGCATTGTCCTAACCTCAGTTTATTCTAATCGGGTCAGCGGACGAGCCACTGCCCGATACATAGCTTGTCGAAGATGTTAGATAAAAGACTGGCCGCACGCCGTCCGAATCGTTCACGGCATTGCGATTGACACATCCCGTGGAATTCACTTGAAAGGCACTATCCGAATCGTCCGAAGTGCGGGAAATAGTCCATTCGTCAATATTAACATTCATCCAATTACTACTTTTCGACGGTTCGTAATTATACAACTCTGTTGTCCAATAATTATTGCTTGCTGCAAACCCATAATCTGATACATACATTAATCCTATTTTCATACTGTCTGTTGTACTACTTGAACTACTTCCTACTTCTGTATTGTAATATTGTTTTGCTGTATAGGAAGTATTATATGCCATTCCTCCGACTTTCCATGTATGCGTTGCTATTTTATTTTGCCATGTTGGACTTATTGTATTGTAAAATGTTGTATTTAATGTACTTCTTATATCTGGCTTTGTTCTTGAATTCCATGTATTTCCTTGGCCTCGCAAATCTGATTCCCAAGCAAAATCCCCATAACTTGTTGATTTGATTAGTTTTACTTCACTACCAAATACTCCAATAATTCGATATAAGTTATCACTTGGACATGTGCTTGCATCTGAACCAAAGCATACATAGTTATTTGGGGCTGCTCCTGAATATCTATAACTATTGTCTGCCGCACTATTTTCTAGGCTACTTGTATGATAATATAGTCCATTTGTTCCTTGGCTTGTATATAGTCCTTTTATATAATCAGCAAGTAATACTGTGTTTTCTGTTTGTGCGCTTGTTGTTTTTACACTTGATGATACTCCATTTGTATCTTTTACATATACTTTAAAATTATATGTTGTTCCTGAACTTAATCCACTAAATGTATAACTATTACTTGTACTACTTACATAACTACTTCCATTATCTTTTGAGTAATAATATGTTGTTATATTATTACTTCCTGCACTTGCTGTTACATTTAATGTTATACTACTTGTTGTTATATTACTTGTTGTTACATTTGTAACACTTGCAAAAGTATAATCTTGTACTTTTGCTGCTACTCCTGCTTTAAATGTTTTATTCATTGTAGATGAATCTGTTACTGATTCATCTACATATAAATATAAATCATACTCTTGTTCTTCATCTTTACTTATTCCATTAAAATATATTTTATATATTTTGGAAAATGTTCCATTTATTCCTGTATTTAATTCACTTTGTTCATAACTATTAAATTCTGATAATGCATTTGTTGCATCACTTAATATTCCTTCAGTTATTATTTCTTTACTTCCACTTTTTGTTAATATATAATGAATATTATTATCTGCTAAAGTATTGGTATTAAGTGTTGCTAAATACAAGCTATATGCGGTTCTATCACCACAAGAACTTGTTAGAGTAAATGTATATGGTGTAGTTTGTAATGCTTTATTTTTACTCATTGGATAACTATTAGTTAGTTCTACTACTCTATCTGTATCTTTTAGTGTTAAATTAGCACATGCATTTAATGATACTTTAGTTTCACTACTTGTTTCATTAATAGGTTTCATAAATGAATATGTTACACCTATTACTACGGTAATTATTATTAAAACTCCTATTACACATAAAAGCATTATTCTCGTATTTTTTTTCATAGCATCACGTATAATCAATCTTATAGAAATATTAATCTATTTGATTGATCCCTTTCTATTTATATTTTTTTTGATTTATTATACAACTAGTTGTATAATAA
>CASEYV010000035.1 GCA_949292245.1 uncultured bacterium
TTAAGTGAAAAATATGGAGTTAACACAACTCCAGAATATAATAATAAAAAAGAAAATAAATTTTTAGGAGCAATTTTTATTGGAATTATACTTTTAATTTTAATTATAATAACCATAATAGTTAATGTAATGAATTAAAGGGTGATAATTTATGTTTATAATATGTTTAAAAATATTTTTAGCAAGAATAGTTGATGTAAGTTTAGGAACTATTAGAACAGTATTAGTTGTAAAAGGAAAAAACTTAACCCCAACTATTGTTGCTTTTTTTGAGGTCTTAATTTGGTTTATTGTGGCAAGAGAAGCATTAAATACTGATTTAGATTCAATACTTATTCCAATATTTTATTCGCTTGGATATGCAACAGGTACTTATATTGGAACAATTATTACTTCAAAAATAGTAGATGGTTTAATTGGGGTTCAGGTAATTACGAAAGATAATGATGATAAAATGTTAGAAGATATACGTAAAAAAGGATTTGGAGTTTCAGTAGTTGATTTAAAAAAGACTAATGATTTAGAAAAAAAAGATATGTTAATAATTCAATTAAATAAAAAAAGGTTAAAAGAATTAACCCATATTATAAGAAGCAATGATCCTGATGCTTTTGTTGTAATCAATGAAACTAAATATGTGCAAAATGGTTTAATTAAATAACTTCACATATAATAAAATATTTATCTTCGTAAATAATATTGTAATTATGATTTTGAATAAATGAATTAAGAGTACTATCTTTTTTTGATATAATATGTGTAATATTATATTTTTTTATTATGTAATTATAATCTTTATCCATATAATCTTGAAATATATCTTGTTTATGATTAAATTCTTTTGTATAAAGGTCTGCTCTAGAATCAATAAATACTGGTATGTCATAAAATAATAAATAACTACCATAATTATATTCATTTAACAATCTTATGTTTTTGTAATCTAAATTATTTAATATAAATTCAGTTGCTTTTATTGGGTAATCTTCTTCTTTATAATATTCTTCATCTTTATTAAAATAAATAAATAAACTTAATGCTATTATAAGTATTATAGAAATTATAATAACACCTATTTTAGATAATAAGTATTTTATAGTATAATTATCAATATCAATATCAATATTAATTTTTATAAATATTTTATTAAATAAATTGGCTAAAATTGGGAAGATAAATATAGTATATAAAGCTATATGTCTATCTGATGATAAAGCCATAAATGATAAACCTAAAACAAAGAATAATTGATGAGCTTTTATTTTATTAATTATACTTAATAGGATAATTATTATACTAAAAGCTATTAATATTATTAATTTAGGTAAATCTGGTGGTAAGTGTTCTTGAATAAAACTTTGAGAATTACCCATCATTGTATAAATTAAATATGTAAACGGTGTATCTTTAATTGGAGTTAAGAATCCTGGGATTATACTTAAAAACATGGTAATAATTAAATATTTAATATTTTTATTTTCTTCTAGTTCAATAAATTTAAATATTGTTTTTCTTTTAAATAATTTAATAATAATATATTCTGTAATATATGGAAGAAAAATTATAAAATAAAATGGCCATACTGCGACATGCATATTACATAAAATAAATGATAATATAAATAATCCAATAAGATATAAATTATTAGGCTTTTTTAGATAATTTGTGATAAAAATATATTCTAAAATAAATACTATATAACTTATTACTTGAGCTCTAGTTGCTATATATGAACTAAGTATTAAAACACTTAATATAGTAAAAATAAGGGATATAAATTTAGATTTATTATTTTGATTAATAAAATAAAATATTAAAAAAGTTAAAATGATAAAACAAAATATATTAAATATGTATAGTGATGTAAAGCCATTTATAGAATATATCAAAGAAATTAATACATCATATAACCAGTGAGGATATGTATAAGGAAGAGTATGTATTGAAAAGTGATCTAACATATCTATTCCATTAGTTAAAATATATTTTCCTATTTTTATAGTATAAAAGGTATCATTTTGAAAAACTATTGGTGTAGTAATTATACAAAGAATAGATAGGATTATAAAACTTACTATAAAATATTTCTTTTTCATATAATCAATCCTTTATTAAATTATATAATAAAGCTTTATAAAAAACAATTGTCAGATATTGTAAAATTATGTTATAATTTTTATATATGATAGTAAGGAGATAAGAATGCAACAATTAAGTTTAGATGGTCCAGAAGTTTTGAGACTAAAATTAAGATTAGATGAAATAACTGAATCAGTAGATTCTTCTATGAATAATAATGAGTTAAAAATTAATGATTGTGTTAATAATTTACAAAGTGCAAGTGGTGCTAATAAATTGGCAAATGATGTTCAAAGATTTTTAACTAATGCAAATGAGGTAAGAACGAATTTTGTTAAAAACTTTCAGTTATTAAATGAATTTTTGCAAAGTCAAGTAAATGAATATAGTGTATCAACTGAAGAAGCTGAAGAAGCAGTTAGAGAATTAATTGTACTTATGCAAAGATCTGTTAAAAGAGCTAATGGGGAATATTTATTTGGTACTTTTAATGATGCAACTGCTTTAGCAAGTGGTGAAAGAAATTATAGTTCTATTACAGGATTTATATCTGATCCTGATAAATTAGAAATAATGAATTATTCGCATGATTTCTTTGCTAGTAAAGGTTTAGGTGAAGAACAAATAGCTGGAATACTTGGCAATATGTGTTTAGAATCGGGATTTAATCTTGATGCTAAAAATTCTGATTCTTCAGCAACTGGTTTATTTCAATGGCTAGATACACATTATCCAAGCGATTGGTCACTTGAAACACAATTAAATCATGCTTGGGAAGAAATGCAAGGAGCACCATGCGGCGGAAATATTACATCAGTTGTTGATAAAATTAATAATTGTCAATCAGTTACTGGAGCCACTGATAACTTCGCAATATATTTTGAAGGAATGGGAGATGGAAATGGTGGCGTTGTAGCTGGAGATGCAAGAAGACAATACGCTAATGCAATATATTATTATTACAATAATATAGCAAATAATAGTTAGAAAGGAGATTTTTATGGCGACTCAAACAAATGGTGAATCATTAAGTATAAATGATGTTAATAAAATGATTGATGATGTTTCAGATATTGCAACATATAATCAACAATTAGCTAATGATATGGCCAGTGTAAGATATATAATAAATCAAATTAACAGTCATTGGATAAGTGAAGAAGCTGATAAAATATCTGCAATAAGTACTTTAACAAATTTAGAAGAAAAATTTAGTGCAGAAATATTACCAGTTTTTGAACAATTTGTAGTAGCAATGAATTCACTAGTTCAATCTAGTGTAACTACATCAAATAAAACAAATTAGTAGGAGGTAAATAATGAATATTAATATTGAAGAGCTAAGAAGACTTTTTAGTCGTAGTGAAGATATAAATGCCCAACTAAAAGATAATTTTAATAATATAGTAACAGAATTAAATAATGTGTGTGATAATGTAAAATCTACTGGACTTACAGAAATAAATAAAGAATTTACTGAATATGTTAATGAAATTGCTACTGAACTTACAACTAATATGGAAGTTGTTATAGCATTTTTAGAAAATCAAATTACTAATTATTCTGGTACAAATGAATCATCAGAAGCTCAATTTAATGAGTTAAATAATCAATTAAATAATATAAATATTTAGAAAGGAAGTATTTTTATGGCAAGTGAATCAATAAGTGGTGCATATAATGTTGATTTAAATGTTAGTAAATTGCTAGATTCTACTTCTGTGTTAGCATCGGGAGTTACAAAACTTAATAATAATGCTAATAGTATTAATACTATTAGTAATTCTATTAAAAGTAATTGGACTAATGAATATAGTGCTAATAGTGATATTTCAACTAGTTTAGAAAAAATAGAAGAATGTTTAGATAACTATAGTACTATTATTGAACCTGTTTTAACAAAGTTTACAGAAACTATGAATATTTTAGCAATTGCTCATCAAAGTACTGGGCAAAAAATATTTGATGCTAGTGGTGAATAGATATGGCACAGTTAATTAAAATAGATTCAGAAATTATTAGATGTAAACAAAGATTGGATGAAATTATTTCATCAATTGAAACTAAAGTAAAAAATGCAAATGAAAAAATTAATGAAGCAGCTTTAAATTTATATCAAGGAAGTGGGGAAACTGCAACAAATCCATTAGTTGAACCAATAAAAAATTTATCAAATAATTGTAATAGTGTAATTAGCGAAATGATAATTAATTTAAAAAATGTTTCTCAGTTTATGGAAGAACAAATGCAAGGATATAATACTTCTCAAGAAGAAGCTAAAAATTCCTTAATCAGATTAATAAGCTTGATGCAAAGTTTATTAAATGGAGAAGTAACTAATGATACTGTAATTACTGATAATGTTATTGGGGAATTAGAAAATAGTAATACAGAGGGAAATATTACAAATGAAATATTGGGTGATAATAATGAAACTGTAAATGGTGAAAATGATAGTTTAGATGCTTCTGGAGAAATGCTAGAAAATGGCAATCAAAACTCTGATTATAATATTAGTAATCCTGATTATCAAAATATGCAAATAAAAGAAGAATATAAATTATAACCAATGTCTAGTACTTATGATGAATATGCCTATAATGAGGGTGCTGAAAGATATGTTAGTGAATTAATTGGTAAAAGAATGGGAACAGTTGACGAGTTAAATAAAAGAATGGATTTAATAGTGGGTTCTTATAATTATTATAAAGAAATGGGATATAGTGATGAAATGATAGCTGGTATGCTTGGCAATATGTGTCAAGAATCAACTTTTAATTTACATGATGATTATGGTAATCCTGCTGGAGTAGGTGTTTATCAATGGTTACCTGGGCGTGCTCCTGAGGCTTTAGATTTAAATACACAATTAGATCATTCAGTATATGAAATAAATAATAGGACTTTTCAAGATGGACAAACTGTATGGGATAAGTTACAAAGTTGTAGTACTGTTGAAGAATATGCCAAAACATTTGCAATATATTTTGAAGGTGATAATTCATCCGGAGGTATTTGGGTTAGACAAAAGTATGCTGATGCAATGTATTATTTAATAAAAAATGGTTTTAAAACTGAATAGGAGGAAATATGGCAGAAATTAGTGGAGAATTTGATGTTAATTTAAATTCCGATGTTTTAAGTACAAGTACTGGTAATTTGGCAAAATTTAATCAAACTTTAAGTAATGATATAAATAGTATAAAATATATTAGTAAACAAATAGAAAGTAATTGGACTAATGATACAGTTGGTGAAAGTGATATTTTTACTAGTTTAAGTAAAATTAGAAGTTGTGAAGATAAAATTGAAAATGTTGTATTTCCAATATTAACTCAATATGTGGAAACTATGAATACTTTAGCGTCTTCTGTTAATACTATAGCTAGTAATACAACTGGAAATATGAATGGTTGAATGGTAGTGTAATACACTACTTTTTTTGTAAACTAAATGTAAATTATTTGATGGCCAATTGACACAAAAATGTATAAAGTTTTATAATTAAATTAAGCTAATAATGGAAACATAAGGAGGGATAATATGTTAAAAACCAAAGTTGGTTATAGTGAAAATGTTGATGCTTATGCATCTGGTGTTGAAACGGCAAAAATGGCAAATGTAGTGGAAAATCCACAGGTTGGTTTATTTTTTACAAGTTGTGTTCAAGATCAAAACGAACTTATGAAAGGGGCAAAAAGTGTATTAGGTGATGTACCTATTATAGGTTGTACTTCATCTGCAGCATTATGTACACAAGATGGATATCTAAATAAAGAAACAGGATATTCAGGAATGATGCTTTTTGGTGGGGATGTAGAAGTAGTTGTTTCTGGTTCTAAAAAGACAAATGAAACTCCAAGAGAAATAGGAGCTCGTATTGCAAAAGAAGCAGTTAGTAAAAGAACAGGTGATGATAAAGAACCGGATTTCTTCTTTATGAGTGCAAGTCCTGCCAATGAAGAAGAATATTTAAAAGGTATTCAAGATGTTATTGGAAATATTCCCGTATTTGGTGGTTCGGCAGCAGATAATACTGTTGAAGGTAAATGGAGTTTATTAAATGATGGTGAATGTTTTGCTGATGGTTGTGTTATAGCAATATTTTATACAGATCATAAGATGGCAAATCTATATACTGGAGCATATCATGAAACTACAAATGCTGGTATAATTACTAAAATTGCTGGCAGTAGAACTTTAGTTGAAATAGATAATGAACCAGCTCTTAAAAAATATGCTGAATGGACAAATCAAAAAGTTGAAGATTTAATGGGTGGTAATTTACTTACAGCAACAATTTGTGCACCTTTAGGAGTAAAAGATCCAATAGGAAAAGTTACTGCAGTTCGTCATCCAATGAATGGTAATGATGATTTATCTATGAATATTGGAGCAGATTTAGCAGTTAATACAGCAGTTGTTCAACTTTCAAATACTCCAGAAGGAATACTAAAAGCAAATGAAGAAACAATAGTAAAATTAAATGAATTAATGCAAGAAACTGTAGAATCTTATTTTCTAGTTCACTGTGGAGGACGTCGTTTAGGATTAGCACTTGCTAATATTGAAGATAAGATTTATCCAGAAGTTAAAAAAGCTATACCTAATAAAGAATTCTTAATGGTATTTACCTTTGGTGAGTATGGTCAAGGAGATCACTCATCTAATACAGTTGGTGGCTTGTCACTTTCATATACTGCATTTGGTAAGTAGAATAACGGAATAAAAAGGAGAGTAAATGAAAAGTTTAATAGGAAATACATGGCGGGATGCAAGTGATGGAAATGTTATTAAAGTAACTAATCCTGCAACTGGAGAACTTGTTGATACAGTTCCTAGTTTAACAGAAGAGGATGTTTTAGAAGCAATTAATTATGCTCATGAACACAAATCAGAATGGGCAAACTTATCAGTAGTTGCTAGATGTGAAATTCTATCAAAATTCGCCGTTTTAGTTGAAGAAAACAAAGATGAACTTGCTAAACTTTTATCAGATGAAACAGGAAAACCAATTAAAGAAGCTTATAATGAAATAGCTAATATTGGAATTGGAGTACCTGCTTATGTTGAAAAAGTTAAGCATGAATATGGAAATGTTATTTATAGAGGAACAGAAAAAGGTCAAGAAAATACAATTCAATATACAATTCAACAACCTTTAGGGGTAGTTGTAGCAATAATACCTTTTAATTTTCCAAGTGATATTTTTATAAATAAAATACCCCCAGCATTATTAATGGGAAATGCATGTATTTTAAAACCAGCTAGTGCAAATCCTTTAACTCTTACAAGATATGTTGAATTACTTGTAGAAGCAGGAGTACCTGCAGGAATAATTTCTGTTGTTCACGGTTCTGGCTCTGTAGTTGGAAAAACTTTAACAAGTAGTAAATTAGTTGATATGGTAAGTTTAACAGGAAGTACTGAAGCAGGAATTGATGCACTTAAAAATTGTGCTGAACATTGTGCTCATAGTTCGCTTGAACTTGGTGGTAATGATGCATTTATAATTTGTGCCGATGGTGATTTAGACTTAGCTGTTGAAGAAACTGTTTGGGGAAGATTATATAATACTGGCCAAGTATGTTGTGCAAGTAAAAGATTTTTAGTAGAAAATTCTGTTAAAGATGAATTTATCAATAAGATGATTGAAAAAATTAAAACATTAAAAGTTGGGATGCCAAATGAAATGGATACTGATGTTGGTTGCTTAATTAGTGAAGATGCTGCTATAGAAGTTGAAAGACAAGTTAATGAAACTGTTGCAGCAGGAGCAAAAATAGTTTATGGTGGTAGAAGAAAAGGTGCTTTTTATGAACCAACTATACTAGATAATGTAACTAAAGATATGGATGTTGCTAAAGACATGGAAATCTTTGGACCAGTAATTCCTGTAATTGGTTTTGATACAATTGATGAAGCAGTAAGTATTGCTAACCAATCAAAATATGGTTTATCAGGTTCAATAATTACACGTGATTTTAATAAAGCAATTAAAGTTAGTGAACAAATGGAATGTGGAGGATTTGTTATTAATGGTGCAAGTTTCTTCAGATCATTTGAACAACCTTTTGGTGGTTGGAAATATTCTGGAATTGGTAATGAAGGTATAATGACAACACTAAAAGAAATGTCTAGAACAAAGACAGTAATATTAAAAAATGTTACAAAATAAAAAAGAGCAAGTTGTTCTTGCTCTTTAATTTTAAGGAGGAAAAAATGTTTGATTATAAAGGAAGAATTGTAGTTTTAACCGGAGCATCATCTGGCTTAGGAATGCAAATGGCTAGAGGTTTTGCTAAACAAGGTGCAACTTTAGTATTGCTTGCAAGAAGATTAGAAAGATTAGTGGATTTTGCCAAAGAATTAGAAACTATGGGAGTTGATGCATATCCTATAAAATGTGATGTTACTAAAGTTGAAGATGTAAATGCTGCAGCAAAGGAAGTAGAAGAAAAATACGGTAAAGTAGATGTTTTAGTAAATTGTGCTGGCAGTGCTAAAAATAATGGAGTACTTAATATGAGTGATGAAGAATGGCAATTTACAATAGATACTGATATGAATAGTGTATTTTATATGACTAGAGCATTTGCTAATATTATGAAGAAAAATAACTATGGAAGAATAATTAATATTGCATCAATGTATGGTTTAGTTGGAAATATGGCAATGGATACAGTTGCATATCACACAAGTAAGGGTGGAGTTGTTAATTTTACAAGAGCGGTTGCGGCTGAACTTGCTAAATATGGTATTACTTGTAATGCTATTTGCCCAGGTTATTTTGATACTGAACTGACTCATGAAACACTAATTACTTCAGAATTTACTCAATACATGAAAGCTACTGTTCCAGTTGGAAGGTATGGTCATGAGGGAGAACTTAATGCTGGTGCAATATTCTTAGGTAGTGCTGAAGCAAGTTATGTAACGGGAGTAATTTTACCAATTGATGGTGGATATACTTGTGTTTAACTATATCATTTTGATATAGTTTTTTTAAAAATAAAACATTTATTTGCATTTGTATGTGTTTTGTGGTAAAATATAGCCCAAGTGATTTTTATGGAAAGCAAAGTTTATTTAGTAAGTTATTTTATTATAATTTTTATTACAATTGCTTGTTATTCTTTTTTTATAGGATTTAATCAAGTAGAAAATAATGTAAATAACAATATAACTACTATAACTTATGAAGATGTATATAGTGAAGAAGTAAAATTAATTGATGATCAAATAAATTATTATGAAAGTAACTATAATGTTAATATAAGTTTAATCGATGATATAAAATTATCTGAGACAACCTATGATATTGATTTATTATATAATAATTATGAAATTAGTAATGCCCTTGATTCTTTGGGGGATTATTTTAAAGTATTTAATAAAGATTTTTTTAATATATTTTATGGTAATAATATGAATGGTATTAAAATATATTTAGCGGATGATATTAACAAATTAGAAAATAATTATATAGATAATTCTAAAGTAGTTGGTTTATTTTTTAAATATGATAATTACTATATTATAATAATTGATACGAATAGTGATGAACCTATTGCTAAGATAGCTTTTCATGAAACAATGCATGCAATAGATGAATATTTTAATATGAATAATATTACATTTAGTAATTGGAATAATTATAATCCTGCTTATTTTACTTATACAAATATTATTTTAAATGACAATTATGCGGATGTTTTAGGTAATAATAAAAACCGAGATAATATATATTTTATTGATAATTATGCTAGAAGTAGTGAAGATGAAGATAGAGCTAGAACATTTGAATTTTTATGTTTAGGTGAAGATTTTAAATATTATTCTAATTTATATGCTAAAGCTAGTTATCTAAAAAGAATGTTAAATTATTATATACCAGAGTTAACAATTAATTAGGTAAGTAGCATAAATCATTTAATGAAACATTAAAAATAATTGATAACTTATATAAATTTGGAATTGATATTTTTGTAATTCCTTTTTCCCATCTAACAATACATGCTTGAGTAACTTTTAATTTTTGAGCTAAAGCAAATTGTGAATAATTGTTTTTTATTCGCAATTTTTTTATATTCATCCCTAAATTTGTATAACTAAATTTGTTAGGATTTATGTATTTTCTTCTATTATTATTAAGTCCTAAAACATAATCTATACTATAATTAAAATAATTTGCAAATTGACATAATTGATCTATGGTCATGATACTTAAACCTATTTCCCACATAGAATACGTTGATCTATTAATTTTTAAGATTTTGGCCATTTGTTCTTGGGTAATATCGTTATCTTCCCTTATATCTTTTATTCTTGTAGTGTTAATCATATTATCACCTAGTATTATTTTCCCATTGTGTATAAATTTATATTTAAAATTGCCAATTTTAGTTATACAAAATTGCCAATTTGTGTTATAATATAAAAAATAGTAGTTAGGAGTAGTTTTATGAAGTTGAAAAAAAGTTTTTGCATTATTAGTATATTTATATTTTTAATATTTATAAGTTTTATGCTTTTTTACAATAATAAGGAAGATGTTGTTAATAATGATTTAGAACCAAAAAAAAGTAATCCAAATGCATTTGCTATAATGCTTGAAACAGAAGCAGGATCAGGTTCGTATGAACCATCTTCATCTAGTTTATGGCCAGGGGATGGTTATATTTTTAATGAAACATTAAGTAGATGTGAAAATGGTGGAGAACTTACATGGCATGAAGATACAAGAACAGTTAGTTTAAAAGCAAGTGGTTCCGATAAATGCTATCTATATTTTGATATACAATCTCCTGATGTAACTGTTGCTACTAATAATAGTAATAATTATATGCCAGTAAAACCAGCAACCTTAAGTTGTAGCGGAGCAACAGCTGAGTATAATCAAAAGTATCAAAGAATAGAAATATCTCAAATTAATAAATATACAAATTGTAATTTAACATATCAAGCACCAAGTTCTAAAACATATTTAAATGATTATATTGTTGAACTTGTTGGAAGTACTCAGGGAAATGGACAAGTAGTTGATGAGCCAAGTACAACAATAGCAGATTTTACAAATTCGACATCTTTAGCACAATCAGGTTATAGTGGTACAACAATGTATTCAAGTACATCAAGTTCATCAACAAGTGGAACAACAAATACAAATTCTTATACTTTTAATGATGGTAATTGGACTTCTGTTTCAAGTAATATGACTACAAGTACATATTATCATATAAAATTTAAGCCATCTTCTAATGGATATTATCAGGTATGTTATTCATTATCTAGTGGAAGTTTTAGAAATTATCTTTATATTTATAAAAATTCAGTACAACAGGGTTCTGCAATTCAAGCATCCACTACTGATTCTCGAGAAAGTTGTATTGGTATAGGTTATGCTGATACAAGTACTGATATAAGAATAGTATTATATGCATATGAAGCTAGTACAGGTCCAATTTCAACATTATCTTTTAATGTTAAAAAAGCAACTAGCACTAAAAGTTCCGATATTGGTATAAGGTATGAAGGGAAAAATCCTAATAATTATATTTGGTATAATAATGAATTATGGAGAATAATAGGAGTTTTTGATTCATCAACTCATGGTCAAAGTGGAAAAAATTTAGTAAAAATAATTAGAGTAAATCCTATTGGGTCTATGTCTTGGAATGATTTAAATATAAACGATTGGTCAGAGTCTAGTTTAATGAATTTACTAAATGGAGCATATCTAAATGCACAAGATGGAACAAATAGTGAATATTGTAAAACTGATGGGATATCATTAAGTAATTGTGATTATACAAATGTTGGAATAAAAAGTGCTTATAGAAACATGATAGCAAATGTAAAATGGTATTTAGGAGGTCATTCAGGAGCTAATATAACGGCAGAAGATTTTTATATACGGGAAAGAGAAATAAATGTGTATAAAAACAATTCTACAGAGTGGAATGGGGAAATAGGATTAATGTATGTAAGTGACTATGGATATAGTGTACTAGCAAATTCATGTGCAAGAACAACAAATTTAGATTCTTATAATAGCTTGGTATGTGGAGGAGCAAGTTGGTTACAGGGAATTGCAAGTATTGGTGAATATACTATTACACAAGATTTATCAGCTTCATCATATGTTTTTCGAATACCCAATGATGCTCAAGTTAGAAGTTTGTCAGCTAATACTGGATTTATTGTTCGACCTGTTTTATATCTAGATTCTTCAGTCTATGTAATAGATGGAAATGGAACAATGGCAGATCCTTATATAATTGGTGTTTAAAATATACATAATATATTTTTTAATTGATGCTTTTAAAATAAAAAATAAATTAAAAGGTTATGTGTTTTATAAGGTTAAATTTTTATTTAATAAATTTTAATTTAGTTATGAGAGGTATAAAATGATAATGAAGAAGAGAATATTAATTTTTAGTATTGTAATTGTTGTTTTTTTAATTAGTATTATGGCAATGAATTATTATACTAGTAATGCTAAAACATTTACACAAGATGGAGTTACTTATGCATTAACTCTTGATGGAAATAGTGTTAATAGTTTTCCATCTAAGGGTATGTATAGAGTAGATGTAACTTGTAATAATGCAATGGGGAGATGGTTATATGAAGATTGGAACCTAGCAGTTGAAAATATAACTGGTAATAATGCTACATGTAATATAGATTTTGTTACAATTTTTAAAACATATTTAAACAACTATATCATAGATTTAACAGGTCAAGACCAAGGAAAAGGTCAAGTTGTGAACGAAAATGGATATAGATATGAAGGGAAAAACCCAAATAATTATGTTTGGTTTAATAATGAATTGTGGAGAATAATAGGAGTGTTCGATTCAGCATCTCATGGTCAAAGTGGAAAAAATTTAGTAAAAATTATAAGGAATGAATCTATTGGTCAATTAATGTGGAATAATATAGAAAGTAGTGATTGGTCACAAGCAAGTTTAAAGAATCTTTTAAATGGAGCTTATTTAAATGCTCAAAATGGAACAGATAGTGAATACTGTTGGAGTGATGTTGATATACCAGGTAATTGTGATTATACAATTATTGGAATAAATAGTACAAGTAGAACCATGATTGCAAATGCAAATTGGCCATTAGGAGGCTCAAATATTGCTGATACTCCTGATAATTTATATATCAATGAAAGAGGAACTAATGTATATGGTAGTAATGCAACAGAATGGACAGGAAAAATAGGAATTATGTATGCTAGTGATTATGGATATAGTGTACTAGCAAGTTCATGTGCAAGGACAACGAGGTTAGATTTATATGCTACATCTACATGTGCAGGAGAAAGTTGGATATATAGTTTGGGTGCAGAATGGTTGTTAACTCCAAAATCAAATCATGAATATATGGTGTATTACCTGAGTTATTCTGTTGGCTTTGTCGATCGTTTGTATCCTAACGATGGTAAAACAGTACGACCTACTTTGTATCTAGACTCTTCAGTTTATGTAATAGATGGAAATGGAACAATGGCAGATCCATATATAATAGGAATGTGATTACATTCTTTTTTAATGCAATAAGTATTATTTTGTGATAAAATGATAGATAGTGGGAAAAGTTTTATGGAAAACTAATCCCAAATGAAAAAATAATGGTTATAACATCAGATGATGTTATAAATAGATATTGTTCTTTGAAATA
>CASEYV010000036.1 GCA_949292245.1 uncultured bacterium
AAGCCGTATACTTTAGATGAAATATTAAATCATCAAAAAGAAGATGCTAATTAGCATCTCTTTTGCGTGTTTTAATTTATTTTAGCTGTGAATAGTAACCTAAAATAATAATAGATTATCTTACATTAATACTTATAATCCTACTCATGATTCTAAAAGTATCTTTCAAACTTACAAATACTGATTGTTTCATTATATTAAATTCAACTATATGATTATAATTAGGATAAAACTCTGCAAATTGATCTTGAACTTTATCAGCAATACCCATTAATTGAGCATATATTAAGTAATCTTCCCACAAAATTACTTCTTCACTATTTTTATCTTGAATCTTAGAAAAATTAAGCAAAAATTTCTTTAACCCTGCCATCTCATAAGCTTTTTTTTCTAAATTTTCATCTAAAAAATACTTATAAGTTGTACCAACAACTTCTTTTTTTAAAAACACCACTATTAACAAAATCATCTTCTATATTACCAAATATATTTCTCAATAAATCAATAGTATCTTCAGTCTTAAAAAAATTAACAAATTCTTGTTGTTCTAACAAATAATTACTTCCACTAGATGCCAATAATTTTAGATAAATTTTACTTTCATACTTATCTTCAAATTTTGTCACTTTATTCATATCAAAATATATTTTATCATCCTTCTTTATTATAGTAATTCTATTTTCCTTTACCCACTTAAGTAACAAGGCTCCAATAAAATCAGAAGGATTTTGAACTAATCCATAAAGAGTACCAACAAAATAAGCTTGTGACAAACTAGTAAAAGGTATACCTCTCCAATAAGGAACTTCTTGCTGAAAACCTAACTGATTAATTCCATACATCTTATCATTAAAACTCTTTCCACTTTTAGTTCTAATTAATAAAACAATTAAAAATATTACAATAAACGCTATAATTATTATAAACATTAATACCACCAACTTAAGTTTAACAAATTTAAAAAAATTAGACAATAAAAAAATAAATTATCAATCATTTGACAATTTATTTATAATCCTAAACTTTGATATAATTTATATATTAAATATGCGGCAACAAATAGAGCAATTAACAATATTGCACAAAAAATTAACATTTCTGTTAATCCCCACCCACTATTATTTAATTTTCTCATATTATCGCCTCAAAACAATTATATTATATATTATATATAAAAGCAATTTATTTTCTTATCAATACAGCAGATTCATCAACTACATTTACTTGTTCTCTTTTAAATGTTTCTAAATCAGTTGGTGTAATATCTTTTGCAAACTCTTGTTTAATTTCTTCTAATGCACCAAAATTATCTAATAAAACAACACCATTGTATAAGTCAGCACATAAACTATAATCTACATAATCTTGTAAACTTGTGTTATTAACAACAACAAATAAATCATCTTCACTAACCAGTTCACCATTTTCATTTGTAGATGGCCCACCAATAAAGACTTTATCAGATGGTGTATCCATTTTTGATAATTCAACAAATGGTCCATTATGAACTACAGTTAAAATCATAACAAATTCTTCACGATAACATTTATTGTCTGCATCATATACTAATTGTTTTTTTATATTTTCATATACACCAACTACATTACCTTTTTCATTTGCTTCATTTACATATTCTTTTACATATCTTACAACATAATGTCTCATCTTACTAAATATTTTTGCTTCTTTTGACATAATAAATTCCTCCTTACATAATTTATGAAATATTATATCAAATTATAAAAAAATATCAACAATAAAATGTTGATATTAAAAGTTTTGAATTAAATATTATTATACTAATTCTACTTCAGCACCAGCTTCAGTTAATTGATTCTTAATAGCTTCTGCTTCTTCTGCTGGAATATTTTCTTTTAAATTTCCACCATTATCAGCAACTGCTTTAGCTTCAACTAACCCTAAACCTGTAATTTCTTTAATAATTTTAATAACTGCAATTTTGTTTCCACCAGCTGATTTTAATACAACTGTTCTAGTTGATGGTCCTTCATCAACAGCACTTGCTGCTGGAGCTGCTGCAACTGCAACAGCCATTGGATCAACACCAAATTCTTCTTTCATTGCATCAACTAATTCTTTTACTTCAAGAATAGTCATTTCTTTTAATGCACTTATAAAATCTTCTTTGTTTAATTTTGCCATAATTTATTCCTTCCCTTCCATTTTTTCAGCATATAAATTTAAACTTATTGCTAAATCTTTTACATATTGCATCATACCACCTGCAAGCATTGTAAGTAGTCCTTCTCTTGAAGGAGTAGATGCATATTCTTTAATTGTAGCAATATCTGCTACATCACCACTAATGATTCCAACACGAATATCTAATTTATCATGATTCTTAGCAAAATCAGCAACTATTTTAATTGGTTCAAGCAATGTTTTACCAAATAAAACAGCATTTGGGCCAGCTAGAAAATCATCTAAATTAATGTTTAATTCATCAGCAGCTCTTTTAAGTAAAGTGTTTTTATATACTTTTACTTCGGCATCAACATTTTTAAGTTCTCTTCTTAAATCACTTAATTCTGAAACAGTCAATCCTTGGTATTGGAATATAATAACAGATTCACTCGTTTTTAACTTATCAACAATTTCATTGACAGTATTCTTCTTTTGTTCAAGAATTTTTGTGCTTGCCATTTTTCCTCCTTTTATATTACAAAAAGCTTCCGTAGGGAAGCTCAAATAAAAGTCTTCAAGTTCCCCTCGGTAGGACTTACATAATGCCTACTGTCTTCGGTTTTGCTTTTTCTAACGCTTATTATATTATATTTTTAATTAAATGTCAAAACTATTTTTATCAACTTTGATTCCAGGTCCCATAGTAGTAGAAACAGAAATGTTATCAATAAAATTTCCTTTTACTGTATTAGGTTTAGCTTTAACAATTGAACTAACAACATAAGATAAATTTTCACTTAAATCACTAGCTTTAAATGAAGCTTTACCAATTATAGTATGAACATTTCCAAATTTATCATTTTTGTACATAACCATACCTTTTTTTAGTTCTTCAACAATTGCTCCAACTTTTGTTGTAACTGTACCTGTTTTAGGATTTGGCATTAAATTTCTTGGTCCAAGAATATTACCAATTTTTCCAACTTCAGGCATCATATCTGGAGTTGCAACAACACAATCAAAATCAAACCAATTTTCATTTTTTATTTTATCAAGTAAATCTTTATCACCAACATAATCAGCACCAGCATTTTTTGCTTCTTCAGCAAAAGCACCCTTGGCAATAACTAAAACTTTTTTAGTTTTACCAGTTCCATGAGGAAGTGATAAAGATCCTTTTAATTGTTGATCAGACTTTTTAGGATCAATATTTAATTTAATAGCTACTTCTACAGTACTATCAAATTTAGTAACAGATGTTTCTTTTACTAATTTAATTGCATCATCTAGACTATAAGCTTTATTTTTGTCTACATTTTTTGATGCTTCCACATACTTTTTTCCATGTTTTTTCATAATTTCCCTCCTTAACTGTGGTATTTTAAGCGGACATTTCTATATTATTAATTTTCTTCTTCAGTAGTTTCTTCGTCTTCACCATGTACTGGTACTTCAACATTTGCTTCAGCCATTTCTTTTGCTTCTGCTTCAAGTTCTGCTAGTTCTGCATCTCTCTTAGCTTGTTCAATTTCTTCAGCTTTAGCTTCTGCTGCTTGTTCAGCTAATTCAGCATCATTAACTCCAGCAACAGCAATACCCATATTTCTTGCAGTTCCGGCAATTTGTTTCATTGCTGCTTCCACATCATAAGCATTTAAATCTGGCATTTTTGTTTCAGCAATTTCTCTTAATTCTTTTTGAGAAATCGTTGCTACAATTTCATTTGCACCTTTTTTACTACCTTTATTTACTTTAGCAACTTTTTTAAGTAAAAATGCTGCTGGTGCAGTTTTTAAAACAAAATCAAAACTACGATCATCATAAACTGTAATTTCGCAAGGTACTATATCACCCATTTTATCACGTGTCGCTTCATTAAATTTAGTACAAAACTCTCCTAAATTTATTCCTGCAGGTCCTAAAGCGGTTCCTACTGGTGGTGCAGGTGTTGCTTTACCAGCTTCAATTTGTAATTTAATTTTCTTTACGACTTCTTTAGCCACGAAAACACCTCCTATAAAATTTTTTCGCGTAAGTGGTCATGGGCAAGTCCGCATTCATCCCCACCACTTAACAAATTATATTAAAAATATAAACTTGCAATTACGATAATATCACAAAACCCTTAAATTTACAACTATTTTACAACCTTTTTTTTAGAAAAAATTAAAATATATATTGGAACTGTGAACGAAATGTGATAATATTATTATATAAATAAGGAGGAATTACTTTGGCAGGAAAATTTTTTAATCAAAAAGTAAAAGGATCTATAAATAATTCTATGAAAGCCTATATCATTGTTGGAGGTGTTATCTTAGCAATATTTATAGTTGTGATATTAATAGTTTCTATTTCTGGTAAGGAAGATAGACCAGATCCAATAATTGAAGTAAGAAGTGCAGTATCAGTTGAAATAAATGATGATTTACCTGATAAAACAGATTTTTTCTCCGAATTACAAAATGTAAAAGAAGATGATATTGATGTTGATTATTCAGGCGTTGATTTAAGTAGACTTGGCAGTTACAACATTAAAATTACTATATATGATAAAGAATACAAATCAACATTAAATGTTATAGATATTACAGCTCCTGAATTTACTGTAAAAGATGTTATAATTGCTAAAGGCCAAGGATACGATGCTGAAGATTTTGTTGAAGAATGCAAAGATAACAGTAACGAAAAATGTACAATAGATTTTTATGATAAAGGCCTAGACCAAGATGGTGAAGAAATAGATTATAGTTCATATCTTGCAGAAGGAACATATGAAATACAAATAGTTGCCAGCGACAGTTCAGGAAATGTTTCGCAACCACAAAAAGCAACTCTTACAATTGGTGATGGTGCAACAAACGTTGACCCAACAACATGTAAATATGGAACAACTGAATATGATTCTAATCTATATATTTTAGGATCAAATGTAACCAGCAATGGATGTGCATTAGATCTTAACTTATATCAAGAAGAAAGCACTACTAAATCCGCATACGATTTAGCTGCAGCTGACACAGAAAAATTACAAAAAGAAATTTCTGAAGCAAAAGTTGATAAAGATATTAAAAAAACATTAAATAGACTTGTTACGCCTGTATTAAATAAAACTGGAAATGGACTAGTAGGATATACTATATTAATGGAACTAAAATTTATTTATACTGATGGTTCAGAAGAAGTTGTTGAAAAATATTATCTTGATACTGAAGGTAATAGAGTATATTCAATAAACAAATATAATCTTAACTAAAAAAAATTGTAGAAATCAAATCTACAATTTTTATTTGTAATAATATTTAAAATTATTCTTTTCATATCCTAGTATGGTTTTTTCACCATGTCCAGGATAAACAATAATATCATCATCATAGTTACTTATTAATTTTAAACTATTTTGCATATCTATATCACTACCGCTATCCAAATCAGTTCTTCCAATACTATTTAAAAATATAAAATCACCACTAAATAATATTTTTTCTTCTTTAAAATAATAACTAACTGAGTCTTTAGTATGACCTGGAGTATTAATTATTTCCCATCCTAAATTAATATTACAAGCACCCTCTTTAATATTAAAGTAATTTTCTATTTTTTGTAAAGCTCCAATGTGATCAAAATGATGATGAGTAATTAATACACCTACTATATTTTTTCCTTCACAAGCACTAATTATTTTATCTGCATCATCCCCAGGGTCAATAATAATTGACTGATTATTTTTAGTAATAATATAACAATTTTCTTCTAAAGTACCTACGATTACTCTATTTATTTCCATAATTTAAGCAAACCATTGGGTTCTTGAATAGAACCAAACACCTTTATTTGGATATCCAGGTGGCTCAACACTATACGCATTAGCTGTTGATACACTAGTATTAACCCCCTCGCTTAATTGAAAATGTAAATGCGTTCCTGTTGTACATTTACCTTTTATATCCCACCCCCAAGTTCTTGCACCACCACCAACAGTTGCAACAATAGTACTTGAAGTAACTTTATCTCCTACAGAAACATAAATATCTAAAACATGAGCATATGTGGCTGTATAAGTCTTTCCTAAAATGTTATATTCAATATAAATTAAATTACCACCACAAGATTTTTGCCCAGTAGTTTCTTTTATTTTTTTAGCATTACGAACAGCTCTAACAACACCAGTACCAATAGAATAAATTGGAGTTCCCTCACTAATGCCTGCTAAATCAATACCATTATGAAAACTTCCACCATTAAAACTACGGTAACCATAAGCACTACTTACATAGGCTTTTACTAGTGGCTTTAACCATGTTGAATTATAACCTATACTACCTTCACATACCGATAAAATATCAGAATCTTTACAGCCTATATCTTCATAATATTTAATTTGTTCACTTACATAAGTTATTTTATCATCAATACTTTCAGTAATATCATAAATACCATCTAAGTTACTTTCTAAATCATTAATTTTAACTTCCAAACTAGCAATTTGGTCTTTTAAATCTGCTTGTTTTTCAATTAAATCGACTTGTAATTCTTCGTTTTTATTTATTAATTCCTCTAATTCAACTAAATTTTCTTGATTATAATTTGACAATTCTTTTATAGCATCACTTCTCATAATCATTTCAGTTAACGAACTAGAATCTGTAATAAATTCCATATAAGCATTATTACCATTCATTATTTGATAAAATATCATTAAATCTTCAGTTTGTTTATTTAATTCTTCAATTCTTTCATTATATTCTTCTATTTCTGCTTTAGCAATTTCTATTTCATTTTTAGCATTTGCAATATCTTTATTTGCTTGTTCTATCTCCGCTCTTTTTTTAGAAATTTCTGATTTAGTATATTGTTCTTTTTGTTCATTTTCTTTCTTCTGTTGTTTTAAATCAGCTAAATCATTTTTTAAATCTTGCAGTGTTTCTGCTTCTTTGGCTTTTACATTAATAGGTTCTAAAAAAACTACACCTAGAACAAAAAACACTAAAATATATCGCAAAAAATACTCAGGTAATTTTTTATAATTCATTATATCACTTCCTATATTTTTAAATACTTTCCAACTGCTTTTAAACTACCTAACATTCCTACAATAGCTCCTAATACTAAAAGAACTGCTGATACATAAAAAACAAAATTAAATGGTTTTATTAAAATTAACATATTTGAAAAAATATGGCCGTTTAAAATATCATATAAAATTACATAACCATAAATAGAAACACAAATAGGTATAATTGCTCCAATTACTCCAATTATAAATCCTTCAAATATAAATGGTAATTTAATAGTTATATTACTAGCACCTACTAAACGCATTATTTCTATAGCACTTCTTCTACTAAAAATAGTCAATTTTATAGTATTACTTATTAAAAATGCAGTAACTAATACTAAAGCAATAACTACAACTACAACTACTTTTTCCATAACGTCAAATGCAGATATTATAGAATCAACCATTCCATCTCCATATTTAACAGTATCAACACCACTAATTTCACTAATAATTTTCGCAGTTTCACTTAAATCATTTACATCTTTAACTTTAACAATAAGTGAATCCATAAGTGGATTTTCATCTAAATAATTTAATACTGTTTCAAAAGCATCATCATATTCACTCATTTCTTCTTTCCATTCAGTTTTACTTTTAAATGTATATTCAGAAACATTTTCTTGAGACATTATATCACTTTCAATGTTTTCTATTTGTTCTTCAGTAACACTTTTATCTAAATATACAACTATACTAAGTTCATCTTCAATTAATTTTGTTGCATTTTCTATATTTGCAGCACTTATTATAGCAACAGAAACTAAAATTAAAGTAATTGTTGTACATAAAATTGATGCAATACTTAAACTAAAATTTCTTAAAACACTTTTAAATGCATCTCTAATACTTCTTACAAAAATTCTAACTGGCCTCATGTGTCTTATAACTTCCTTTCGCATAATCTCCAACTAAAAGACCATGTTCTATTAATAAAACTCTTTTTTTCATTCTATTAACAATATCTTTATCATGGGTTGCCATTATAATAGTTGTTCCTAAATCTTTATTTATATTTTCAATAACTTTCATTATTTCTTTACTCGTTTCTGGATCTAAATTACCAGTAGGTTCATCACATATAAGTAATTTTGGTTTATTAACTATGGCCCTAGCAATACAAACTCTTTGTTGTTCTCCACCAGAAAGTTCTCCAGGAAATGCTCTTACTTTATGCTTTAACCCTACACGTTCTAAAGCACTCATTACCATTGGCCTAATTTCTTTTTCTTTCATTCCAACACATTCTAAGGCAAATGCAACATTTTCATATACTGTTAATTTTGGTAACAATTTAAAATCTTGAAAAACAATTCCTATTTTTCTTCTTAATTTATAAACTCTTCTATTTCTAATTTTACCAACATTTAAACCACCAACCATAACAGTTCCACTACTTGGTTTTTCTTCTCTATATAAAGTTTTTATAAATGTTGACTTTCCACTTGCTGTAAGACCAATAACAAAAACAAATTCACCTTTATCAATTTCCACAGATACATTTGCAAGAGCAGTTACACCATTTCGATAAACTTTACTTACATTTTTTAATTCAATAAATTTCATATGGTCCTCCATATTAAATTATATCATTAAATTTCTTTTTAATAAATGGAAATTATATGAAATTTGTCGATATATGT
>CASEYV010000037.1 GCA_949292245.1 uncultured bacterium
TTAAAGAGTTAAATGAATAATTGTATATATTGAAAAATATTAATGATTATTATATTATATTAATGGGGTGATTTTATGCTATCTGCTAAAGATGTTGCTAACTATTTTTTATCTAAAGATCCTGAACGAAAACTATTTAATAAAAACATAGTTGTTTATAATGGCAGAAAATCTTATGAAGGTAATATAAGAATTAATAAGTATTTGTTTTTAACTCAAGTTCTTTATTTAGCAGTATATGATAAAAGATTATTCAAAGATGATTTTAAAGCATATGAAAATGGACCAGTAATTGAAGATATATTAAAATCATATGGCCTTATATTAAATCAAAATAATGAAATAAAAATAAATGATTGTGATAAACAATTTTTAGATAAAGTATATATGTCTTTAGAAAATGCTACATTTGAAGACCTTATTGAAATAACTCATGAAGATCCAACATGGCAACAATTAAGTAATAATACATATAATGCACCGATTATGAATATTGAAGATAACATTGATGAATACAAAAAAAGGTATAAGGGATTAATTGAAGCATTAAAATTATGAATGATTTAAAAGTGGGGCAAGTATTGTGGTTGAAAGTAAGATATCAAATAGATCAAGTTGCTAATATTATTCACCCTATGTTAATTGCTGATATAAAAGATTCTTATATAGAAATAATAGCAATAGATAAAACTGCTGGGAAATTACATAATTTATATCATAAATATAATTATTATATTAATTCAGAAAATCCTAAAGAAACAGTAATTTTTGAAGATAGTTATGCTCAACTAAATACTAAATTAACAATAGAAAATTTTGCAATGTTATCAAATTTTAGAAAAACAGAAGATACATTATCATCTCAAAAACTTAATGATTTATTAAAAGAATATAATGATTATCAAAATAATAATATAATTAATGAAGAACGAATAGTTTATATGACTAAAGAAGAAATATTAGAGTTAAATAGCTAGTGAATCTAGCTTTTTTTAGTATTTATAAAAATTACTTGATTATTTTATAAATTAATTTTATAATTGAATTATAGATATAAATAAATTTAACAATTAAATTATATATATTCTATAGAAAGTTGAGGATTTAAAATGGATAATGTTTTAATTGCCATTTTAACTCTTGTTGTTGGAATTTTGCTTGGTGGTGTAATCGTATGGATAATTTTTACTGTGAAAGCATCACGAGCAGTTAAGAAAGCTAATAAATTTATTGAAGATGCAAAATTAGAAGCAGAAAAAAGCAAAAGAGATGCTTTATCTGAATTAAAGCAAGAATCTTTTCGTTTGAAACAAGAAACAGAAGCGGAAATAAAGGCTAAAAAGGCAGAAATTTTACAAAGTGAAGATAGATTATTAACTAGAGAAAATAATTTAGATAAAAGAGAAGAAATGTTGCAAAATAGAGATAATCTATTGCAAGATAAAGAAAATGATTTATTAGCAAAACAAAAAAATTTACAAGAAAAAGAGGATAAAATGGATATGCTACTTAAAGAAGAAGTAGCAAAACTAGAAAATATTGCTAAATATAGCAAAGAAAAAGCCAAAGCAGCAATAATGGAAAGAGTAGAACAAGATATGGAATTAGAAATTACTAATTACATTAAAGATGCTGAGGCAAAAGCAAAATTGGAAGCTCATGAAATAGCTAAACAATTAATTGTAAATAGTATGGAAAGGTATTCTGATGATGTAGTTGGATTACAAACAGTAAGTACTATTAGTTTACCTAATGATGATATGAAAGGAAGACTTATTGGTAGAGAAGGAAGAAATATTAGAACTATTGAATCAGTTACAGGAGTTGATTTGATAATTGATGATACACCGGAAGCAATAGTTATATCATCATTTGATCCATTAAGAAGAGAAATTGCTAAAATTACAATAGAATCATTAATTAAAGATGGTAGAATTCATCCTGGTAGAATAGAAGAAATATATGATAAAACTGTAAATGATGTAAATGCTAAAATTACGCAGATTGGTAATCAAACAATTAATGATTTAGGGATAGTTAAAATGGATCCGGAATTAGTTACTTTAATTGGAAAGTTAAATTTTAGAACTAGTTATGGTCAAAATGCTTTAAAACATTCAATTGAAGTTGCTAACTTAGCAGGATTAATGGCCGCAGAACTTGGAGAAAATGTAACTCTTGCTAAAAGAGCAGGCTTACTTCATGATATTGGTAAAGCAATAGATTATGAAGTTGAAGGAAGTCATGTTGATATAGGGTTAGAATTTGCTAAGAAACATCATGAACCAGAAGTAGTACTTGATGCTATTGCATCCCATCATGGTGATACTGAGGCAAAAACAACAATTGCAGTTTTAGTAGCAGTTGCTGATACTTTATCAGCAGCAAGACCTGGTGCAAGAAATGATACTTTAGAAAATTATATTAAAAGATTAGAACAACTTGAAGAAATTGGTAACTCTTATGATGGTGTTGAAAAAACATTTGCTATGCAAGCAGGTAGAGAACTTAGAGTTATTGTTAAACCACAAGAAATTGATGATGCTAAATCCTATAAACTTGCTCGAGATTTAAAAGAACAAATAGAAAAAGAAATGCAATATCCAGGAACTATTAAAATTACCGTTATTAGAGAAACAAGAGTTCAAGAAGAAGCAAAGTAGACGTAGTGTCTACTTTTTTTAAAAAATAAAAACCTCTAAAAGAGGCTTTATTTAACAAACACAATCTACAAATGTATCAGATAGACATCTTATACTGCATAAACAACTACAATCCATTGTGAAGAAAACATTGGTAGCAACATATGGATAAAGACTAGTTGAATCGCTATTTGGTGCTAATACTCTAAATGTACAGCAATTTCCTTCAACTTTTTCAACTCTAAATACATTTGAACAAGTTGAACTTGTTACGTCTCCTTGACAACTTGTTGTAGCATCTTTAGTTATTGGCATACTCCAAGGTACTCCATTTCCACAACAAGTATAAAGCATTACAGGTCTAGTATTACATACTATACAATTAGTTCCTCCACCAAGCACTGGTCTATCACAAGTTTGTAAACAGTTGTCTGGACATGCATTTTCTTGTAGTACTAATATAACGCAAAGTATTTCATTAATGCAATTTCCATTGCTGTTTGAATTTTGATTATTCATAAACTTTCACCCTTTCATGTACTTTCATTAATAATTTATGAATAATATAAAAATAAGTGTATACTAAAATAATTATTATTGACGTTCTTTGAATGATTGTTTTATAATGGAATTAAGATAGGGTGTGTTTATATGTTATATGTATTTATAGGAATTGTAGTTATTATAATCTTATATGTTTTAATTACTTTAAATAGTTTAATAAAACTAAATAATGATGTTAAAGAATCCTTTGCAACAATGGATGTTGTTTTGAAAAAAAGATGGGATTTAATTCCTAATTTAGTAGAAGTTGTTAAAGCCTATGCGGCACATGAAAAAAATACTTTAACAGAAGTAATTGCTTTAAGAAATAGTTCTTATGATGATTTATCTGATAAGGAAAAATTAGAAACTATTGAAAAAATAAATAAGGAAATAAATAAAATTATGGCATTAGTAGAAAAATATCCTGAATTAAAAGCTAATACTAATTTTTTGAATTTAAGTCAAAATTTAAGTGATGTAGAAGATGAACTTGCAAAATCTCGAAGATATTATAATGCTATTGTAAGAATGTATAATAATAAAGTAGAAATGATACCTAGTAATCTTGTTGCTAAAATATTTGGTTATAAAATAAAGGATATGTTTAGTGTTGAAGATGAAGAAAGAGAAAATGTGGAAGTTAAATTATGAAAATTAAATATATATTTTTTAGTGTACTTATTTTTATTTTAAGTTGGATAAATGTTTTAGCATTAACTAATAATTATGATTATTATATAGATACTTATAATATTGATATAAAAGTTTTAAAAAATAATTCTTATGATATTAGGGAAAGTATAGACGTATATTTTAATAGTAATAAGCATGGAATATATCGTAGAATACCTTTGAAAAATAATATAAAAAGATTGGATGGAACAACTTCTAATAATATTGTAAAAATTAGTAATTTGAATATAAGTGAAAAGTATAGTAAAAAAATAAAAAATAATTATTATGAAATAGTAATTGGAGATGCAAATATATTAGTTAATGGATTACATAATTATGTTATAGAATATAATTATGCAATAGGTAAAGATCCATTAAAGGATGAAGATGAATTTTATTTTAATATAATCGGTAATGAATGGGAAACATATATTAAAAAAGTTAATTTTACTATAGAAATGCCTGATAGTTTTGATGAAAATTTATTAGGGTTTTCTTTGGGAAGTACTAATAGTAATATTGAGTATGAAGTTAATGGTAATGTAATAACAGGTACAGCAACAAATTTAAGTGCTTATGAAAGTTTAACAGTTAGATTAAGTTTGCCCGAGGGTTATTTTAGTGAAGCCAAAAATATTTTTGATACTAATATGATTATAAGTTTTGTTATTCCAGTAATTTTACTTCTAATTGGAATATTTATTTATTATAATAAATGTCATAAAAATTTGGTTGTACCAATTGAAGTATATCCTCCGAATAGATTATCTAGTTTAGAAATTGCTTTTTTGTATAAAAGAAGAGTAAATGACAAAGATATTATATCTTTATTAATATATTTAGCTAATGAAAAATATATAAAAATTATTGAAGAAAAAGATAATACTAAAATAGTAAAATTAAGAGATTATGAGAAAGATGATGTCACTATAAAAGAATTTATGAGAGGATTATTTGTATATGGTAATGAAATGACAATTAGTGATTTACAGTATTCTTTTTATAGGGTATTAAAAATAATTAGAGTTATTACTAATAGTAGAGAAAATAGAATGAGAATTATTACTGAAGAAACAAAATTTTATAAAGTAATGTTAGGAATATTAGCAATATTATGTATAATTTTTCCAGTTTATTTTCAAATTAGATATTTTGCTTATAGTCCTTTTTTTACTGTTTTAACTTTGTGCTCAAGTTTGGTGATATTTATACCAATATATCAATCACTTAAAGTTATGCCGGCTTTTTGGAAATTTGTATTTATAGTATTTATGTTTGCAATGGGTGGTGCATTAATTTATGTTTTATGTATAAACTATGTTGTTGCTCCAGGATTATTTCTTTTAAATATGATTATAGGGGCTTTATGTATGGTAATATTACTTTTGATAAATCATGATTTTTTATGTAGAACTGATTATGGAAATGAAATGTTAGGTAAAATATTAGGCTTTAAAAAGTATTTAGAAACAGTTGAGAAAGAAGAATTAAATAATAATGTATTAAAAAATCCAAATTATTTTTATGATATATTGCCATATGCATATGTTTTAGGTATATCAGATATATGGATTAATAAATTTGAAGATATTATATTAAAACCAACTTATTGGTATGAAAGTAAAGAAGGGTTTAATTTAGCATTCTTTAATCAACATATAAATAGTACTATGAAAGACTTAAGTAAGAAACCAGTATTTTTAACAACATCAGTAAGAACTGGTTCAGGGGATGGAAGTTCTTTTGGTTCATCGGGTTTTGGTGGAGGCTTTTCATCAGGTGGAGGTATTTCAGGTGGTGGCTCCGGCGGCGGAGGTGGAGGTGCATGGTAATGTGTAAGTTAAAATATATATTAGTAATAATAAGTGTTAGTTTTTTTAGTTTAATTAATGTTCATGCATTATATGATAATTATGATTTTTATGTTGATGATTTTAATATAATTATTGATGTTAATAAAGATAATTCTTTTGATATTACTGAAGAAATTAGAGTTTATTTTAATCAATCAAAACATGGAATTTATAGAAATATTCCTCTTCGGAATACTGTAAGTAGACTAGATGGGACAAAAACTAAGAATTTTGCAAAAATAAGCAATATTGAGGTAAATAATTCTTATACTACTAATATAAATGATGGTTATTATTATTTACAAATAGGGGATGCTTCTACATTAGTTAGTGGTTATCAAGAATATGTAATAAAATATAATTATAATATTGGTAAAGATCCATTAAAAGATAAAGATGAATTTTATTTTAATATAATTGGTAATGAATGGGATAGTGTTATTACTTATGTAACATTTACTATTAATATGCCTGAAGAATTTGATTCTAGTTTACTTGGGTTTTCTAATGGTCCAGTAAATTCTACAACTAATGATGTAGTTTATACAGTTTCAAAAAATACAATAAAGGGTTCTTTAAGTACACCTCTTTATAAGGGAGATTCTTTAACAATTAGATTGGAACTTCCTGAAGGATACTTTAGTGAAGCAAAATCTTTTTATGGAGTTAATAATATTATTGCAATAATTATTCCAATTGCTAGTGTATTAATTGCATGGTTAATTTATTATATAAGAAAAAGAAATGTAAAAATAGTTGATGCTATCGAGTTTTATCCTCCGGATGACTATAATAGTTTAGAAATAGCTTTTTTATATAATGGAGCTGTAGATAATAAAGATATTATCTCTTTATTAGTCTATCTTGCTGATAAAAAATATTTAAAAATAGAAGAAAAAACAAGTAAAAGTTTAAATACTAGTTATTCTACAACTGAAATTATAAAATTAAGAGATTATGATGGAAATAAATATGAAGAATCTATATTTATGGAATCTTTATTTAAAAGTGGTAATAAAATTTTATTAGATGATGTTGGTGATGAATTATATAAAACTATTTATGATATAAAAAATAAAATGAATTCTAAAACTAATAAACAAACAATATATTTAGAATCTAATAAAAAATATAAAGTGTTATATATTTTTATGGCAATTTTAGCATTTTATATTTCGAGTATTTTAAATTCTCTTTATTATTATACTTTAGAAATGATAGTTATTGATACTATAGCAATATTATTTTTTGCAGTAGTTCTTTATTTAATGTTAATAAGTAAAACTAGTAAAACATTGAAAGTAATTATTTCGTTACTTGTAATTGTTTTTGCTATAATATTTTTAATGGTAGATAAATATAAATATATGTATGGTAATTTAATAATTTTTTCAAGTGTATTATCTATTATTTGTTATGTTATTGTTATTTGTTTTGCTAGTGTATTTAATTTTAGAACAGAATTTGGTAATAAAATATATGGTAGAATATTAGGTTTTAAAAAATTTTTAGAAACGGCTGAAAAAGATAAATTAGAAGATTTAACTGAAAAAAATCCTGAATATTTTTATGATATATTACCTTATGCCTATGTTTTAGGTGTGTCTGATAAATGGATTAAAAATTTTGAAGGAATTGTTTTATCAGCACCATCTTGGTATGATGGAGAAGACATTTTTAATATTGTTAGCTTTAATAGTAAAATAAATTCTACTATAAATTATGTATCTAGTTCTAGTAGTTTTGATGGAGGCTCATCAGTTGGTTCTTCAGGTGGAGGTTCATCAGGTGGAGGCTCCGGAGGTGGGGGTGGTGGTTCATGGTAATGCTATATTTTCCTTTATTAGCATTATTAATAACCTTTATTTTATGGCTTATATATGGTAAAAATAAAAAGATTAATATTAGTGAAGAATTGGAAATACCAAAGACAAATATAATAGAAGTAATGTATTTGCTTAAGAAAGAAACTTGTGATGATATATCGGGATTAATGCTTATTGAACTCTGTAATAAGGGATTTATAAAGATTGTTGAGCAAGAAACAACAACATTATTTAATAGTGAAAGTGAATTAAATGTTGTAAAAGTAAAAGATTATGATGCTAATGATTATATTGAACAAATGATTATGAATAATTTGTTTTTAAATAGTAATGCTATTAGTTTAAATAATGCTTTAGATATTGTATATAAAAGTAGTAATAAGATTAAAGATATAGATTTAGAAAAAAAATATTTTTGTAAGACACCAACTTGGATATTTTGGTTAATTATTTTAATGATTATAGCCATATTTTTTGTAATTACTTATATTCCTATTTCAAAATATGGTGATATGTCATCATTACTTCTTTGTTTTATTTTTCCAAGTATTGGTTTTTCTCTTTTGTTTTATACCATAACTTCTCGTAATCCTATAAATATTAATTATGGTAGTAATAAAAGAAAAAGATTAAATGCTATAATATTTGGATTATTATTTGCATCATTAATGGGATTTCTTCCTGTTTTAACAAGTATGACATTTTTAAAGGGAAAATATTTAATGTTTTATTTAATTGGTTTAGGTTGTATTTTTATTATGATTTATTTAAGTGATCGATTTATTAAACGAAATGAGTTAGGTAATGAAATGTATACTAAAATAATAGGTTTTAAATTGCATTTAACTAATACAGTTATAAATGATACTAATTATTTTTATAATGCATTACCATATATTTATATATTTAAGTTACAAAATCGGTATTTAAATACAAAAATGGAGAAACCATTGTGGTATGATGTATCATCTTATGATATGCAAAAATTAAATATATTAATTATTGCAATTATGGACCCAATAAGCAATATTTTATCTAAAAAAAATAAATAAAGTTTCGTTACTATTCACAGCTGAAATAGCGAAAAATGAATAGGATGTAGAGATTCACTAAAATAAAAATGGTGATTTTCTACATTTTTATTTTAGTGAAATTAA
>CASEYV010000038.1 GCA_949292245.1 uncultured bacterium
TCTACTTCATTTTATGATTGTACTAATTATTATTTTGAAATAGAATATGATGACGAAGACATATATAAAACTGATGAAAACGGAAATATTGAATATAAAGATGGTAAACCAATTATTGAGAAAAAAGGATTAAGAAAACGAGGTGCTGAAAAAAATCACAGACCAGACCCAATAGTTGAAATGGGATTGTTATTAGATAAACAAGGTTTACCATTATCATATAAACTTCATCCTGGAAATACTAATGAAAAAGAAACCTTGCTTCCAGAAATAAGAAATATTAAAAAAAGACATGACATTGATAGAATCGTTGTAGTTGCTGATAGAGGTTTAAATGATTCTGAAAATATGATTATGCTCTCTGGATTAAATTTAGATAGAAAAAATCGTGATGGTTATATCTACGGTCAATCTATACGAGGTGCTGATGCTGAATTCAAAGCGTGGGTTTTAAAAGATGATTATATTACCGATGTTATTGAAGATGATAATGGCGAACAAGTTGTATTTAAGCATAAATCTAGAATGTATCCAAGAAAAGTTAATGTTAAAAGAGAGGATTTAGGATTAACTAAAAATGGCAATACCAAAATACAAAAAGTAACAATAGACCAAAAGCAAATGGTATACTACTCTCAAAAATATGCAAATAAACAAAAAAGAGATAGAGAAAAAAATATTGAAAAAGCAAAGGATTTAATCAAAAATCCTGGAAAATATAAAAAAGCAACATCTTATGGTGCTGCTGGATATATAGATAATATTAGTTTTGATGAAAACACTGGAGAAATTATAAATACTGCATTATTATCATTAAACGAAGAAAAAATTAAAGAAGATGCTAAATACGATGGATATTATGCAATTGTAACTTCAGAAGAACATTTAAGTGATTTGGAATTAAGAAACATTTATAAAGGCCTTTCTAAAATAGAAGAAAGCTTTAAAATTACCAAATCAGAATTCGATGCTAGACCCATTAATGTAAGATTAGAAGATCATATAGATTCACACTTTCTTATTTGTTTTATAGCACTATTAATAGTAAGAATATTGGAATTAGAAACAAATAACAAATATTCACTTAAAAAAATATTAGAAAGAATTAAAGAATTTCAATGTACACATGATGCAGGAAATCTTTATAGATTAATTAATTATAAACCAGAAATATTATATCTTAACAGAAAATTTAATATAGACTTTGACAACAAAAATATTACTAGAGAAAAAATTAAAAAAATTTTGAAATATTGATTATTACACAACACACACGATACCGAGCCAGCCTAGGTACAACCTAGGCTGGCTCATTTTTGCTGAAAAACGTGAGATATTAATATTTTTTTTCTATTTTGTCAATCATATTTTATAAATTAATCTAAAAAATTTATTTTTTCTATTTCTTTTTCAAATAATAAATTTCCCTTAAATAAAGAGTTCCCAACGTATTTTTCTGAATCTAATTTTGCTTGCAATAAAATTTTATAATCTCTTGACCCCTTTGTTCAAAATCTTTTTCGCTAATGTAAAAACCATCATTACTTTCTTCCATAACTTTTAATCTTTCATTATCTTCATTATTAGTAATCAAATAGCAATAGCTTTGAATATCACTTCTTCCAACCCTACCTCTTAATTGGTGAAGTGTAGCTAAACCAAATCGTTCAGCATTAAAAATTACTATCATACTTGCTTTTGGAATATCTATTCCTACCTCTATAACTGTAGTTGATATTAGTATTTTAATTATACCATTTTTAAAATCTAACATTAATTTATCTTTTTCTTTTGCATTTAATTTTCCATGTAATATTTCTATATTTATTAAATCATTATTAAAGGCATTACTTAATTTTTCTTTCAACTCATATACACTATTTAAATTTATTTCATCATTTTGTTCAATTAATGGTGATACTACAAAAATTTGATGGCCAAGTTTAAGTTCTTCATATATTTTTAACAATACTTCTTTTATATTTTTTTCAAGAACTACTTTAGTAATTACTTCCTTTCTAATATTAGGTTTAGTTTTTATTTGAGATAAATCCAAATCACCATAAATAGTTAAAGCATAAGTTCTAGGTATTGGAGTAGCTGATAAATATAAAACATCTGATTTTTTTTTATTACCTTTGTTTTGTAATAAATTTCGTTGATTAACTCCAAATCGATGTTGTTCATCAGTTATAACTAATCCTAAATTTTTAAATATAACTTGTTCATTTAATAAAGAATGGGTTCCAATTAATAAATCAATATGACCACTTTCTAACTCTTCATATATTTTTTCTTTATTTTTTTTAGTTGTACTACCAGTTAATAAAGCAATATTTATATTATAATGTTCAAAATAATTTTTAATAGTTTCATAATGTTGTTTAGCAAGAATTTCCGTAGGAGCCATAAAAGTGGCTTGATATGAACTTAAGTAATTTGCAAAAATAGCAATAATTGCCACTATAGTCTTTCCACTACCAACGTCACCCAAAATTAACCTATTCATTCTATTTGGGCTTTTCATATCATTTAATATTTCATTAATAGTAGTTTCCTGATCCGTTGTAAGTTTAAAACTTAGATTATTTAAAAATTCATTAATTATATTTTCATCAAAGACCTTTTTAATACCATCAGTCTTTTTATTTAAGAGTTTTAAATAATTTATTTTAAACATATACATAAATAATTCTTCATATATTAACTTTAATTTACTTGATTTTATATCACTTACACTATTTGGATTATGTATTAACTCTATAGCTTTTCTTTTATTAATAAAATTATATTTTTCATTATAGATTTCTGGAATATAATCACACACATCATAATTTAATAAAAGTGCTTCATTAATTAGTTTTTTTAAATTACTATTCTTTATTCCTTCCGTTAAATGATAAATTGGTTCTATTGTACTATCATCAACATTAAATTTTATATCATTAGCAATAAAAACATTTTTTATTTTATTATATTTACCTATTAATACAACTTCTCTATTAACATACAAGTTATTTTTTAAAAATGCCCTATTAAAAATAGTAACTTTAAAATTAATATTATTATTTGCTGCAATAAAATCTAATTTATTAAAATTTTTTTTAATATAACTTACTTTAACCAAACTTAAAACAGTTGCTAAAACATAACAAACTTCATTTTCATTAGCATCATTTATATTAACAAATTTAATAACATTATAACGATATGGATAATAAGTCACTAGATCTTCAACTGTAAAAATATTAATTTTATTTAATACTTTTTCAGTTTTTGGACCTATATTTTTAATTAAATTTAAATTCATAATGTGCTCCTAAAAATATTATAACAAAAATTGAAAAAAAGTGTTGACAAAGTAGACAAAATCGGTTAGGATAATAATCACCAATTCACTTAAAGGCGAATTGGTGCTAGTATCACACTAGTCAACCCCTTTTTATTCTTTAAGAAGTTCTCGCAAGAGAACTTCGTATTATTTTTTAAAAAATTTTTTATATAAAAAACCTCATCTCTATTATACAGAAATGAGGTTTATTTAATTATTATTTATTTTCATTATTTTGTTCATCAAAATTAAATAATCCTTTTGTAGTTTTATCTTTTTTTATTGGAGCTTTAGTAGACTTATAACTATCAACCATTGCTAAATTAACAACTTCATCATCATTATTACCAACAGGTTTATTTAATGAATCCAATACTTCATCATCAATTTTTAAATCATTAATAGATTCTTTTTTACTCACATCTTGATTTGTTGAATTATTTTTCTTTTTAGTTTTATCGCTATTTTTCTTTATACCTTTAGGCATTTTACTTACATCAATTTTTCCTTTTTTCTTCATATAAGAAGATGCTATTAATAAGAAGACAACTACTAATAATAATCCTCCACCAATATAAATGTAATTCCATGGAATAGCATTAATTTTAAAATCTAAGATGAAATCTTTAGAAGTTAACTTAGTAAGATCCCAAGTTAAAGTTCTACCATCTTCAGAAACAGTTGTAGCATTATTTTGAATTGGTTCATCAGGCAATGTTATAATTAATTTAAAATCCATATAAGAATTTATTGATGATTCATCTTCTGAACCTTCATAATACATTTTTAAAGAATATACACCATCATTATTAGTAAACATTTTTATATCTTCTGTATTAGTTAATTTATTAAAGTTTAAATACGCATCATCACTTACTAAATCATCTATACTAGAAAATGTTTTAGTAAAAACCATGCCCTTATATTCATCAGTTTCATATTTTGATGAAACAAAACCACAATCTATAGGACTTTGACCATTTTCTTCTATAATAAGATTTTCTACCATTTCCCATCTTTGTTCATCGGTATAATCTTGTCCACTATTTCCATAAAGATCAATAAAATAATCTAACAATTGATCATCAAATGCAATAGTTATTCCAAAATTAACTTCTTTATTCTTTTTAATATCAACCTTATATTCTCCTTTAAAAGAACAACCACTTACCAACAATAACATTAAAATTAAACATATAAACTTCTTCATAACTCCTCCTACTTACTTATATTTATATAATACTCATATCTATTTTTAGCGTTTATTTTTTGTTCTTCCAGTATTTCTTTTGCAAATTCTGGATTTTTAAGTTTTAAAGCATTAAATCTAACTTCATTATTTAAGAAATCTTCATATTTTTCAAAATTAGGTTCATTAGAATCAATTTTTAATTTACCATCATAACGCATTAAAATATTATAGCCACATTCCACACTTAATTTTTCTTCATTAATACTTGTACCCATACCAGTCTTAATTCCATGCTCAATACATGGAGCATAAGCAATAATTATAGCAGGGCCATTATGTTCTTCTGCCTCTTTAAAAGCATTAATTGCTTGTTGCATATTAGCACCAAGAGCAATACTTGCAACATAGCAATTTGGTACACAAGTTGCAATTTTAAATAAATCTTTTTTATTTGTTCTTTTACCAAAATTAGCAAATTCTGCAACAGCACCAAGTTTAGTTGCTTTACTTGCTTGACCTCCAGTATTTGAATAAACTTCCGTATCAAGTACCAAGACTTTTACATTTTCATTAGCATGTAATACATGATCCAAGCCACCATAACCTATATCATATGCCCATCCATCACCTCCAATTGCCCAAATAGTTCTAGCAGGAACATAATCAAGTAAATCAATTAATTCTTTTGGAATAATTTTATCAACTAATTTATTTTTAATTTCCATAGTTTTATTAAAATCATATTTATTATTTAACCATTCATTAAATAAATCCCTAACTTCATCATCTACTGAATCTATTGCTTCTTTCATAATATGTTCAATTCTTTCTCTTTTTTGTTTATAAGAAATATGCATACCTAAAGCAAATTCAGCATTATCTTCAAATAAAGAATTAGCCCAAGGAATACTATAAGGTGTTGAAGGAACACTACCACCATAAATACTTGAACAACCTGTTGCATTAGCAACTATAAGCTTTTCACCAAATAATTGAGTTAATAACTTAATATAAGGAGTTTCTCCACATCCTGCACAAGCACCACTAAATTCAAATAATGGTTTTTCTAATTGAGAGCCTTTAATTGTAAATTTATTTAAAGGATTTTTTATATCATATTTAAACTCAACTTTATTTTTAGAACTTACTTCTTCCATAGTTAAAGCTTTATTACCCATTTTTCCAGGACAAACATTAGCACAAACACCACAACCTGTACAATCTTCTTCACTTATTTCAATGACATATCTTAAATTATCTTGACCAATAAAAGGTATTCCTTTACTTTCATCATCACTAGTAACACTTCTTATAACAGCATGAGGACAAGATAAGGCACACATACCACATTCTATACAATTTTCTTTATTCCATTTAGGAACTACATTAGATATATTTCTTTTTTCATTTTCTGTAGTAGCACCTTCAAAACGTCCATTTACATAATTCATAAGCTTACTAACAGCAATTTCATTTCCCATTCTTTTATTTATTAAATCCACTACATTTTCATCGTAAGTATCAATTACATTTGTATAATCATCATTAAATTCTATAGTTTTTAATTTATCTTCTGCTTCTTTCATAGCATTAATATTATTATTTATTACATCTTCACCTTTAGTAGCAAAACTTTTTTTAACACTATCTTCAATATATGAAAAAGCATTTTCAACATTTAATAATTTTAATGCTAATAGTTCAATTATTTTACTAATTTTACCTGGTATATGATTTTTAAATGCAATATCTTCCGCATCAATATAATATACTTTTATATTTCTTTTCTTAATAATATCTTTTACTTTATTAGGTATTAATTTATTTAACTCATCAGCATTTTTAATAGTATTAATTAATAATACTCCATTTTCTTTTAAATTACTAATCATATCAAACATTTTAAAATAAATATCTTTAGTAACAATTGTTATCTCAGGATTAGTAACATAATATGGTTCATCAATTACACTATCCGAATATCTTAAATTAGAAATTGTTACTCCTCCACTTTTCTTTGAATCGTATTGGAAATAACCCTGAACATATTTATTTAATGATTCATGAACTATTTTTAATATATCTTTACTAGCACTTACCATTCCATCAGATCCAAAACCATATATTTGAATTTCTTTATGAGGAGTATCAATATTTATAGGACATGGTTTAATACTTAAATTAGTAACATCATCATCAATTCCTATTGTAAAATTATGAACAGGGTTTTCTTCAAGCATTTTATATACACCACAAATATCACTAGGAGTAGTATTTTTACTTGATAAACCATATCTACCACCATAAACTTTAATATTAGTATCTCTTAATGCACTACATATATCTAAATATAATGGTTCTCCAATAGAGCCACTATCCTTTGTTCTATCTAAAACTGCAATTTTTTTAACGGTTTTTGGTAAGACATTTAGTAAATATTTTGAACTAAAAGGACGATATAAATGAACTTCTATTAATCCAACATTATCAAGTTTTTTTACAACTTCTTTTATAGTTGAAGTAACACTACCCATGGCAACGATTACATTTTCAGCAACATCACTTCCATAGTAATTAAAAGGTTTATAATTAGTTTGCATTATATCATTAATTTTCATCATATAATCATTAACAATATCAGGCATTTGATTATAATATTTATTTCTACCTTCCATACATTGAAAATAAATATCTTCAGTTTGACTCATACCATATTGATATTTATTACCAACATTTAATGTTCTTTTTTTAAATTCATTTATTTTGTCATAATCAACCAATGCTAATAATTTATCTTCAGGTATTTCTTCAATAGTATTAAGTTCATGACTAGTTCTAAATCCATCAAAAAAATGCAAGAAAGGAAGGCTTCCTTTAATTGCAGACAAATGAGCAACAGCTGCCAAATTTTGAGCATCTTGAACACTAGATGAAGCTAGCATACAAAAACCCGTTGAACGTGTTGCATAAATATCTTGATGATCACCAAAAATTGATAAAGCATGTGTTGCAAGACTACGTGAAGCAACATGTATTACACCTGGAAGCATTTCACCAGCCATTTTATACATATTAGGAATCATCAAAAGTAATCCTTGAGATGCTGTAAAAGTTGAAGCTAAACTTCCTGAAAGTAAGGCACCATGCATTGCTCCAGCTGCTCCCGCTTCTGACTGCATTTCTAATACTTTAGGTTTATCATTAAAAATATTTAATAAACCCGTTCCAGTCAAAGTATCAATATTTGCTGCCATAGGGCTTGATGGCGTTATAGGATATATACTACATACTTCACTAAAATAATAAGCAATTTTACTACAAGCAGTATTTCCATCTACTATTTTTTTCATTTAATCATCTCCATACTATAATAATTATACATTAAAAATATTTTTTTTAAAATATATCATATTAAAAAAGTTAGTCTTTTTTGATGTTTATTTTTAAATATTCACATCAATTATACTAACTATTTATTTTTGCTTAATTTTTCTTCAATTCGCATTAACCTATTATATTTAGCAATTCTTTCACCACGACACATAGATCCTGTTTTTATAAAAGGAATTTCCAGACCAACTGCTAAATCAGCAATAAATGTATCTTCTGTTTCTCCACTACGATGAGAAATTATTGTTTTATAATTATTCTTTTTAGCAAGTAATATAGTTTTTGTCATTTCCGTAATAGTACCAATTTGATTAGCCTTTAATAATATAGCATTACCTGCTTTCATATCAATACCTTTTTGTAAATATTTTTCATTAGTAACAAAATAATCATCACCAACAATCATTATTTTGTCTCCAGCTTCTGCCGTAAATTTTTGCAATGTATCAAAATCATCTTCAAAGAAAGGATCTTCAATACTTAATATTGGATATTTTTTAATTAAACCTTTATAGTATTCAATTAATTCATCACTAGATAATTTTTTACCATCAATACTATATTTTTGTGTTTCTTTATCATACATTTCACTAGCAGCAACATCTAGTGCTATATAAACATCTTCTTTTGCCTTATAACCAGCCTTTTTAATTGCTTCAACAATAAACTCTAAAGCCATAGCATTATTATCTAAATTTGGAGCAAAACCACCTTCATCACCAACACCAACACTAAAATTATTTTTAACTAACAATTTTTTTAATTCATGAAATATTTCTGCACCCGCTCTTACTCTTTCTTTCATTGTTTTAACAACAGGAACAATCATAAATTCTTGAATATCAATATTATTTTCGGCATGTTTACCACCATTAATAATATTAATCATAGGTATGGGCATAGAAACATTTTTACTAGAAACATATTCAAATAATTCTTTCTTTTCAGATTCCGCCAAGCATTTAAGGCAAGCTAAGGACACACCTAAAGTAGCATTAGCACCAAGTTTACTTTTATTTTCTGTTCCATCTAATTCAATTAATATTTTATCTACATTAGCTTGATTAGCTTTTTGACCAAGTAATGCTGGAGCAATAATTTTATTAACATTTTCTACTGCTTTTAAAACACCTTTACCATTATATCTAGATTTATCATTATCTCTCAGTTCTAATGCTTCTCTACTTCCAGTTGATGCACCACTAGGTACACTAGCAGTCTTTTTAATATTATTATCTAAGGTCATTTCTACTTCCACAGTAGGATTACCTCTACTATCTAAAATTTCTCTTGCTTTAATATCTTTTATTAACATTTATATCACCAATATAAGTATAGCACAAAATTAAAAAAACTGCACTTAAGCAGTTTATATTACCAAAATATTTCCATTATTTCTTTAGAAGCGACTTTAAATGTAATTGCATCACTTAAATTAATTACTCCTGAAATAATTAGAAAAGCACCAACTATTTGAGTTAAAGCATAAGATGTAAATGGATTAAATACCATCATAATTCCTAATACAGCTAAAAAGGCTCCAGCAACTATAGTAATTAACCAAGCACCACATCCACCTCTTTTAAGCCACAAGCCATAATTAATTTTAGTAGCCCCATTTATTATTAAAAATAAGCCTAAACAAACAGTAACAAATTCAATTACACTGAAAGGAAATATAATAATAACTATTCCTAAAATCAAATATAAAACTCCAAATACAATATTAAGAGTATAAATTTTCGCTCCATCTCTTTTAAAATATTTATAAATAGATGTTAAACCGAACAATACAAATATAACACCAGTAATTATACCAACAACTTTATTTGTTAAATTTGGTAAAAATAATAATATTATCCCTACTATAATTGTAATAATTGCAGTAACAATAGAATATATTACCATCTTATTATAAATATTTTCTATACTTTTTTTAAATTGTGTTGCCATATCATCACGTATAATCAATCTTATAGAAATATTAATCTATTTGATTGATCCCTTTCTATTTATATTTTTTTTGATTTATTATACAACTAGTTGTATAATAA
>CASEYV010000039.1 GCA_949292245.1 uncultured bacterium
ATGTTCTTTTTTGCATAAATCTCTCTTGCATAATCAACCCCCCACATATGAAACAATATTTTACATTAAAAAATAGTATTTGTCAAATAAATACTATTTAAAATAATCTATAACAAATTTTATTTTTGACATTTTGGGCAATAATAAGTACTTCTACCTCCGACTTTTATTCTAACAATTGGAGTTTTACAAACTAAGCAAGGCTCTCCTTCTTTCTTATGAACAGTTAAATATATTTGAAATCTTCCAGTAACACCTAAAGAAGAAGTATAACTTTTAATAGTTGTTCCACCACACTCAATTGCTTTTTCTATAATTTTTTTAGAATATTTTCTTATTTCATCACACTCATTTAAAGAAATTTCACTACCCTTTTTTAAAGGATTAATTTTAGCAGCAAATAAAACTTCGTCAGCATAAATATTTCCTAAGCCAGAAATTATACTTTGATCTAATAAAATAGTTTTAATAGGTAAATTCTTTTTATGAATTTTATTATAAATATATTCTTTAGTTAAATCTTTACTTAAAGGCTCAATACCTTGTTTTTTTATAGCTTCAGTATTTTCTAATTCTTCTTTTTTTATTAAATTCATTCTTCCAAATTTTCTTGTATCATGATATCTTAAATCATAATTATCAGTAAATGTAATTATTACATGTTCATGCTTATTTATTTCTTCATCATGTTTTTTTACAAAAAATTTTCCTTCCATTCGTAGATGACTTAATAAATAATAATCTTCTAAATCAAACATTAACCATTTACCAATTCTTTTAATATCAACTATTTTTTTACCAACTAATGTTTTTTTGAAATCTACAACATTACTTTCAATCATTTTTGGATATAGTACCGACACTGATTTTATTTCTTTATTAAGCACCATATTTTTTAGTGTTCTTCTTACAGTTTCTACTTCTGCAATCTCTGGCATAATTACAACTCCTTCTTTGCACTTAAAATTTTATCAAGTAAAGGATGATATTGACTAATAATTAAATTTCTTATTTCTTCATTTAATTTATCAAATTTTTCTTGATCAAATATACTAGCAAACATTTCTAAATACTTTTTATATATTACATCTACTATTTGAACAAATTCATCATAATATCCATTTAAACTTGCTCTTTTTTTATATAATTGAGCATTTAACAATTCATCTACTGCTTGTTGATTAACCAAAACATTTTGAGCAAGTTGAGCAACAGTTTGATATCCACTTATTTTAAAGTCAGGTCTAATAACTTGTTTAGCCAACCATTCTTCAGTTAATGTATTTAAGCCTTCTTCCAACCCAACACCCATTTCTTTTATAAATGTTTTTTTAACCATACCATTTTCATAAGTTAATTGATAATGTCTTTCAATCAAACCATTTTTTTGAATTAATGTATCTTTATCAATTAAATACTCTTGATAACTAGATTTAATCAAATGACATAATTCATGAATTAATGTATCTTGGGCATATTCACTATTTATATCACCAAAGCTTATTCCAATTACTCTTTTAATATCACTAACTACAAATTCACCATCAATATAATTAATTACAGGCTTACTAGAATACACTCCACTAGATCTTTTCAAATCATCATCTTGTACTAAACCATCATTATCTAACATATCTAATTTTTTTAATAAATCAAAACTATTACAACCTAAAACTATTGGACAACTCATTAAAGCCATATCCACCAAATATTTATTAGTAGTTTTAAAATATTCTAATAAAAAAGGATATAATTTTCTTAAAAAAGAAGCCAAGTTATCATCATAATTAAATTTCTTAATTACATCTTCAATCATTATTTTGCCTCATACCAATTAATACCATAATCAATTTCAACTTTTAATGGTACATCAAGTTTATAAACATTTTCCATTTCTTCTTTAATAACTTTTTTTACTAATTCTAATTCTTCTTTTTTTACATCCACAATTATCTCATCATGAACTTGTAATAATATTTTACTAGTAATACCTTCTTTAATAAATCGTTTATATACATTAATCATAGCCAATTTCATAATATCAGCACTTGTACCTTGAATAGGAGTATTCATTGCCATTCTTTCTCCCATATTTTTTATCATAAAATTAGCATTATTTATTTCATCAATTACTCTTTTCCTTCCAAAAAGAGTTGTAACATATCCATTATCATGAGCAAATTTCACTATATCTACAGTATATTTTTTTACCTCCGGATAAAGTTCAAAATATTTTTTAATAAATTCATCAGCATCTTTTTTAGAAATATGTAGGTTTTCTCCTAAACCAAAACCACTAATACCATAAACTATTCCAAAAATTACTGCTTTAGCAGTTCTTCGCATAGTTTTAGTAATACCACTTTGAGGAATACCATAAATATCACTAGCAACCTTGGTATGAATATCTAAATCATTTTTAAATGCTTCGATAAGCCCTTTACTTTTAGATATATGAGCAAGTATTCTAAGTTCTATTTGTGAATAATCGGCACTTAATAAATAATCATATTGTGGAATAAAAGCCTTTCTAATTTTTCTTCCTAACTCTTCTCTAACAGGAATATTTTGTAAATTAGGTTCAGTTGATGAAAGTCTACCAGTTCTAGTTAAAGTTTGTTTGTAAATTGTATGTATTTTACAATCATCTAAAATATAATTTTCTAACCCTTTTAAATAAGTACTATTTAATTTTGCTAAAGCTCGATATTCTAATATTTTTTCAGCAATAGGATAATTTAAAGCTAATTTTTCTAACACTTTAACATCAGTACTATAACCGGTTTTATTTTTCTTCCCACCAGGTATTTGTAATTTTTCAAATAAAACTTCTCCAAGTTGTTTAGGGCTACTTATATTAAATTTTAATCCTGCAAGATTATAAATATTTTCTTCTAATAATTCCATTTTAGTTTCTATTTCTTTTTGCATTTCATCTAAAACATTTTTATCTACCTTTATTCCTGTAATTTCCATATCAGCAAGAACATTTACTAAAGGCATTTCAATATTATTAAATAAATCATAGGATTTTTCTTCTTGCATTTTTTCAATAAATTTATCTTTAATATTTAATAAAAATATACTTTTTTTAACAATTTCAATAACATTATTAAAATTATCTTTTTTCAAATTATCATAAAATTCAATATTTTGATCAAATTGATTAGCTAAATAAGCCAAATCATCTTTAGCATTTAAACCTAATATATAAGCCCCAATTGCTACATCAAAACTTTTTTCAATAAATACTTTAGTACTACCAATTACTTTTTTTAAATCATAAGTAATAATAAATTTATCTTTTATTACTTTTAATACATCTATTACTAAATCTTTATTTATATAATAATTATTATATTTATCACTAATACTCATACCAATAATATTAGCAATATGATAATTATTATCATCTAATTCTAAATATAAAGAAATTTCATCGTCTAATTTTAAATCTTCAATATTTTCTAACACTTTATAATTAATTATTTGTTCTTTTTTTGGTTTAGCTATATTCTTTAACAATGAAAAGAATTCCAATTCTTGATATTTTTCTTTTAATTTAGTATCATCATTAAATTCTAGTTTTAAATCTTCTAAAGTTATATCTAGTGGTACATCTCTATAAATAGTAGCAATTTTTTTACTCATAAAAGCACTATCTTTCCCATTAATTAATTTTTCTTTAACTTTACCACTTATATTTTCAACATTTTCATATAAATTTTCTAAAGTATGATATTCTTGTAACAATCTTAATGCTGTTTTTTCACCAATACCTGAAACACCTGGTATATTATCAGAAGAATCTCCCATCAAAGCTTTCAAATCAATTATATTTATTGGTTCTATCATATAATCTTTTTTAAAAGTATCATAATTATATCTTATATAACCCGTTTGTTTTAATAATTTTACTTCTGTTTCATAACTAATAAGTTGTAATAAGTCTTTATCACTAGAAATAATAACTGAAGCAAATTCAGGATCTTCTTCCGTCATCTTAGTAATTGAACCAATAATATCATCAGCCTCATATGGTGCAAGTTCAAAATGTTTTATACCCATTGCATCAAGTAATTCTCTAGCAACAGGCATTTGAATTTTTAACTCATCAGGAGTTGTCATTCTCCCTTCTTTATAAAAGTCAAATTCTTCTTTCCGAAAGTTTTTCCCAATATCAAATGCTACTGCCATATATGTTGGATTTTCATCAGTAATTATTTTATTAATCATAGTTGCAAAACCAAATAAAGCATTAGTTGGCATTCCTTTAGAATTTTTCATCATTTTTCCATTATATGCTGTTGCATAATAACTTCTAAACATTAAATTATTACCATCTACTAATATTAATTTCTTCACGATTCTCACCTATAAATAGTATAACATAAATTTATCTATTTTTATCTTTTTAATACTAAACTACTTTCTAAAGACACATTATATACTTTTTGATAACTATCAATTATACTAAAAAAATAACTTATACCTTTATTAAATTTATTCTTTACTATGTTTATACTTTCATTACATATCAAAGCAATTTCACTAAAAACGTAAACATTTTCATCTATTAAACCTAATCTTAACTTAACCACTCTTTTTATATCTTCTGGCAATAAATCTATTAAATAATTAAATATTGGATAGTTAAACATATTTATGTCTACTTCCCAATCTAGACTTTCAATAATATTTATTGGTAATTTTATATCATCACTAAACACATTGCATTCACTAATTAAAGGAAATGGCAAATTAAATATAACTTGATAATTATAAACTACTATCTCAAATAATTTAATTCCCATATTTATTAAATATTTGATTTTTATCTCATTCATATGTAATTTTATAGATATTTCTTTTATAGAATGTGGTTGATTAGAAAAACCCAAATACAAATTTACACATTCCTGATAATCTTTTGGTATATATATAGAAATATCTTCAAAAAATTTATTACTATAGATAAAAGGATAACTATTTATAATTTTATCTAATCTATATTTATCAATAATTAATTTATTTCTATTTATCCATTGTGATATTAATCCTTTTTCACTATTAGTTAAATCATCATAATCAACTAAACATTGCAAAAAATCATCACCAAATATTTTGACTAACGTTTTATAAGTATTTGTATCTTTATCACTAATTTGATTTAACCAAGCAACTTCCTCATCTGTAGCATCAAGATATTCTTTTAAATATTTTTTTTGATTAACTTTCTTTTTTCTTAAAGATCGTAATCTTAGTTTATAATTTTTAATTGCTTTATAAAAAATATCCTTTTCTTCTTTTGTTAATTTTGCATCTTCATTATATTCTAAATCTAAATTTTCACCAAAAACCTTGACTAAAACTTTATATTGCTTAGATTTTTTATTAACAACTTTAACTAAATATTGTATTTCTTCATCTGTAGCATCAAGATATTCTTTTAAATGCTTTCGTAATTCATTATCTTTTTCAACTTTTACTCGTTCTTGAATTATAGGAATATTAGAATTTTTTTTATCTGTTTTAAATTCTTTATGAAGTTCATTAATATATTTATCTAATTTACGCAAAGCATCTTTTATCAAGATTTTTTCACTTTCTGATAAAGAACCATTGCTTATATTTTTATTTAATCTTTTTCCATAATATGTAAACAAAATTTTAAAATCTTGATTATCATAAAGTTCTTTTGCTAATATTTCCAAGTTCTTAGATGATATTTCTAAATAAGATACTAAATTAATTGGAACTAATATTCCCTCATAAAAGTCAAATAATTTTTTTATAGTTTTAAAATTACTAAGTGCTCTTTCCTCAATTTGTTTAATTCTTACTCTTGATACATTATGTTTTTTTGCTATTTCTTCATAAGTGCACGTCTTACCATTTAAGCCAAAACGCATAGTAATTATATCTCTTTCTATCGGACTTAATTGATCTAATATTTTATTTATTTCTTCTTTTAATAATTCACGTTCAACATATTCGTCAACAGATAAATTTTTATTATCTTTAATTTTTTCAAGAATTAAAGAATCATCATCTTTTCCAAAAGTACCATCTAAAGATACTGTTTCACATTGAACTTTAAATTCAGGAAAATAAAACCTATTTATATATTCTTTAATCCACCATTTAGCATAAGTTGAAAATTTATAACCTTTTTCATAGTCAAATTTTTCTACAGCCTTCATTAAACCCATATTCCCATCTTGAATTAGATCCAAAGTAATCTCTATAGTAGGATATAACTTCCTAGCTATACTTACAACTAATCGCAGATTATGTTCTACAATATTTTTTACTAAAAACTCATATTGTTTTTCTAATCTTACAAGTTCATCTCCAGATGAATTTTTCATTAATTCTTTTAGTCTGTCTAATCTTTTAAAAGCACTTTTTTCTTCCTCTTCTGAAAACACAGGAATTTGCCTTATTTCCTGTAAATATTTTTTAAAAGAATCATCACTTGTTCCAAGTTCAACAGCATTATCTTCAAATACAAATTTATCGGTAGCTAATACATACAAAAGTAAAAAATTATTTACAATTTCTTTATCAGTTATTCTTTTAATTTCACTTTTTGCCATTTTTGTTTTATTATCTATTAAGACATTTAAAATATATGTAAAATTAGGATATTTTTCAATTATTTTATTTAGCATATCTAAATTTAAATTTAAATTAAACTTTACAAATATATTTAAATAATAATATAAAGTATCAATAATATCATTTTTATCTAAAGTTTTAAAACTAAAAATAAACCAACCTATATCCAAACTATTCCAACTTATAACTAAATCATTAACAATCAATTTAAAGCATTCTTCAAAAATATTACTTCTATCTTTTAAGCTATAATAAATTGATTTGTAATAATTTTCATCATTTTTAAAAAAATTAAATTCTTCTTTTAATCTTTCTATAATCCCCATATTTTCCTCTTTATAAATATTCTTTTAATTTTTCACTTGCAGGATTTTTTAAAATTCTATTAAATATTCTTTCTCTTCTGTGATTAACACCTTGATATGAAATATTTAAAATTGAAGCAATTTCTTGTAAACTATGTTGCTCTTGAAATAAAGGATTTGGATTATGTCTATTTTGAATACCAAATAACATTCTAATAATTAATTCATCAGTTTCATTTAAATGATTAGATAAAAATAAATCTACATCTTCTTGCATCATTTTAACAATAATTAGATCATCAATGTCTTCATCTTTATTATCTTCAATTAGCTTAATACACTCATCTTCTGGAATTATTTTTCTATTATTCAATGCCATTGCTACTTCCACTAATTCAATATTAACATTTAAAATCTTTGCTAATTCTTCATTGGTTGGTTCTCTACCATTAATAGATATAAATTTATAATAAGCAATATTTAATCTTCTTTTAAATTCTAACATATATTGAGGTATATAAAAATCACGGTTGAAATGCCTAATAAACATAATTATCTTTTTTTTAATATGATAAGTAGCATAAGTTGAAAATTTTATTCCCTTATTTAAACTAAAATTTTCAACTGCATCAATTAATCCTTCATAACCAGCTTGAGCAAGTTCACTAAATTCATACCCCCTAAAAAAACCTACAATATATGTTACTAAGCGATAATTATTTTCACATATTCTATTACGATAATAAATATATTCATTATAACTTTTTTCATCTTTATCTATAAATGGTCTTAATGAAGCCAACTTTTCAAAATAAGCATTTTGTTCTTCACTTGTCAATAATTCATTATTACTTTCAATATTAATTTCTTCCATAACATACTCCCATATTTTTTATTTTAATAATTTTAAAATACTATCAGTTTTACCATCTAAATTTGGAAACTTTATATTAAATATTTCTTGATATTTAGAAACCAAGAAATTAAATAAAGCAATGCCCTTTGAACATTTTTCACTTGCATATTCCTCAGTAACATGAAAAATTCTACTTATTTCAGAAATTGAGTGTATATTTCCATCATATAAACCCATTCTTAAAGAAGTAATTAGTTGATATTCTAACGGCAACAATTTAATAAATTCTTTAAAAAATGGATGCTCAAATGGCGTTTTAACTGGTTCATAAATACCTTCAGCAATATTTTCAAATATTCCACCTGTTTCATCGCTAATTGATAAAGGTAAAATATTCCCATTAATAACGCCCTGTGATTCTAAATTGTTTTTACCTATATTTTCTACTTTACATTCTCTATATTTTTTTAATTCTTCTTTTAAACTTTGAATTATACGATAATATAAAAATCCTTCATTCTTATTCAAACGCTTTATATTTATTTTTCTAGTTTCATCTAAATTTTCACCAAATAGTTTTTGTAATAATCGATACATTTTAGTATTTTTTTTATTAAATAATTCAATCAAATATTCAAATTCTTCATCAGTTGCTCCAATAATATTCTTTAAATATTTTCCTTCACTATTTCTATTTTTAAATAAATTATTTATCACATTTTTTAATTTAATTAACATTTTTATTAATTCTTTCGTATCAATTTCCTCATTATTTTCTTTTTGTGATAAGTTACTTCCATATAATTTTTATTAATTCTTTCGTATCAATTTCCTCATTATTTTCTTTTTGTGATAAGTCGCTTCCATATATTAAAGATAATATTCTATAGTTAAAAGTTCTATAATCTACATTATTTATAAAATATATAAAATCTTCATCTGATAAACCTAGTATATCTTTTAAATACATTGGACGTTCTTGATTTAAATACTTTTCTCTAACTACTTGTAATGCTCCATTTATC
>CASEYV010000040.1 GCA_949292245.1 uncultured bacterium
AGCCGTATACTTTAGATGAAATATTAAATCATCAAAAAGAAGATGCTAATTAGCATCTCTTTTGCGTGTTTTAATTTATTTTAGCTGTGAATAGTAACAAAGTTTCAATTAGACATTGGAACTTTCTCTTTTTTAATGGTTAGTTATTTGGTATAATTAATATATAAGTAGTGGAGGCAATATGAATATATTAGATGGGTTAAATAAAGAACAAGTAGATGCCGTAAATCATATTGATGGACCTTGCTTAGTCTTAGCGGGGGCAGGTAGTGGTAAAACTAAGGTACTTACAATGCGTGTTGCTAATTTAATAAGCGATGGAATAAATTCTAAAAATATTTTAGCAATTACTTTCACTAATAAAGCCGCAAAGGAAATGCGAGAAAGAATAAATAATGTTGTTGGAGAAAACTCAGCATTTATTGGTACATTTCATTCCTTTGGTTTAAGAATAATAAAAGAAAATTATGAAAAACTTGGATTATCTAAAAACTTTACAATAATTGATAGTGATGATGCTAATAGTATAATAAAGAAAATACTAAAAGATTTAGGATATGATGCTAAAGAATATAGTCCAGGTTTTATTAAAAATAAAATAAGTTTTATAAAAAATGAAATGTTAAGTGATAGTGAAGCAGAAAAATATTTAACTTCACCACCAGAAAAGGTAGCATTAAAAATTTATTTTGAATATCAAAAAGTATTGAGAAGAAATAATGCTGTTGATTTTGATGATTTATTACTTATGCCAGTGGAATTATTTTACTTAAATGAAGATATACTTGATTATTATCAAGAAAGGTATCGATATATATTGATTGATGAATATCAAGATACTAATGAAGTACAATATAAATTAGTTAAGAAATTGGCGGAAAAGTATAGAAATATATTTGTAGTTGGTGATCCTTGTCAATCTATTTATGGTTTTCGTTGGTCAAATTATAAAAATATATTAAATTTTGAAAGTGACTATCCGGAGGTAAAAGTAATAACTTTATATCAAAATTATCGGAGTACTAATAACATTTTAAAAGCAGCAAATTCAGTTATTAAATATAATAAAGAGGGAAAAGATGTACTTTTACATAGTGATTTTGGTTTAGGAGTAAAAATTAAATATACGAGATGTAATGATGAAGAAGATGAGATAAAGTTTGTAACTGGTGAAATAGATAAGTTATTAAATGATGGTTTTACTTATAAAGATATTGCTATACTTTATCGAACAAATGCTCAAGCAAGAATAATTGAAGAAGGGATATTAAATAAAAATTATCCTTATAGAGTTGTTGGTAGTTATTACTTTTATAAAAGAAAAGAAGTTAAAGATTTAATAAGTTATTTAAGACTTATATCAAATACTTATGATGACGTATCATTAATAAGAGTAATAAATGTTCCAAAAAGAGGTATTGGAGCTAAATCAATAGAAGAATTACAAAAGAAAGCAGAAGAAAATAATAATAGTATGTTTGACAATTTAAGTAAACCTAAAGAAATAGAGTTTAAAAATTTAATATTAGAATTACAAGAAATTGCTAAAAATGTTGATTTAACAGAACTTATTGACAAAGTTTTAGAAAAAACTAAGATAAAAGAAGAGTTAGAAAATGATAAATCCCTAGAAGCGGAATTAAGATTAGAAAACTTAAAAGAATTTAGAAGTATAACTGAACATTATCAAAAAGAAACGGGTTCTGTTAATCTAGAAGATTTTTTAGAAGATATAAGTTTAGTAGCTGATGCTAATGAACATGTAGTTGATGATGATGCAATAACATTAATGACTATGCATTCTGCTAAAGGATTAGAATTTAGAGTAGTATTTTTAGTTGGAATGGAAGAAGGTATTATGCCTCATGCTAATTCGATGAATGATAAAGATGAATTAGATGAAGAAAGACGTCTTTGTTATGTAGCAATAACTAGAGCTAAAGATAGGTTATATATAACTAATGCTAAAAGAAGAATGCTTTATGGGGATATTAGTTATAATCCTCCGAGTAGATTTATTAATGAAATAGATGCTGATTTAATTGAAAAGAATGAAAAAGAAAGTATATTAAAAGAATTTAATAAAGAAAAATATTATAAAAAAGAAAATACTTTATATAATCATGGGGATATAGTAATGCATGATGTATTTGGTAAAGGAGTTGTAATAGAAGCTGATGAAAAATTTGTTACAATTGCTTTTGATAAAAATGTTGGTATTAAAAAATTATTGAGTAATTATCAAGGTTTAAGGAGGATGTAGGATGGATAATTTAACTTTAGTAATAATGGCTGCAGGAATGGGGTCAAGATTTGGTGGTTTAAAGCAAATTGAACCTGTTGGACCAAGTGGGGAAATAATAGCGGATTATTCGGTATATGATGCTATTAGAGCAGGATTTAAAAAGGTAGTATTTATAATAAGAAGGGAACATTTAGATTATTTTAAAGAGCATATCACAAGTAAATTTGCTGATAAGATACAAGTTGAATTTGCTTTTCAAGAACTTGATATGATACCTAGTGATGTAACACTTCCAGAAGGAAGAGTTAAAATGTTAGGTACAGGTCATGCACTACTTTGTGCTAAAGATAAGATTGATGGTAATTTTGTTCTTATAAATTCTGATGATTTTTATGGGTTAAATTCTTATGAAAAAGCAGTAGAATTTTTTAAAACTAATGATAATGATTTAGAATATTTAACGGTTAATTATCCATTTTATATAACGGAAGCAAAAAATGGAGCAGTAAAAAGGGGAGTAGTATTTACGGATGATGATGGTTATGTGGTAAATAATATAGAATGTGAGATAGGAAGAGTTAATGGAAAGTTAGAAGCAAAAGCAATATTTCAAGATATAAAATTAGATATTGATGAATCACATCCAGTTACGGTTAATTTCTTTGGATTAAGGCCTAGTTTTTTAGAATTTTTGGAAAGTGATTTTGATTTGTTTATTCATGGTAATATTGGTTTAAAAGATGAATTTTTATTGCCAGAGATAATAAGACAAGGCATAAAACAAAATAAATTTAGAATGGTTGCCACTACAAGTGCTTCAAGATGGATGGGTATTACATATAAAGAAGATTTACCGGATTTAAAGGAAAATATTTTGAAATTAATAAAGGCAGGTGTATATCCAAATGAATTATGGGAACAAAGAGGAGATAAAAAAGCGCGTTGATGAATTAACTGATATATTAAATGAAGCAAATTATAATTATTACGTATTAGATAATCCTACTATTACGGATCAAGAATATGATAAATATTATCGAGAATTAGTAAATATTGAAGGTTTATATCCAGAATTTAGTTATGATAATTCACCAACTAAAAGAGTTGGGGGAGAAGTAATTGATAAATTTAATAAAGTAGTTCATGAAAAACCAATGCTTAGTTTAGCTAATGTCTTTAATGAAGATGAAATAAGAGACTTTGATGCTAAAATTAAAAAAGAAGGTTATAATCCAGAATATGTATGTGAATATAAAATTGATGGATTGAGCGTTTCTTTACTTTATAAAAATGGTAAATTAGTTAAAGGAGTAACCAGAGGTGATGGAGTTACTGGAGAAGATATAACTCATAATGTTAAAACAATTAAAGTTATTCCCCTAAATTTAAAAAAGCCAATTGATATTGAAGTTCGTGGAGAAATATTCATGAATAAAAAGACTTTAGAAAAAATAAATAAAGAAAGAGAAAAAGAAGGGTTACCACTTTTACAAAATGTACGTAATGCCGCAGCGGGATCAATTAGACAATTAGATTCTAAAGTTACTGCCAAAAGGGAGCTTGATAATTTTATTTATTATTTACCAGAGCCAGAAAAATATAATATTAAAACACATATGGATGCTTTAAACTTTATGGAAAGTTTAGGTTTTAAAGTTAATCCCACAAATAAAATAGTAAAAGATATTGATGGAATAATTAAATTCATTGAAGATATAACAAAGAAAAGAGATACATTACCATATGAAATAGATGGAGTAGTAATAAAAGTAAATGATATAAAGATGCAAGAAAAACTAGGGTATACGTCAAAATATCCTAAATGGGCAACAGCCTATAAATTTCCAGCACAAGAAGTATTAACAAAATTAAAAGATATAATATTTACAGTGGGTAGAACAGGAAGAATTACTCCAAATGCAGTATTAGAACCAGTTATTGTAATGGGTTCAACTATAAGTAGAGCAACTTTACATAATGAAGATTATGTACTAAGTAAAGGTTTAATGATTGGGGATATAGTATCGATTAGAAAAGCAGGAGATGTAATACCTGAAGTAGTTGAAGCAAAAATAATGCGAAGAAAAGGTGATGAAAAACCTTTTAAAATGATACATGATTGTCCAATGTGTCACGAACCTATTAAAAAATTAGATGGTCAAGTAGATTATTACTGTACTAATCCATTATGTCCTAAAAGAAATATTGAAGGAATAATTCATTTTGTTTCTAGAGATGCTTTAAATATTGAAGGTTTAGGTGATGAAATAGTTGAAGAACTTTATAATTTAGGTTTTATTAAAAGTATTACTGATTTATTTTCATTAAAGGATAAAAAAGAACAAATAATGCAATTTGATGGATATGGGGAAAAAAGTGTCAATAAGATAATTGAAAATATTGAAAAGTCTAAAAATAGTAGTTTAGAAAGACTATTATATGGGTTAGGTATTAAAGAAATTGGGGAAAAGACTGCTAAATTATTAGCAAGTACCTATAAAAATATAGATAATTTAATGAATGCAACTATAGAAGATTTAGAAAGTATTAAAGATATTGGTAGTATTACTGCAAAGAGTATAGTTCTATATTTTAATGAAAACAAAGAATTGATTGCTAAATTAAAAGAAATTGGCATGAATATGGATTATTTAGGTCAAGTAAAAGGGATAAATGAAAATATTACTGGTAAAAGATTTGTAATTACAGGAACTATTAGTGATATGGGAAGAAAAGAAATTAAAGAGATATTAGAATCTTTTGGGGGAAAAGTAAGTGATGCGGTAAGTAAAAATACTGATGTAGTAATAGTTGGAGAAAATCCCGGAAGTAAATATCAAGATGCAATGGATTTAAAAATAACGATATGGGATGAAGAAAAATTACATAGTATTTTAAATGATTTGCAATAATATATTGTTATGTAGTATAATTATATTACTTGAAGAGGTGAAAATTAGTGAATAAAATAAAAGAATTATGGGGGAAAAACAAGGTATTAATAGTATTAGGAATAATTTTAATAGTTTGTTTAGTTACTATAATTTGTGTTGGAGTATCCTTTTTCTTTGGGGGTAGTGAAACAGTATATGGTGATAGATTAGATGATATTGAAAACTATCCAATAAGTGAAGAATTTAAGAGTGATTATATTGCTAGTTTACTTGAAAATGAAGAAGTAAGTGATGTAACAATAGATATAAAGGGAAGAATAGTATATGTAAATATAGTTTTTGTTGGAGATACTAATTTAGCAAATGCTAAAAGTAAAGCAGTAACTTCTTTAGAAAAATTTAGTGATGAATTACTAAGTTATTATGATATTAATTTAACATTAACTAGCAAAGCAACAGAAAATAGTGAAGGATTTACTATAATGGGTGCTAAAAATGTTGCAGGTTCAGGAGTAGTTTGGAATAATAATACTCCGGTAGAAAGTGATGAAGAATAAAGATGAAAAAAAGAAAAAATATAATTGTTATAGTTTTAAGTATAATAATAGTAATAGGTGTAGCAATAGGTTTATATTTTCTTTTAAATGATAAAAATAAATTAACAGTTGGGGAAAGAAATTGGATTAATGATAATATTAATACAGTACCAAATATTAATGTAGTAGATGATGCTAATGTATTTGGTAAAAATGGTAGTGGTGTATTTTATGAATTTTTAAATGGCTTTACTGATGAATATAATATTAATTTTAATCCAATAACTTTTAAAAATGGAACTAATCCATCAGGTATTACTTTAGGTATTAAAACAAATATTGATAATAATGATATAGTATTTTATAAAGATAATTATGTTTTAGTAAGTAAAGATAAAGAAATAGTTAATGAAGCCCTTTTTTTATCAGGGAAAAGTGTAGGTATATTAACTAAAGATTTAAGTTATGTATCAACATATTTAAACAATGTTACTAATATTTCATTTACGCAATATGAATCTAGTGAAGAATTATTTAATGCAATGGGTACTGATGTAAATTATATAATTATACCTAAAATATATTATTTAGATGTTATATTACAAAATAATTATGAAATGCTTTATAATTTTAGTGATATAAATATTTATTATGTATTACAAACAACAGATGATACATTAAGCAATATATTAAAAAAATATTATAATAATTGGCATAATTTTAATGAATATTTTGATGATGCATTATTTAATACATTTACTAATTCATTAAATATAACAGCAACAGTAGTAGATTCTATGCAAAGTGTAGTTTATAATTATGGGTTTGTTAATGCATCACCTTATGAAGTAATAATGGGGGGTAAATATGGTGGTATTGCTGCAGTTATATTAAGTAAATTTTCTAATTTTGCAGATGTTGAATTTAATTTTGAAAAGTATAAAAATTATGATAAATTTATGAAAGCAGTAAATAATGAAGAAATAGATTTATATTTTAATTATTATAATTATACAGATAATTATAATAGTACTAATGGAATAAATATTAAATATAGTATTGCTTTAAGAAAAGATAATAATACAGTTATTAAATCTATTAATTCATTAATTGGTAAGACAGTATATACGCAAGAAAATTCTAAAATATATGATTATTTAAAGAATATTAATGGTATAGATATAAAGACTTTTAGTACTACTAAAGATTTATTTAAATTAAATAAAAAAGATGTAATATTAGTTATTGATAAAAATACAATGGATTATTATAGTTTAGATGAACTTGATAATTATTCTACTAGATATAGTAATTATATAAATGAAGAATACAATTTTAAAGTTAGAACTAATAGTGCTTTATATAATTTACTTAATAAATATATTAGTTATTTAGATAAAGATAAAATAGTACTAGAAGGATTAAATAATCATAGTGAAACAATTAAAAGTGGTAGTGTAGTATCTAAAATAGCAGAGTATATATTATATTTTGTTATAATTGCTATAGTTATATTATTAATAATAATTAGAAAAAGTAAAAAGATATCTATTGCTAGAAAAATAAAAAAAGAAGATAAAATGAAATTTATAGATCAATTAACTTCTTTAAAAAATAGAAATTATTTAAATGAAAATATAGCTACATGGAATAATAATACTATTTATCCTCAGACTATTATTGTAGTTGATTTAAATAAAATACAAGAAATTAATGATTTAAATGGGTACAATGAAGGGGATAAACAAATTAAAGCTTGTGCTAATATATTAATTAAAACCCAACTTGATAATAGTGAAATTATGCGTACTGATGGTAATGAGTTTGTTATTTATTTAGTAGGATATAATCAAAAACAAGTAACTAATTATATTCATAAATTAAGTAAAGAAATAAAAAAATTACCATATGATTTTGGGGCAGAATTTGGTTATAGTATAATATTAGATGATATAAAAACTATTGAAGATGCTTTAAATGAAGCTGTTGAAGATATGAAGAAACAAAAGGGTAAAAATGAAAAAGAAATTAAAAAATGAGTTAAAAGAATTTTTTGATAATTTTATTAAGGTTTTAAAAAGGCCAGAGATGGCGATACTTCCAGGGCAACTGGCCTTTTTCTTTGTTTTGGCGATTGTTCCAACAATTACTTTAATTAGTTTTGGGGCAAGTTTACTTAATTTATCAACTGATGTTATTTTTGATTTTTTAACTAATGCTTTTTCTAAAGATATTGCAGCAATGCTTTTAAATACACAGGAATTAAAGACTACTGGTATTAATTTAGTAATTACTACAATCATAGGTTATTTAATAGCATCTAATGGTCCAGCATCTATAATTATTACATCTAATGCTATATATGGTGAAAAACAAAGTGGTTTTTTTAAAAGAAGATTTAAATCGATATTAATGACAATATTTTTAGTTTTATTATTTATATTTATGTTAATAGTTCCAGTATTTGGTAATAAAATAATTGAATTATTTCAATATGTTGATTTAAATAGTTCAAT
>CASEYV010000041.1 GCA_949292245.1 uncultured bacterium
AACGATAATAATTTAAATAATAATATGGAACCATCAACAAACAATAATGTTTTTAGTTTTGATGCACCACAATCTTCAACTGGAAGTAATAATGAACAGGCAAATAGTAATATTTCTTCAACAAATTATTCAAATGAATCAACAAATAATGTTTTTAGTTTTGATGCACCACAATCTTCAACACAAAGCGATAATAATCAACTTTCTATAGATAATGAATTAATAAATAACAATACAACTGATTTTTCAAATACTTTAAATAATACTGATTTTAGTGATAATACAAATCCACCGTTAATAAATAATGAATTAAATACTTTGCAAGATGTTAATGTAAATGAAAGTAGTATTGATTCAAATAATTCATCAAATACTAATAATGATAATATTGAAAAACTTTTAGTAAAAAATGATATAGATAATACAGCTTTACAACAAGATAATTTAGATAAACCAATAAATAATATTGCAAAAAATAGTAATCAAATTGATGATGAAGAATTATTAAAAACGTTTATTGGAAAAAATTATGATAAAATTTTAACAAACCCATTTAATTTTGCAGGATTTTTCTTTACAACATTTTATTTATTTTATAGAAAAATGTTTTTATATGGTATTGTTTTATTTTTAATAAATTTAATCATATCAATAATTATAAGCAATATTTTTGTAACTTTATTAATTGCAATTATATTTGGAGCCATAGTAAATAAAATTTATTTAAATTATTCAAAGAAGAAAATAGCAAAAATTAAGTTAAAAAATTCTGGAAAGAATATAGAAGAATTAACAATGATATGTTCTAATAAAGGTGGAACAAGCATTGGATTAATCTTTTTAGGTTTTATTACCGAAATAATAATTGCTATTGTAACACTAATAATATTCGTAATTATTGGTCTAGGCATTTATTTTGGTAATTCTTATAATTTTAATGATATGATAAAAGATATTGTTGATAAATCCTCTAATATAGAAGGAACATTATTAGAAGATGTGAGTATTGATAATTATATTTGTAATGGTTCAGTTTGTAGCATTTATATTGAAGAAGAAAATAATCAAGTTGAATATATATATGATGCTGATAATGTTGAATTATTTAAAACTTTAGGAAATTATAGCAAATATATTAAAGTTAATATTTACTATACTCAAGAAAATAATAAAAAGATAATAACAAACTATAAAATATTTTTAAGAACAAATAATGAAGATATAAGTAGTATTATAAATGAAGATGAATTAAGGGATAAAATAGGATTATATAATATAGGAACACATTCTGATACATTTACATTAACTAAAATAGGTTCAATAGGTTTTGGTTATAAAAATGATAACCCATATACATATATAAATTACACACTTGTTAATAATAAAAATGATGAATATAAAATGACATATATAATTTCAAATGGAGTACCTAAATTAACTGAAGGAAATAAATATAATGTTACTTTTGAAGCAGTTAAAGGAAGTTTAGGATACGAATTTAATATTATATCTATAACATAAACAAAAAATAAGCTATTTTCGCTTATTTTTGTTTTATAATATCTTTTCCTCTAGCAAACATTTTAAAATTTCTTAAAATATAATCGAACAAATTAGCTTTTAAAATATCCTTGTTAACAGTAACATCAACTTCATCAACAATATTACCTTCATTATCTATAATTTCAGCACTTCCCACGATATCACCTTTTTTAACTGGAGCTTTTATAGTATCAACTTTTAAAATAAATTCATAATTACTAATATCATCAGTATTTTTAAGAAGTTCAGTAGCATCATTTAATAAAACAATATCAGCATAATTTTCTTTACCACCTTCAACTCTAACTTTTCCTAAAATTTCATCATTAGTTTTAATAATATTTACTTTAAAAGTATTAAAACCATAGTTAAGCATTTTTACGGTATCGCTACTTCTATTTTCAGTTGAATCTTCTCCCATAACAACAGATATCAAACGGAAATTATCTTTTTTAGCAGTAGCAGTTAAGCAATATCCGGCGTTTTCTGTAAATCCTGTTTTTAAACCATCAACACCATTATAAAATCTAACTAATTTATTAGTATTAACTAACCAAGTTTTAGTACCATCATTTTTTTCCAAATATTCTTCATAAATACTAGTGTATTCCAAAATGCTTTCATGTTTTAATAATTCTCGAGCAATAATAGCCATATCTCTAGCGGTAGAATAGTGATTTTCAGTATCTAGTCCATGAGCATTTACAAAGTTTGTATTAGTAGCTCCAATTTCTTTAAATCTTTTATTCATTGCATCGACAAATTCACTTTGAGAACCAGCTATTTTTTCCGCAAGTGCAACAACAGCATCATTACCGGAGGCAATAGCAACCCCTTTTAACAAATCATGAACTTTATAAACTTCTCCGGCTTCTAAAAAGACTTGCGAACCACCCATCGATGCGGCTTCTTCAGAAATTGTAACTTCATCATCAAAAGAAATTTTACCACTATCAATAGCTTCCATAATTAAAAGCATACTACCAAGTTTAGTCATTGATGCTGGAGCAAGTCGTTCATCGGCATTTTTTTCGAATAAGACTTCACCAGTAGCATTATCGATTAAAATAGCACTTTTAGCACTTGGAGCAAAATCTTCTTTAGCATAAACATTTAAAACACATAAACCTAACGTTAATAAAATCAAACAAATTTTTTTCATTTAAAACACCTTATTAATAATTATGAATATTATAAATATTTATTCCAGAGTAATTGCTTAAATAATTAAAATGTTATATAATTTTCAATAAGAAAGAGATTGTATTAAATTTAAAGACAAATAAATATAAGGAGGTTTTATGGATTCAGTTACTTTATTGCCAGCGGATAGATATGTTATATACAATAAAACTATTTTAACTGATTTTGATCGAAAAATATTGACAACATTTTATGAACCAATCATAGGATCACTAGCAACAAACTTATATTTTACATTATGGAATGATTTAGAAGAAAACAAACAAATCTCTAGAGAACTCAATCATCATCATTTAATGAGTATTTTAAAGTGCCCTTTAAAAACATTAAAAGATGCACGTGAATCACTTGAAGCAGTTGGTTTACTTAAAAGTTATTTTAAAAGTGGAGACATCAACAATTACATTTATGAGTTATATTCACCACTTAATCCTATAGAATTTTTTAACCATCCAATTCTTAACATTGTATTATATAACAACATTGGTGCAAGTGAATATGAATATTTAAAGAAAGTATATCAAAAATTAAAGATAGACACTAAAGATTACATAGATATAACTAAAAAAATAAATGAAGTATACACGAGTTGTTCTGATTTACCATATTTTGAAAGTATAGAAAGAAGTATTGGAGAGATAAATTGCACAGATGTAGTAGATTTTGATTTAATAGCATCATCCATACCAAAAGGAATAATAAATGAAAAGGCATTAAATAAAAAAACAAAAGATTTAATTAATGAATTAGCATTTTTATACAATATAGATACTTTAAAAATGGTTGAATTAATAAGATGTGTATTAAATGAATACGGAATGATTGACAAAAACAACTTAAGACTTGCAGCAAGAAAGATGTATCAATTTAACAACAATTCTCTTCCAACTTTAATATATCGAACCCAACCGGAATATTTAAAGTCCCCAGCGGGAGACAATTCGATGCGTGGTAAAATTATACAAATGTTTGAAAATATAAATCCAGTTGATTTTTTAAGAAAAAAATACAAAGGAGTAAAACCCACTAATAGGGATATAAAAATTATTGAAACTTTGGTAATAGATTTACAAATGCCACCAGCAGTAGTAAATGTATTACTTGATTATGTGCTTAGAAAAAATAATAATAGATTATCCCAAGCATACATAGAAACTATTGCGGGACAATGGAAAAGGGCAGGTTTAAAAACAGCTGCTGAAGCAATGGATTTTGCTGAAAAAGAAAACAAACGAATGAGCAAAAAAATTGCTGTAGAACCAAAATCTAATAAGGAACCAGTATGGTTTAATAAGGTAAATGAAAAAGAAGAATTAACAAGTGAAGAACAAAAGGAGTTAGAAACTTTATTTGAGGAGTTTAAATAATGGAAAAAATGAATTTAACATTAAGTGAAAAAATTGAAAGACAGTTAGAAAAAGACCTACAAGAATCACTAAAAGATCCTGAATTTTGCAAACTTATTAAAAGATTAAAAATAACGAAAAATGATGCCAAAAAGAATAATTCTAGGTTGTTAGATACAGTTTTAGAATTACATAATTGTAGTGAATGCAAGGGATTATTTATGTGTAAAAATAGGGTAGAAGGTTATGTAAATTATCCTAATTTAGAAAATTCTTCTTTAAAGTTTTTATATATGCCATGCAAATATCAAAAAGAATTAATGAAGCAAGAAGAAGAAAAATCAAATGGTTTAAATGAATTAAAAACTGCAAGAATGAAAGACATTGATTTAAGTGATAAAAAAAGATTAAAAGCCATAAAATGGATAAAAGAATTTTATGACAAATATGAAAAAATAAATACATTAAAAGGCTTATACTTACATGGATCATTTGGTAGTGGTAAAACTTATTTGCTAGCCTGTTTATTAAATGAATTAAGTGTTAAAAAAAATGCAAATATTGAAATAGTTTATTTTCCTGAAATGTTAAGAAATATGAAAGAAGATTTTAGTTTAGTAGAAGACAAATTGAATTATTTAGAGAATGTAGATATATTACTAATTGATGACATTGGAGCAGAAAGTGTAACTATATGGGGTCGTGATGAGATATTAGGAACTATTTTACAATATCGAATGAATCACAAATTAACAACTTTTTTTACTTCTAATTTAACAATAGATGAACTAGAACATCATTTATCAATTACTAAGGGTAGTGAAGATATAGTTAAAGCAAGAAGAATAATTGAAAGAATAAAGCAATTAACAGAAGATATAGAAATAGTAAGTGAAAATAGAAGAAAATAACTTTAATATTTTTTAAATATATGATATAGTTAAATAGAGGGTGTGATATTATGCAAGAACCATTGTTAAAAGATGAAGAAGAAAAGTTAGTAGTTACGCCGAACAACAAATTAACAATAACCAAAAAATTTAAAGGAAAAAAAATAAATTGGAATAAAGATACCATAATAACAATCATTTTAGCAATATTTATTCTTTGGTTTTTTGGTAAAAATGTAATTCAACCTTATTATATAGGTTTTAAATATTTTGACTTAAGATATGAAGATACCGAGAATATTAATGAGGAAGAAAACAACACTAAAGAACAAGCAATATCTAATGATTCAGCAATTCTTTTAAATACATATAATCGCTTTAATGTTGATAATTGTCTAAATTCTAGTTACATATTAAATAGATTATATGGAAATACTGTAATTAATAATTTAAGTACAGATGAACAAATGCAATTAATATTAAATAATTATAATGTTTTAAACCAAGATACATTTACAATTACATTAACAGATTTTAAAGATTTATCTATTAAATTATTTAATAATGAAAATATAGATATATACTTAATAGATAAAGCATATGAAAACTATCAAGTTACATATGATTCAACAAATGAATTGTTTACAATAAACACTATAAATCCTAATACATGTACAACTGATTTTTTAATAAGAAAAATAGATCATGCAACAACTAAAGGTGATGAACTATATATTTATGAAAAGTTTGGATATTTCAAACTAATAGACAACAACAACTATGAAATATATGGCGATGCTTTATTAACAAATTTAATTGGTAATTATATAGATATTGATGGTACTAAAAATTATTTAGAAACCGAAAACTTAAAAACCTACAAATGGACATTTAAAAAGGGTAATAATGATAACTATTATTTTGTATCAATTACCCCAGAATAATATTAGTAATTTGTCTAAACAATAAATTAATATTATTATCTAAATAGATTATTTTATGAGTATAATCTATTTTTTTTATTATACCTTTAGTTTTTAATAAATAACCGTTTTTATAATATGTAACAATAATTTTATTTTGAGTATAATAAGCATTAATAATATTATTTTCAATTTCTCCAATTTCATCTTCTGACAATACTGGCATTTTTATTTTACTTTTTTCATCAAGCAAATTATTAACGATAACTCTGCCATTCATTAAAGAATTAAAAGGCATCCATTTAATCATGCCTCTATCTTTATTCATGATGACCACCAATTTTAGTGTTTCTTTCGATAGCTGTAGAATCTGGAAGTAAATTAGATGCAGTAATTAAGCTGTTTTTTCCAAACTTATTTTTTATTTCATCAATTGTATTATTAATTTTTTCGGTATTTTTTATATTATCAACATTTTCAAATAGATTTAATTGTACTCCTTTTTTAGAAACTATTCCTCCATAAGATATACTTACTTTTCTAATCGGTAAAAACTCATAATATCTATCAAAAAGCATATTACAATAATTAATTATATCTTTGTTATTATCAGTTGGAGCATCAAGTTTTAAAGTATGATAAAAGCCACTACCAATATCTTTTGAATAACTAATACCTAAACCAATAACAGTAGTTTGTTTATTATTTAATCTTAATCTAGCACACAATTGATCAATCATTTCTCTTATAATTATTTTAATATTATTTTCATTATAATCTTTAAATAATACTTGCGACTGACTATAACTTTTATCTTTAGCTTGGATTTTAAAATCACTAATACGACTTAAATCAATACCATTAGCATGATTCCAAAGCTCTAAACCCATTACTCCAAATTTATCTTTTAATTTATTAGGATCATATTTTGCTAAATCCCCAATGGTATAAATATTTAAAATATTTAAATTTTTTTCCATTCTCGAACCGATACCCCACATTTTTGACAAGGGAGTAATACTCCATAGTTTAGTAGGAACATCTTCATAAGTCCATTTAGCAATACCATTTTTAAATTTTTTTGCTTCTGTGTCCATAGCGACTTTTGCTAATAACAAATTTGGTCCAATTCCACAAGTAGCAGTAAGTCCTGTTTTTTCATAAACAACTTTTAATATTTCTTCTGCCAGTTCATAATCAGTTTTTTTATACAACTTTAAATAGTCGGTGACATCCAAAAAACACTCATCGATAGAATAGACATGTAAATCTTCTGGAGCAACATAATCTAAATATATACCAACAACTTCTTTACTTTTTTCAATATAAAGTTTCATCCGTGGTGGGACAATAGTATATTTAACATTACTAGGAATATCATAAAGCCTAGTTCTAGAAGCGATGCCTTTTTCTTTTAAACAAGGTGTAATTGCTAAAGTAATAGCACCATTACCTTGTTTTTTATTAGCAACCACCAAAGGGACTTTAAAAGGATCAAGACCTCTTTCTACACATTCACATGAGGCAAAAAAACTTTTTAAATCAATACACATAATATTTCTATTAGAATACAATTTTTCCATATTTTACCTCCAAACGTTTGTTTGCTAATTACATTATAATATAAAAATCATAGTATAGCAATTCCTATTTTTGGTAATCTTTTATTAATTTTAAAATATCTTTATCACTAATATCTAAAACTTTAATTAATTTAATAATCGTTTCAAATTTCGCATTTTTATAACTACCATTTTCTATTCTAAATAAATTTCGCCATGAAATATTACAAGCTTCTGCAACTTGTTCTAATGTC
>CASEYV010000042.1 GCA_949292245.1 uncultured bacterium
TTTATGATCTAAAGAGTGTTGGCAATGAGGACATTTTAATATGACATCTTTAGCTTTGTTAGGATTATTAGAAAAGACATAAGAACAAACTTTGCATTCAAATTGAGTTGATTTACCATTATTATCATAAAGATATTCTTTAGGAGCACCACAACAAGGACAATTAATATTAATAGTTATCTGCTTACCATTACGACGGTTTATAGGTTTAATATTATTGTCTTTAATAAGTTGTTTATAATCTTTGTGTTCAATGCTGACAAAGGCCTCAATAATTGGAGGAGTAGAATCAACATTAAATCTACGATATTTAATATTAGCAATATCATTATTATTGTGATTAATATCATCAATTTCTATATATTTGGATAAAAATTTAATAATTTTCCAAATAAATTTATTAAAAGTATTTAAAATTTGAACAATAAGTGATAAAATTTTAGACATGACTCGATAAAGAAAGGAAATATAGGTAGTGAAAAGTATATAACTTTTCACAATACCAAATGATATTGGAAGTGATTGTATGAAAGTAAGAACTAGATTTGCACCAAGTCCAACAGGATTTATGCATATAGGAAATTTAAGAACAGCAATATTTGAATATTTATTAGCACGTAAATATGATGGAGTTTTTTTATTAAGAATAGAAGATACTGATCAAGAAAGAAAAGTAGAAGGAGCAATTGAATTTATTTATAGAACTTTAGAATTATGTGGTTTTGTTATTGATGAAGGACCTATGAATGAAGGAAATTTTGGACCATATATTCAAAGTGAAAGAAAAGATATTTATAAAAAATATGCTTTGGAATTAGTTGAAAAGGGAAAAGCATATTATTGTTTTTGTACAGAAGATGAACTTGGAGAAATGCGCAAAAAATGTGAATTGCGTAATAAACCATTTATGTATGATGGTAGATGTTCTAAATTAAGTAAAGAAAAAATAAAAGAATATTTAGATAGTGGTAAACCATATGTTATTAGGCAAAAAATGCCAAAAATAGGAGAAACTATAGTTGAAGATGTAATATATGGTAAAATAAGAATTGATAATAGTATTTTAGAAGACCAAATATTACTTAAAAGTGATGGTTTTCCAACATATAATTTTGCTAATGTAGTAGATGATCATTTAATGGGAATTACTCATGTTATTCGTGGTAAAGAATATTTAGATCAAACAGCAAAATATAATTTGTTATATGAAGATTTTGGTTGGGAAAAGCCAACATATATCCATGTTGCTATGGTTTTGGGTGAAGATGGAACTAAATTATCTAAAAGAAATGGTGATGCTTCATTTATGGATCTTTATAATCAAGGTTTCTTACCAGAAGCAATAGTTAATTATTTAGTATTACTTGGTTGGAGTCCAAGCATTAATCAAGAAGTATTTAGTATGGATGAATTAATTAAAAATTTTGATGAAACAAGAATAAGTAAATCATCTAGTCAATATGATGTAAAAAAATTAGAATGGTTTAATCATCAATATATTAAAAATATGGAAGATAGTAAATATTTAAAATGGATAAAGCAATACTTTACTAAAGATATATCAAATAAAAATCAAGAATGGATAGATAAGTTATTATTAATTTATAAAGATCATTTAAATTATGGTTTAGAAATTAATGATGTTACATCTAATTTCTTTGTTGATAAAATAGAAATTGATAAAGAAGAATTAGAATTTTTGGAAAGTGATGAAATTATTCATAAAGTTATTGCAGCTTTTAAAGAAGAAGTTGCTAAAATTAATGATTGGAATGTTGAAAATATAACTTTAGCTATAAATAATGTTAAAGAAAAAACTGGAGCTAAAGGAAAACTTTTATATATGCCAATAAGAATTAAAGCCAGTGGCTTTATGCATGGACCAGAACTTGCAGATACTCTTTATTTAATTGGTAAAGATACAATTTTAGGTAGATTATGAAAAAAATAATTAATTTTTTACTTACCTTAGTAATTTTAGGTTTAATTGGTTTTGGAATATATAAAGTATTTTTCTCTGGAGAAAAACTAAATAGTTTTTTTGATAGAGAAGTAACTTTAAGTGTTTGGGATCAAGTTACGGTTTCTAGTGAAGTAACTGTAAAGTTAATTAGTATAGATGATAATAGATGTAAAGAAGATGATTGTGATAGAGAAGGTCAATTTATTGCTAAATTACTAGTATTTAATAGCAAAAAAATGGCATATATTGAAGTAGGATCTTTAGATCCGGAGCCTACAAAAATAGATAAATTAAGTATTGAGTATGTTATTGAGTTAACAAATGTTAGTGATGATGGTAAAAGTGCTACCATTAAAGTAAATAAAGGATAGTGATTTAATGAAAATATATAATACATTAACAAGAAAAGTTGAAGAGTTTGTTCCTTGGAATAAAGATATTGTTAGTTTTTATACTTGTGGACCAACTGTTTATCATTATGCTCATATAGGCAATATGCGTAATTATATAGGTCATGATGTTTTAGATAAAACATTAAGATATTTAGGATATAATGTTAAAAGAGTAATGAATATTACTGATGTTGGGCATTTATCTAGTGATTCTGATACTGGTGATGATAAAATGGTAAGTAGTGCTAAAAAAGAAAATAAAACAGTTATGGATATTGCTAGATTTTATACTGATGCATTTTTTAAAGATTTTGATGCTCTTAATAATAGAATGCCTGATGTTGTAAGTCCTGCGACTGCTAATATTAGTGAATATATAAAAATAATTACAAAATTATTAGATGATGGTTATGCTTATAATTCTGGTGGTAATATTTATTTTGATACTACTAAATTAAAAGATTATTATCAACTTACTAATCATAAGGCCGATGAAATGGTGGTTGGAGTACGTGAAGGCGTTGAAGAAGATGATAATAAGAAAAATCAAAATGATTTTGTTTTATGGTTTACAAAATCAAAATTTGAAGATCAAGAATTAAAATGGGATAGCCCTTGGGGACTTGGATATCCTGGCTGGCATATTGAATGTTCTGGGATAAGTATAAAATTTTTAGGAGAATATTTAGATATTCATGGTGGTGGTGTTGATAATATTTTTCCACATCATACTAATGAAATTGCTCAAAGTGAATCTTATTTAGGTCATAAATGGTGTAATTATTGGTTTCATAATGAACATTTAAATGATGAATCCGGGAAAATGAGTAAAAGTCATGGTGCAATATTAACAGTTAGTGCATTACAAGAAAAAGGATATAATCCTTTAAGTTTTAGATATATGTGTTTAATGAGTCATTATCGTAAACAATTAGTGTTTTCATTTGAATCTTTAGATGGGGCAGAAAATGCTTATAAGAAATTATTAAATAAAACAAAGGTTTTAAAATTTAGTGATGAATATAATCAAGAAGAATTTGCTAAATGGAATGCTAAATTTAGGGAATGCTTAGAAGATGATTTAAATACTGCAAATGCAATAACAGTTTTATATGAATTACTTAAAAGTGATGTTGATGAAGCAACTAAATATCATTTAGTATATAATTTTGATAAAGTATTGAGTTTAGAATTAATAAAAGATATTGATGATAATGAAGAAAATGATGAAGAAATATTAAAACAAATTGAAAAAAGAAATGAAGCAAAGAAAAATAAAGATTATGAAACTGCTGATAAAATAAGAAATAGTTTATTAGAAAAGGGAATAGTTTTAAAGGATACCCCTGAAGGAACTATTTATGAAAGAGTTTAATGAAAAAGATATTTAATCTACTTCTAATAATTATTTCTTTTTCTTTTATAAATGTTTATGCTCAAGATTTTGAAATTTGTGCTCAAAATGTAATTTTATACAATTTAAATGATAATACAGTTATTTATGAAAAAAATAGTGAAGAAAGAGTAAGTATTGCTAGTATAACTAAAATAATGACTTCAATTGTTGCACTTGAAAATATAGATGATTTAAATGATTATGTTACTATAACTCAAGAAGATTTTAATGGAACTGTTGGCTATTCTAAAGCAGGTTTTAATATTGGAGATAAAGTAACTTATGAAGACTTATTATATGGTATTTTACTTCCTAGTGGAGCTGAAGCAGTAAATGCAGTAGTTAATAATACATTGGGTTATGATAAATTTATTATAGCAATGAATGATACTGCTAAAAAAATTGGTTTAGAAAATACGAGTTTTGAAAACCCTATAGGTAAGGATAATGAAAATAATTATTCTACTGCTAAAGATGTGGCAAAGATGTTAAAGTATGCTTTAGAAAATACTAATTTTAAAAAGATATTTACTACTAAAGAATATACTACAACTAATAATATAAATTTAAAAAGTACATTAATGCCATATAAAAATATATTAGATATAAGTATAATTGATGGATCAAAAAGTGGTTTTACAAGTAATGCTGGAAGATGTTTAGCTTCTATTTCAACAATAGATGATGTAAATTATTTATTAGTTGTACTTAAATCTAGTTTAAGTAATGCTTATAATGCTGTTAAAGATTCAATTGCTATATATGATTATTATAGTAATAATTATAGTTATCAATTAGTATTAGAATCTGATAAAGTTATTACAACTTTACCTATAAAATATAGTAAAGAAAAAGAATATGGTATTACAAGTAATAATGATATAAAATTATATTTAAAAAATGATATAGTAGATAATTTAACTTATGAATTTGATGGTATTGAAGAAATAAAATATAATACTAAAAAAGATAGTTATTTAGGAACTATAAAAGTATATAATGAAGAAGAATTATTATATGAAAGTGATGTATATTTAAATAAAGATATTACATATTATAATTTTTATTTAATTGGAGGAATATTATTATTAATTATTATTGTAATTATTTTATTATTTAAAAAGAAAAAAAGACATAAAAGGAAACGCAGATAAAAATGAATTTATTAAATATTAAAAATTTAGATATTGTTGTAATTATTCAAGAATCAATAGCTGAAACTAGAGAAAGATTAAAAGGATTAGATTATAATCAAACTTGTAAAATTTATAGTGGTTTATTATTTGAAATTTTAAAAAGCAAAGGTGTATTAGTACATTTAATGAATACTAGAGATTTTGGAAATTTTTATGAGCATATATTTTTATTAGCATTTGATGGTAATAATTATTATTTAATTGATTTAACATATAGGCAATTTAATGATGAATATTTAAATGATTTATATGAGAAAGGGTTTATGTTAGTAAATCAAATATCGTATAACTATTATTTAAAAATTGTTACAAATAATATGTTGCATTTAGATTTAAATGATTCTTTTACATCTAACATAAGAAAGTAAAGGGAAATAATAATGATTGGAATATTTGATTCAGGTATTGGGGGAGTAACAGTATTTAAAAAGATATTAGAAAAAATACCTAATGGACACTTTATTTATTATAGTGATTCAATTAATAATCCTTATGGTGATAAATCTAGGGATGAGTTAATAAATATAGTAGATAATATAGTTAATAAGCTAATAAATTTAGGAGTAAAAGTAATTGTAATAGCTTGTAATACAGCAAGTTATGTATGTAAAGATTATTTAAGAAATAAGTATAAAAATATTATATTTATTGCTATTGAACCGGCGTATAAAATGGTTTATGATAATAATTTTAATGGTAAAACTTTAGTTATGGCAACTAAAGGAACTATTGAAAATGAAAAGTTTTTAGCACTATATCATAAATATGATAATCATAAAACTATATTACTTCCTTGTATTTCTCTTGCTGATTTAATAGAACAAAATGGTAATGTAATGGATTACTTAAATAAAAATCTAAAAGAATATAAAGATATAGATAATGTTGTTTTAGGTTGTACTCATTATCCACTTATTAAAAATGAAATTAGTAAAGTTTTAGGTAATGTAGAGTTTTATGATGGATCTGATGGTGTTAGTAGAGAGTTAGTAAAACAATTAAATGCTAATAATATAAAATATACTTATGATAAATTGGAAATAAAGTATATTGATTCTAGTAATAATTTAGATAAAGAAAAAAGATTTTATGAAATATTAAATAAATGATTTACTTATTAATAAAATATTACTATAATAAATTTCATCTGGGGGGATAATTATGATAAATTGTGATTTGTTGGAATATAAAATATTTGTAGAAAAATATTATAGGGTTTCTTTAAGTTTCTTTTTAGAAGTACCTTTTAATATACAATTATTGCTAAAAATACATGAATATTTATTTGGTGATAAGTATATAAAATATGATGCTAGTGATGAAGTATATGTTAAGATAAATAATCTAATGAATAAGTTGTTTGAAAATATGAAAAAAGGGTTGCCAACTCATGAATTAATTGAATGTATTGAAAATATGCTTGGTTTAATATATTTATATCAACCTTTTTATGATGGTAATAGAAGAAGTTGTTTAATTTTACAAAAAATATTATACCAATTATTAGGAATTCAATTATATATTCCTTTGGATGAAAAAATTATTAACTATTCATTAGTTGAAATATTTTATTATGAAACAGATGCTATTCAACCTGAAGCAATAAATAAGAAATTAAAAAGAAGTAGATTAAATTTATTAGAAGGGAAAAAAGATGAAAATATTTGATTGGACAAATTATATAAAAGAAGATGAATTAATTGAAGTAGTAAATGCTTTAAATAATGATAAAATAGTAGTATTTCCTACTGAAACAGTTTATGGAATTGGGGGTAATGCCTTAAAAGTTGATGTAATAAATAAATTATTTCAAGCTAAAAAAAGAGATTATGGTAAACCAATTAGTTTATTAGTTGGTAGTATTGATAAGATTAAAAATGTTGCATATGTAAATGAAAATGAAGAAAAAGTAATAAATAAATTTATGCCTGGGGCAATAACTATAGTTTTAAAAAAGAAAAATAATATTAATGATTTAGTTACGGCGGGGAAAAATACTGTTGGAATAAGGATAGCTAATCATAATATTGCTCTTACTATTTTAAATAAAGTAGATTACCCATTAGCTACTTCTAGTGCTAATATTTCGGGTGATAATAATATTGCTGATTTTAATGAAATAGTTAGTGATTTAAAAGATTACGTTGATATTTTTATTAAAGGAAATATTAGTAATGATTTAATTGCATCTACAGTTGTCGAATTAAATGATGGTAAAGTTAATATTTTAAGAGAGGGTAAAATAAGTAAAAGAGATATAGAAAATGTTTAGAATAATAAGTTAAAAATAATAAATAATATAAACAAGAATAGGTTGCTTGTTTATATTTTTATTTAATGATAAAATAAGGTAGTTATGGAGGTATATATGTTTAAGTTAGTATCAAAATTTAAACCTAGTGGGGATCAACCTAATGCAATAAATGAGTTAGTTGAAGGAATAAATAATGGTAAAAAAGAACAAGTTTTACTTGGAGCAACAGGAACTGGTAAAACTTTTACTATTGCTAATGTAATTGCTAGTGTTAATAAACCAACACTTGTTTTAGCACATAATAAAACTTTAGCAGGTCAGTTATATGCCGAATTAAAAGAGTTTTTCCCAGAAAATCATGTTGAATATTTTGTATCATATTATGATTATTATCAACCAGAAGCATATGTACCAAGTAGTGATACTTATATTGAAAAAGATGCATCAATTAATGATGAAATAGATGAATTAAGACATGCTGCAACGTCAGCATTAATTAATCATAAAGATGTAATAGTTGTTGCATCAGTTTCTTGTATATATGGTATTGGAGAAAAAGAAGAATATGAAAAAAATATGCTTATTTTATCAATCGGTGATAAGATAAGTCGAAATAAAATATTAAATAGATTAATTGATATGACTTATGAACGTAGTGAACTTGATTTCCACCGGGGAACTTTTAGAGTAAGAGGAAATAATATTGATATTATTCCTGTAAATGAAAAAGATGC
>CASEYV010000043.1 GCA_949292245.1 uncultured bacterium
GTATTTCAAAGAACAATATCTATTTATAACATCATCTGATGTTATAACCATTATTTTTTCATTTGGGATTAGTTTTCCATAAAACTTTTCCCACTACCCCTATATTATACTATTAAAATTTATATTTACAAAGATAAACTTTGACCATTTAATGTGTAAAGTATTTTTGCTTCTTTATCAAAGTGATCAATATAATTATCTATTAATGGTATTAAAAATGTTTTATCTTTATTTTTTACTTTTATATAATTTGTGTTATTAGTAGTATATACTTCTATTACTTCACCTAAAATAATATCCTTATCTTTTACTAATGTTCCAAGTAAATCTTCTAAAATGTATTCATCACTTTCTAAATTTAAATCTTCTTTTTTAAAATAAACATTATATCCTATGTATTTAGTAACTTCATTTATATCATTTATGTCATTTACTCTAATTAATATATTATTTTTATGATATCTTACACTAGTTATTTTTAATTCTTCATTATTAATTAAAATATAATTACCAACTTTAAATACTCTATCAAGTTTATCAAAATCACTTTTAATCTTTAGTTCCCCTTTTATTCCAAAAAAGTTAATTACTTTACCTACTATTATTAATTCTTCCATTATAAACCTCATACATTAAAATACTTGCTGCTACTCCAACATTTAATGATTCTACATTCTTATTCATTTTAATATTTACTAAATAATCACTTAATTTATTTATTTGCTTGCTTATACCATTGCCTTCATTACCTAAAATTAATGCAACTTTAGAAAAAGTTATATTTTTTATATCTTGACCATTTGTAACATTTGTTCCAATTATTGTATAATTATCTTTCTTTAATTTATCTATTGCATCTTTTAAATCTGTTCTTATCACATTTGTTTGAAAAATCATTCCTTCGGTAGCTCTAATTACTTTGGAATTATATAAATCAACTGAATTGTTACTCATTATAATATTTGGAAAAGAAAAAGCAATACTAGATCTTATAATTGTTCCTAAATTTCCAGGATCTTGTATATCATCTAAAATTATAACATTACTAGTTATTTCTTTATTAGGAATATATTTTACTACTGCTACATTATTACTAATAGATTTTTGGTCACTAATTTTTGTCATAATTTCTTTTGTAACTAAATAATCAGCAGAAGCATCAGTTATACTTATCGTTTCAATTACTAAATTCTTTTTTAAAGCTTCAGTTATTAAATGATCACCCTCAATTAAAAAACATTTATATTTATCTCTATTTTTCTTTAACTTTAAACTTGTCCAAAATTTAACTTTTTCATTTTGCATACTAGTTATAGTCATTAATTTCTCAACTTCTTTCTTGCTTCTTTATAATTTGGATAGGCTTGAGCAACTAAATTCCAAAACCTTTTGCTGTGATTACCTTCAAAAAAATGACATAGTTCATGAATAATAACATAATCTATTAAAGCAATGTCTTTTTTTAATAATTCTGTATTTAAGGTTACTGTTTTTTTCATTGTATTACATACTCCCCATCTTGTTTTCATCTTACGAAATTTTAATGTAAACTTTGGTAAATGAGAAAAACAATTTTTAGCAATTTCTACTTCTTCTACAAAAATATTTTTCATTTGTTCATTATAAAATTCATCTAGTTGTTCCAATGATTTTACATAAACATTTTTATCATCAAAAGTAATTTCTTCTTGATTAGTTATTATTACATTATATTTTTTCCCTAAATATTGGAATCTATTATTATCCTTAACTCTATCTTCCATTTTTTCATACATTTTTAATATTGAATCTTCATTTTCTTTTAATAAATTTAAAATACTTGTTTTACTTATGTATATCGGAGCATTTACATATAATTTTAAATCTTCTTTTACTCTAAAATAAATATTTTTGTTGTTTTTTCTTATAACAACTACTTCTATTTTTAAACCATCACTTGTCTTGTATATCATTTTTTAAAATATCCCTTATTTCTTCAAGTGTTTTAAGTTCAGCACTTTTTGTTTCTTTCTTTTCTTCTTCTTTTTTCTTCTTTACTGATATTTTATTTACAAAATGTACTACTAAAAATAAACAAAATGCTACAATTAAAAAATCTATTATGCTTTGTATAAATGCTCCATACATAATTTTTGTATCTCTAAATGTTATTGCTAAATTAGAAAAATCTATACCTCCGAGGATTAAACCTATTATTGGAGTAAATATATTATTTACTAAACTAGTTACAATTGATGAAAATGCTCCACCTACTATAACTCCTACTGCTAAGTCTAAAACATTTCCTCTAGCAATAAACTTTCTAAATTCTTTAATCATCTATACCACATCCAAATTTATTTTATCATAAATATTGATTAAAAAATAGATAAAAAAATAGAGTTGAAAAAAATAAATTAAAAAAATATAATAAAAATAAGTGCCAATCTTAGCACTTATTTAATATTAATAACATATTCTTTTTTATTTGTATCATAATCAATAATTAATTTTGAACCAACATTTATATTTTCTTCTACTAATTTATGAGCAATTATACTTTCAATATTTTTAGTGATGTATCTTTTTATTGGTCTTGCACCATATCTTTCATCATATGCTTCATTAATAATTTGTTCTTTTGCTTCATTAGTAATAGCAATATGGATATAATTTTGATTTAATCTACTATCTACTTCTTTTATAATTTTATCAACTATATCTCCAATTACTTCTTTCTTTAAAGAATTAAATATGATTATTTCATCTATACGGTTTATAAATTCTGGTCTAAATGTATTTTTTAGTTCTTGCATTACTAATTCTTTAGCATTATCTAAATTTTCAAGTATATATTCACTTCCTAAATTACTTGTCATTATTATTATAGTATTTTTGAAATCTACCGTTCTTCCTTGAGAATCTGTAAGCCTTCCATCATCTAATATTTGTAATAAAATATTAAATACATCTTTATGGGCTTTTTCAATTTCATCAAATAAAACTATACTGTATGGATTTCTTCTTACTGCTTCAGTTAATTCTCCACCTTCATCATAACCAACATATCCTGGAGGTGCTCCGATTAAACGTGAAACATTAAAACTTTCCATATATTCAGAACAATCTATTCTAATTATGTGTTTTTCGTCATCAAAAAGTTCATATGCTAAACTTTTTGCTACTTCCGTTTTACCTACCCCAGTAGGTCCTAAAAAGATAAATGAACCTATTGGTTTGTTTGGATCTTTTATGCCACTTCTTGCCCTAATTATTGCTTCACTTACTAGTTTTAAAGCATCATCTTGTCCCATAACTCTAGTTTTTAATCTATCATATAAATGTAATAATTTGTCTTTTTCACTACTTACTAATTTAGCAACTGGTATGTTTGTCCAACGAGATATAATTTGAGCTATACCTTCTTCATCTACTATATCCGATAAAATATTACTTTGATTGTTTTCTTGAAGATTTTTTAGTTCTTGCTCTAATTTTGGAATTGTGCCATGACGTAGTCTAGCACTTGTTTCCAAATCATAGTTATTTTCAGCATTTTGTAGTTCAAAACGGGTTTTTTCTAATTCTTCTTTCTTTTTATTAATCTTATCTTTTATTTCTTTTTCTTCTTCCCATTTTGCACGCATTTCCTTTTCAGAAGTTTTTAATTTTTCTAGCTCTTCATCTATTTTTGCTAATCTTTCCTTACTTAATTCATCTTTTTCTTTTTTTATTACTTGTCTTTCTATTTCTAAACTCATTATTTTTCTAGTTAATTCATCTAGTTCTACTGGTACTGAATCAAGTTGCATTTTAATTGTTGCACATGCTTCATCTACTAAATCTATTGCTTTATCAGGTAAATATCTATCAGTTATATATCTATCAGATAAAGTTGCTGCCGCCACTAGAGCACTATCTTTAATAGTTACACCATGAAATATTTCAAATCTTTCTTTTAAACCACGAAGTATAGTTATTGTATCTTCAACATTTGGTTCACTTACTAAAACTTTTTGAAATCTTCTTTCTAATGCCCCATCTTTTTCAATATATTTACGATACTCATTTAGAGTTGTAGCTCCAATTACATGTATTTCTCCACGGGCAAGCATTGGCTTTAACATATTAGATACATCCATTGCTCCAGTATCTCCTGCTCCAACTATCATGTGAATTTCATCAATAAACATTATAATTTGTCCATCACTGTCTTTGATTTCTTTTAATACTGCTTTTAATCTTTCTTCAAATTCTCCACGATACTTGGCACCAGCAACTAATGAACCTAAATCAAGTTCCCATATAGTATGATTTTTTAAACTATTTGGGACATCACCTGCTATAATCCTTTGGGCAAGTCCTTCTACTATTGCTGTTTTACCAACTCCGGGTTCACCAATTAATACTGGATTGTTTTTGCTTTTACGAGATAATATTCTAATGACATTTCGGATCTCTTCATCACGTCCAATTACTGGATCAACTTTGTTATCTGTAACATTTTTTGTTATATCTCGTCCATATTTATTTAATACATCTTTTAATTCTTCTTCATTATTTGGATACATATTATCCCTCCTTTACAAGAAATTAGCACTTGTCAATATAGAGTGCTAATTTATTCTAATTGGGTCACTACTAGTACCAGATCCACTAACATAAATTGTGGAAGATATTAGATAGAAGGACGGCCTGACCGCAAGACTGCCCGCTACACTACTGTTATCATAGTTATTACCGCTGATATTGCCAGCTGAATTAACACTGAAGACATAATACGAATGCGACGAAACGCGAGCTATTGTCCATTCATCTAATCCTAAATATAGCCAATTTGAGTTTAATGCAGAATCATAGTTATATAATGCTGTTGTCCAATAACTATTACTTACTGCAAATCCATAATCACTTACATACATTAATCCTATTTTTATACTATCCGTTGTACTATTTGAACTACTTCCTATTTCTACATTATAATATTGTTTTGCTGTATAGGTATCGTTAAACTCCATTCCACCTACTTTCCATGTATGTGTCGCTATTTTATTTTGCCTTGTACTATTGAATGTGTTCATATAAGTTGTATTTAGTTTAATTCTAATACTTGAACTACTCCATATATTTCCCCCAACAGGCATTTCTGGAACTGCTAAAATTCCATTTTCTTTTAAAAATATTTGTCTTTTTACTGATGATACATTGCTAGTTGCAACTACTGCCCTCCCATCGTCCCATGCATAATCCCCATAGTTTGTTGATTTAATTAGTTTTATCTCATTATCAAAAACTCCTATTATTCTATATAAGTTATCATTTGGACATGTGCTTGCATCTGAACCAAAGCACACATAATTATTTGGATTAGCTCCACTATATCTATATGAATTATCTGCTGCACTATTTGCTAGGCTACTTGTATGATAATATATTTCATTTGTTCCTTGGCTTGTATATTGATTTTTTATGCATGTTGCTAAATTTGTTCCTGTTGTACATATATATGTTAAATTTTCAGTTTCTGCACTTGTTGTCTTTACACTTGAATCTACTCCATTTGTATCTTTTACATATACTTTTATTGTGTATGTTGTTCCTTTACTTAATCCTGTAAATGTTTTAGTATTACTTATGCTACTTGTGTACGCACCATTATTTATTGAATAATAATATGTTGTTACACTATTTGTTCCTCCACTGGCACTTACTCTTATACTTATTGATAATGTTGTTGTATCTGTTATTGTTATACTATTTACTGTTGGATCAGTATATTTGTCAAAATAAACATAACATTTATCAGTTTTATCAGTTTTTAAAGTTATAGTTTTTAATTCATTATTCCAAATTAATTCTCCTCCATTTTCGCATTTACTTAAAACATTATTAAATATATATCCATCCTCTGGCCATAAACTTGAAGAAGATTTCTCATATGTTCCATCATCTTGTTCTAACATTAAAGTTAAAAATCCATTTGTATTTACATTTGTTTTTGTTTTATCTTCTACTTCTTCTTTTGTTTTAGGTATACAAATATAAATTACTACTGATAATATTATTAGAACACTAAACATTACTACATACTTCTTTTTCATTTACTACACCTACTCTAATTAAAATTATACTCCGTGTTTTCCACATTTCAAGTATAAATTGTGGAAGTTTGCGACAATAATAATAGGTGATATAAAATATGATAGGAAAAATATTAAAAACTATGCGACGAGAAAACAACTTAACACAAGAAGATATTAGTAAAAAAACATATATTGGTAGAAGCACTTTAAGTGATTATGAAAGGGAAAAAACTGATATTAATTTTGAAAATATTGAAAAAATTGCTGAAATTTGTAACTATGAAGTTTTGTTTGTAAATAAAAAAGATAAAAATAAAATTTTATCTTCTAAAAATATTAATCGTAAAGAAATATAAAAGAATCTAATCAAAAACTAGATTCTTTTATTTTTCATCACAATTTAAACAAATATTTTCGCCATTTTTTTCAACGATTAATTCACCACATTTTTTACAAACATCACCAGTTGGTTTATACCATAATGCATAATTACATTTTGGATAATTGTTGCAACCATAAAAAATTTTACCTTTTTTGGTTTTTCTTTCAACTATAATACCTTTATCACATTTTGGGCATTTACAAATTTCATTAATTTCCTTTTGTTCTTTTTTTATGTATTTACAATTTGGATAATTACTGCATGCTACAAATTCCCCATACTTACCCTTGCGTATTACTAAATTACCTCCACATAAAGGACATGTTTCACCAGTTTCTGTAGGTGCCTTTTTATCCATTTCTTTAAATGCTTTTTCAACAAGAGGTTCAAATTCATCATAAAATTCATGTAATAATTTTATGTTGTCTTTCTTGTCTTCAGCTATGTCATCTAAATCTTTTTCCATTTGAGCTGTGTATTTAACATTTACTACATCACTAAAGAATTCTTGTAGTTTATCTGTGGTTTCTTCACCAATTTCTGTTGGTTCAAATTTCTTATCTTTAAGAATAACATATCCTCGATCTTTTATTGTTCCAACAATGGTAGCATATGTGCTTGGCCTTCCTATACCTAAACTTTCCATTTCTTTTATTAAACTACTTTCAGTATATCTTGCTGGCGGTTTTGTAAAATGTTGTTGCTTATCAATTTTATCAGCAACTATTATATCTGATTTATAATTTTTAAAATCCGGCAATAGAACATCTTCACTATCTTCAAATTCACCATACACTTTTAAATAACCATCAAATATTAATACACTACCTGTTGCTTTAAATGTATAACCATTGTTTTCTAGTATTACAGTTGTTGCTAAAGTTTTTGCATCTTTCATAAGTGATGCTAAGGCTCTTATATATATAAGACGATATAATTTATATTCATCACTAGATAAATAAGCTTTAACTGTTTCAGGGGTACGCATTATGCTAGTTGGTCTTATCCCTTCATGAGCATCTTGTATATTTTCATTTTTTTTACCTTTTTTTACATAACCTACATATTCATCACCATATGTTTTTTTGATATAGCCATAAGTTTCATTTATAAAAGTATCAGATATTCTAACACTATCTGTACGCATGTAGGTAATTAAACCAACTGTTTCATTGCCTAAATCTATACCTTCATATAATTTTTGAGCTATTTTCATTGTTTTTGATGGAGCAAAATTTAATTTTGTTGATGCTAATTGTTGTAAAGTACTAGTTTTAAATACTTCTTTTGCACTTTTATTTTTTTCTTTTTCTGTAACTGATTCTATCTTAAATGATTTTGATAATGCACTAAGTATTTCATCAGCCATTTCTTCATTTGGTATTTCTATTTCTTTACCATGATATTTTTCTAAAATAGCCTTAAATGATGAGAAATCTGCTTCAATAGTCCAATATTCTTTAGGAACAAATGCCCTTATTTCTCTTTCTCTATCAACTATTAGTTTTAAAGCAACGCTTTGAACCCTACCTGCTGATTTTCCACCAGTTTTGCTTTGCATTAATTTTGATAATCTAAACCCTATTATCCTATCTAAAATTCTTCTTGTTTCTCCACTTTTAACTAGATTCATATCAATTTTTCCTGGATTGTTTATTGCATCAATTACTACATCTTTGGTTATTTCATGAAATACTACCCTTTTGTATTTTTCTTCAGGTATCTTTATTTCATCAAATATATGCCATGATATAGTTTCTCCTTCTCTATCTGGGTCGGTCGCTAGATAAACTAAATCAGCATTATTTACTTCTTTTTTAATATTGGCAACATCTTTGTTTTTACCTTTAATTATTACATAATTTGGTTTAAAATCATTTTCAACATCAACCCCTAAACCAAATTTACCAGTAGTAGCTAAATCTCTAATATGCCCTTTACTAGATATTACTTTGTAATCATTACCTAAATATTTTTCTATTGTTTTACTTTTTGCTGGTGATTCTACTATTACTAAATTTTTCATCTATCCTCCTAATAAATTTTCTTGCTCTGTATCAACACTTGCATATGTTTCTTTTTTATCTTTTAAATCTTTTAAAGCATTAGATAAATATTCATAATAATTATTCTTAATAATAAGACTGCTTATTTGCATTTTATTATTTATTTTTTCATTTATCGCTTTTATTTCATCTATACTATAACTATTTTCTATATAATATGTTATTTCACTCGTTGCAGCATTATAATATATCGATGAATTTTTCCAAGAGCCATCAGAAAATGTTACTATATTCCAATAATCTTCACTAAATAAATCATATCCCATATAAAGTCTTGGATCATAATCTAAATTAAATAAATTGGCTAGCGTTGGTGTTAAATTAATATATGAAGTGTATAAATCTATTTTTTGACTAGTTATTTCACTATTATATATTACAAACGGTACTCTTTCACTTTCATAATCATCTAAATTGTAATCCAATACTTCATTAATTGTAGCATCTTTTAATCCATATGGGTAATGATCACCAAATAAAACTATTACTGTATCATCAAGTATTTCCGCTTCTGTTAATCTATCTAATAAAATTCCTAAAGCATTATCTAATGTTTTTAATTTTGACATGTATCTTCTTAAGTCCATTGAATAATCACTACCTTCAGTGATTGATAAATATTTATCACCTTCAACACTAGATATATTGTATGGTTGGTGGCTAGATACGGTTGTTAACCATAACATAAATGGTTCGCTAATATCCGTTAAGGTTATATCCATTGCTGCAGTCATAAAGTCTTCATCACTTGCCCAATTTTTGTATTCCGTATAATAAGGTATTCCTAAATCTTGTACTCCATAATATGCCATACTACCCATGTTTGTATGAATAGTTCTACGATAATAATAACTTTCTGTATAATCATGCATACTTGAAGTCTTATAACCTTTATTATTAAATAAATTAAAAATTGAAGTATAGTATTCATTTTTACGATAAACATTGGCAGTACAACTATTTTGAATTGAATATAGTCCTGTCATTGCACTAAATTCATTGTTACCTGTTGCACAACTGTTTCTTGGAGAATAATTATTAGTAAATGCTAACCCCTCACTATATAACTTGTAAAAATTTGGATATAATTCTTTATTTATTATTATATCATTTACTGATTCCATCATTATTACAATTAAATTCTTACCTTCAAAAAGACCAGTATATTCATTGTAATCAGTTATTTGACTATTTATTAAATAATTACTTATATTATTTAATTCTGTATCTTTTTCTTCTTCAATTACTTCTTTCCATAAAGTATCATCTATTTCTCTATTTACTTCATATACTATGTTATCATCTGTTGCCTCAAATATGTATGTATCGGGAGCTTCTACATATAATGATTTAATATCTAAAAATATGTATGGTATTACCCCAAATTGATTTATTACTATTGAACCAACACTTGGATATTTAAATAATTCTTCATTACTTACTGTTTGTAATTTATCTTGCATAGATTCATTAGTTATAGTGTATTTATATCCTAACAATAATATTACCATAGCGATTATCGTTACAGTTGTTCTAACTAATGGTTCATATTGAAATTCATGTTTTAAAACAAATTTTTTATTTAATTTTAATACCAAATATTTGTCTAAAAATATATAATATAATACTAATAAAATAAATGGTATAAAAATTAAATAAAATTTAAGAAGAAATGATAATAAAAATTCTCTAATATAATCAATTACTGCTCCAAGTTGACTAGATGTGTTAAATGATGCATAAACTCCAATAAAATTGTTAAATCCTAATTGAAAAAAAGTATAAATTGTACAAGCCAAAAAAATAAATATTACAAAATATTTACTATGTTTTTTACTCATCCAAGATAATATAAAACTAATAATTAATGATATTATACTTATTCCTATAAAAATTCTAAGTAAAGCTATGTTAAATATTGATATACCACTAATTAAACGAAAACTTATTTCTAATGAAAATAAACTGATTGTTAATATAAGAAAATTTTTAATTAAATTATTGTTTAATAGTTTCTTCATTGCTCCTCTTTTCTATTATTTCTTTAACAGGTTTATAACTACACCTATAATTATCTAATATACCATATTTTTCTAAATTTTCAAGATGTTTTTTTGTTGGATATCCTTTATGAGTTTTAAATCCATACATTGGATATAGTCGATCTAATTCATACATCATTCTATCTCTAGTTACTTTGGCAATTACACTTGCTGCTGCAATGGTTTCTGATAAGGCATCACCATGGATTATTGCTAGAGAATTAGGCATGTTTAAAGGCATGGCATCTGTTAATATGAAATCAGGTTTAATTTTTAAATCTTCAATAGCTTTTTTCATAGCTAATCTAGATGCTTCATAAATATTTATTTCATCTATTGTTTTAGCATCAACTATCCCTATGCCATAACTTATTGCATCCCTTGTAATTATATCATAAAATTTATTTCTTTTCTTTTCACTTAATTTTTTGGAATCATCAAGACCTTCTAAGTAATAGTTTACTGGTAATATTACTGCTGCAGCTACTACTGGACCTACTAGTGGACCACGTCCTACTTCATCTGTTCCTGCAATTAATTTATATCCTTCTTTATATAATTTCTTTTCATATTCTAATAAATCTCTTTCCACTTGTCAAATGTTACTCCTTTAATTTTGCCACTAATAATATCATTATACAACTTTTCACATACTTTTTCATAATCTATTTCATTATCTTTATATGCATTCATTTTCTTGGCTATTTGTTTAAATATTTCCATCGGATCTTTTTTAACTTTTATTTGATATTTTTCTTCTAAAATATTGGGATAATAATTTTTTAAATATGATACTATATATCCCCCTAAATCAGTTATATTTAATACTTCCATTTTTATTGAGCCTGTTATCGCTAAATTTAAGGCTTCTTCATTGTCTTCTATTTTTGGCCATAATATACCAGGTGTATCTAATAATAATAAACCATTGTTTGTTTTAAGCCAATTAATTTGTTTCGTAACCCCCGGTTTATTTGCTACATTTGCAACTTTCTTTCCTGCTAATTTATTTATTAATGTACTTTTTCCAACATTAGGTATTCCTATTACAGCAACTCTAATTTCTTTTTCTTTTAAACCTTTTTCTAATCTTTTTATTTGTATATCTTCCATCATCTCTTTTGTAATAGATATTAATTTTTTATAATCATTGCCATTTACTAAATCCATTATTAAAACTTTATAACCTAAAGATTCATAACGTTTTTGCCATTTACTTGTGACATCTAAATCACATAAATCTTTTTTGGTCATAATTAATATTCTTTTTTTGTCTTTTATTAATTCATCTATGTCTTTTATTTTAGATGATTTTGGTAATCTAGCATCAACTAATTCATAAATTACATCAATTAATTTAATGTTTTCTTTTAATTCTCGTTTAGTTTTTGCCATGTGCCCCGGATAATAGTTAATCCTTCCTTTTTGGAAACTTTTTTCTTCATTTGCCATTACTATCACCCACTTTACTACTTTCTTCCAACAATAAATCAAAATCTGATTTATATAATTTATCTTGTTTTACTCTATATT
>CASEYV010000044.1 GCA_949292245.1 uncultured bacterium
AAGAATCCAATCTTTTGAAGGCTTAGTAATTGCCAAAAGAGGTGGTGGAGTATCAGAAACATTTACAGTACGTAAAAAATCTGGTACAGTTGGAGTATCTAGAATATTCCCAGTTAATGCCCCTACAATTGATTCAATTACAGTAGTTAAAAAAGGTAAAGTTAGAAGAGCTAAACTTAACTTTATTAAGGGAATGCGTAAAGAATACAAAGTTAAGGAAAGAAATTAATTCTTTCCTTATTTTGATTTAAAAAGGGAGAAATATGAAAATAATTAAAGAAATAATACCTTATTTAATAATAATAGTAGTAGTAATACTAATAAGAACATTTATAATTACTCCAGTTAGAGTAGATGGAGCAAGTATGGATAAGACTTTAGAAAATGGTCAAATACTATTATTATACAAATTAGGCAATGTTAAAAGATATGACATAGTTGTTTTAGATGAAGAAATAGAAGATGAAATAATAATTAAAAGGATTATTGGTATGCCTAATGATACAGTAGAAATAAAGAATGGAAAAATATATGTAAATGATGAAGAAATAGAAGAAGAATATGCATATGGGCAAGCCCTATAAGTAAAGATTCAAGGTACTTTGGCCCTGTAAAAGAAGACGAAATAATCGGTAAAATAATATTTAGGTTGTGGCCAATTAATAAATTTGGTACAATATAATATGTAAGAAATTACATATTTTTTTTAAAAATAAAGGAGCATAAATGGAAGAAGAAAAACTAATAAGTAAAATTAATAGAGATATTTTAAGTTTAAAAGAAAAAGGTATATCTACTAAAAATATATCGGATGGTTATCATACATTTGAAGAATTATATTATCAAAGAACAGTTTTACTTAGTATTATTTGTAATACAAATCCAAATATATCTTGGAAATCCAAAAAACATTTTGATGAAGAAAATGACCCAATGTTTGAAGATTGTTTTATCATAGGAATTAATACACCAACGGGAGAAGCAACATATCATATCAAATTAAAATATTGGGAAATATTTGATGTACCAGAAATAGAACATGCACCAAAATATGCTGGTTATTCTTCAGATGAAGTATTAAAAAGATTACAAACATTAAGATAATTTAAGGAGGGAATATGGAGCTAATAAAAGTAGGAAATAATACATATTATATTAAAAATAATACAAATATTGGAATTTACAAAGTAGATGATAAAAATATATATTTAATAGATACAGGAAATGACAAGGATGCAGGAAGAAAAATACTTAGAATAATAGAAGAAAACAATTGGGTTATAAAAGGAATAATTAACACTCATTCTAATGCTGATCATATCGGAGGAAACAAGTATTTACAAGATAAATTTAATTGCCCGATATATGCCTCTAATATTGAAGAATGTTTTACAAAATATCCCGTTTTAGAGTCGGCCTTTTTATATGGTGGCAATCCCATTAAAGATTTAAGAACTAAATTTTTAGAAGCTAAACCATCAAATACAACAAATATTAAAGAATTATCTGATGGATTAGAATATTTTGATTTAAAAGGTCATTTTTTTGATATGATAGGAATTAAAACTCCAGATAATATATTTTTTTTAGGTGATTCTTTATTTAGTGAAGAAACAATAACTAAGTATCATATATTTTTTATTTATGATGTAAAAGAATACTTAAATACATTAGAATATTTAAGCACTTTAGAAGGAAAATTATATATTCCATCACATACAGAAGCTACAACAAATATTCATGATTTAATTAAATTAAATAAAGATAAAATTATTGAAGTATGTAAATTTTTAATAGATACATGTAATAATGAAAAGATATTTGAAGAAATATTAAAAGATGTATTTGATAGATATAATCTTTCAATGAATATAGACCAATATGTTTTAGTAGGTAGTACAATACGTTCATATTTAACATACTTACATAGTGAAGGTAAATTAAAGTATGAATTTAAAAATAATAAAATGTATTGGAGTATTATTAACAATTAAAATATGCAAGAAAAAGTATATAAGTATTTAATGAAAATACCTAAAGGAAAAGTAGTTACGTATAAACAGATTGCTGAATATTTAGGTAATATAAAACTAGCAAGAGTAGTAGGTAATATATTACATAATAATCCAAATGAATTAAAATATCCGTGTTATAAAGTAGTTAATTCAAAAGGAAAGTTAGCATCAAACTATGCTTTTGGGGGTATTCAAAAACAAAAAGAAAAATTAGAAAGTGAAAATATTGAAGTAATTAATAATCGAGTTGATTTAAAAAAATATAAATATATTGAATAATGGAGTAAAAATGAATTTAGATGAAATAAACGAAAAATATAATAAAATGCAAGAAATATATGGTGCCAAAGAATTAGATTCAATCCATTGTGGTGGATGTATAAATAATCCCGATATATGTTTTGTTTTTATGAATCCTACTAAAAGAAATATTGCATCATCCAAATCATGGCATGGTATTAAATATCCTTGGATAGGTACAAAAAACATATGGGATTTATTTTATAAGATAAACTTATTAGATGAAAAAATATATAGAGAAATAAAAGAAATTAAAGGACCTAGTTGGGAAGAATCTTTTGCAAATAAAGTATACAACAATGTTATTGAAAATAATTATTGTATAACTAATTTGGGAAAATGCACTCAGATGGATGCTAGAGTTCTTCCTGATAAAGTATTAAAAGAATATCTTGATTTATTATTTAAAGAAATTGAAATAATTAACCCCAAAATAATAATAACTTTTGGTAATCAAGTAAGTTCAATAGTTTTAAATGAAAAGATATCTGTATCTCAAGTTAGAAAAAAATTATTTAAAATTAAAATAAATAACAAAGAATATAAGGTTTATCCAGTATATTATCCAGTTGGAAATGGAAGATTTAATATTGATAAAGCAATTGAAGATATTAATTGGATTATAAAAAAAGAGTTTAATATAATAGAGGTCAATTAATGAAATTAAAAAGATGTTTAGAAAGCAAAAAAATATATATATTAGATGACGAAGGCAATAAATTATTAGAAACAAGTGTAATAGGAGCAGAATTTGTTTTAATAATTTATACTGATAAACCCATTATCATAACTAAAAATTTAGATAAAGTTTTATATAAAAACTTGCTTAGTATATTTGCAAATAAATATATATTTGATAATAGTATTTGTTCTAAAGATGAAAAAAAGATTTTATGGGTCTCAGATCAAAGTTTTGATGTTGATGATAAAGAACAAATAGAGCAAGTAAATATGCTAATCATTGAAAAAGAAGAAAAACAAATTAAAATAAGAGCTCAAAACATATTTTTACAAAAGCTAGATATACCAATTGAAACTTTCATTATTGCTTTTTCACCTGCAGGGAATGGACATTATAGTAAAAATATAGCAACTGGATTAACATTTCAAGATGATATAATTATAGCATTTAATAGGATTTTAAGAAATGAATTTATCTGTTACGAATCTTCTAAAAAAAGTGAAAACAATATGAGAAAACAAAGTAATATTCCACTATTATCTCGGAATAAAAAGAGCAAAACATGAAATTGATATAAAATTTTAACGCAAAAATATTTTATATAGAAATATCAATAAATGAGTTTAATTAATTGGAAAAATAATTTATAGTTTATTGTTGACATTGCTGAAAAATAGATAGGAAAGGATGTGCTCAATTTTAGATACAAAGTTGAGATTAAGGAAAATTGACAAAATTCGATAAATATCAATTGATATATACTGACTTATGGAAAACTACGGGAGGAGGATAATAAATGCAAGAAAGCGATTTAATTATATATAAAAATAATGAAGGAAATATAATAGTAGATGCAATATATAAAGATGAAACTTTATGGCTTTCTCAAAAGAGTATGTCAAAGGTTTTTGACTGCAGTATAGATAATATTTCTTTACACTTAAAAAATATTTTTAAAGAAGGCGAACTAGATGAAATTTAGATGTAATTATAGCTGTTGGATATAGAGTAAATTCTAAGAAAGCAACACAATTTAGAATTTGGGCAACTAAAGTATTAAAAGAATACATGACAAAAGGATTTGCATTGAATGATGAAAGATTTATAAGAGGAAATAAGTATGACACTAAATACTTTGATAAATTGCTTGAAAGAATTAAAACAATTAGAGTGAGTGAAAGAATGTCATATCAAAAAATAACGGATTTATTTATAGCAACATCAACTGATTATAATCCTAAGTCTGAAGAAGCATACACTTTCTTTAAAATAGTTCAAAATAAGCTTCACTTTGCTATATCAGGGCATACTGCTGCAGAACTAATCTACAGTAGAACAGATTCAAATAAGGAACATATGGGTCTTACTAGTTGGCTAAGTTGTACCAAATGACACGAAATGAAAAAGTGGTAAAATTGCTTTATTTTAAAGGGAAATTTGACAACAAACATATAATGCTAAATGAATTAAAAAGTAAAAAGAATGATAGTAACTTTACTATTATAGTATCAATTATTAAAAACGGGAGGGAGAACAATGGATGAACATGGCAATATAATTATTTATAAAGATAAAAATGGTAATGATAATATAGAGGTTAAATTGCAAGATAATACTGTTTGGCTAAATCAAGAACAACTAGTGAAATTATATAATTCAAGCAAATCCAATATATCAGAGCATATAAAGCATATATTTGAAGAAGGAGAATTAGATGAATTATCAACTGTTCGGAATTTCCGAACAGTTGCCTCAAACGGAAAAACATATAATATGAATTATTATAATCTTGATATGATTGTAGCTATAGGGTTTAGAGTAAAATCTAATATTGGCACAAATTTTAGAAAATGGGCAAATGAAAGATTAACCGAATATATGACAAAAGGTTTTACTATGAACGATGACGTATTAAAAAGAGCTGGTGGCGGATTATATTTTGATGAATTACTTGCAAGAATTCGAGATATTAGATCATCCGAAAAAGTTTTTTGGAGAAAAATATTGGATATATATGCGACATCTGTTGATTATGATCCTAAATCAAAAATAACACAAGAATTTTTTAAAACCGTTCAAAATAAAATGCACTGGGCAGTACATGGACACACTGCTGCAGAAATTATAGTTGAAAGAGCCAATGGCGACAAATATTTTATGGGTTTAACTACATTTAGTGGAGATTATCCAACGCTATTAGATGCTAGGGTTGCAAAAAATTATTTAACAGATAAAGAATTAGATATTTTAAACAGAATTGTTTCAATGTATTTAGATTATGCAGAATTACAAGCGATTGAAGAAAAACCGATGACTATGCAAGATTGGATTAAAGAATTGAATTATTTCTTAACGATGAATAGAAAAGATATATTAAAAGGAGCTGGAAAAGTTAGTCACGAAGAAGCTTTAAATCACGCAAAAAAAGAATATGATAAATATAAAAATAGAGTTGCTTTAAAGCCAAGTGATGTAGAATTACATTACTTACAAAGCATTAAAGATTTAGAAATGATCGATACCAAAAAATAGTCCTGTCATTTGGGCTTACAAATTGGCTAAGTTGTACCAAATGACACGAAATGAAAAAGTGGTAAAATTGCTTTATTTTAAAGCAGTAATTAATAATAAGCATATTAATATTAAATTGTGTGATGAAAAAAAGAATAGTGGTTTTGCTATTGTTATTTCTATTATAATTTGAGGAAGGTGATTAAATTGAAACATGATAGTGTAATAGAAAATAAAATCATGATATATGAATCAGATGATAATATTAAAGTTGAAGTTATCTTAGAAGATGAAAATATTTGGCTTACTCAAGATCAAATAAGTAAATTGTATAATAAAGCTAAATCTACAATTAATGAACATATAAAGAATATTTATTCGGAGCATGAACTATCAGAAACAAACACTATGAGAAAATTCGGAAATTCCGAATTTTCTACTAAACCAAAAAATTATTATAATTTAGATATGATAATCGCGATTGGCTTTCGTGTGAAGTCAAATGAAGGTACAAAATTTAGAATTTGGGCAAACGAAAAATTAAAAGAATATTTAATAAAAGGATATAATTTGAATGTAGAAAGATTTAAAAATAATGGTAATGATCCTTACTTTGACGAACTCCTTGATAAAATAAGAGATATAAGATCAAGTGAAAAAGTTTTCTGGAGAAAAATACTAGATATATATGCAACTTCAGTTGATTATAATCCCAAAAAAGAAATTACAATTAATTTTTTTAAGACAGTTCAAAATAAAATGCATTATGCCGTTTCAAGTAATACTGCTGCTGAAATAGTATATAATAGAGTCGATAGTAAAAAAGATAATATTGGACTCACAAATTTCAAAGGAGATATGCCCACTAGAAAAGAAACGGAAATTGCTAAAAACTATTTAAGCTATGAAGAATTACAAATTTTAAATCGATTAGTGTCCGCATATCTTGACATTGCTGAAATAAATGCATTAAAAAGAAAAACAATGACTATGCAAGATTGGGTTCATGAATTAGATAGTTTTTTAAAAATGACACATAATGATATATTACATACAAAAGGTACTGTTTCTCATGAAGAAGCTTTAAAGAAAGCTCATGAGGAATATGATAAATATATGCAAACGCATTTAACTAGAGCTGAGAAAGATTATCTAGAAATTATGAATATAGAAGTGAAAGAAATAGAGAAAAACAATTAATAACGTTGGGATAAATATATGGAAAAACAGTCCTGATGGATTAATATATAAATATGATGTGGGTATTGCAAAGAATTACTTAAATCAGGAAGAATTAGAAAAACTAAATGATTTAACAAATATATTTTTAGTCTTTGCGGAAGATGAAGCAAAAGAAAGACATATTATGACAATGCAGGATTGGATAAATGCAACAGATGATTTATTAACATTTAGAAGAAAGAAAATTTTAGATAATTCAGGTAAAATATCACATAGACAAGCCATTGAAAAAACTGAAAGTGAATATGAAAAATATAGAGTAATGCAAGATCAAAAATACATTTCCTCAATGGATGAATTTTATAATAAATATTTAGAAGAAAATAAAAGGAAAAATAATATTAATAATGAATAAATAAAATTTACAAATCATAATTAATTCTCTTTTAATAATAGAATTATTATAGAATGAAACTGATTCTGAAATTTGCTCATATTTAGATGAACTAATAGAACGGGAAAAATTCACTAGAACAACACAATTTAGTAGTAGAAAAATATAAAAAAGGAAGTGATATAAATGAACGAAAATAAAACAAATATTAATTGGTTGATACCGATTTAGTAAACCCCTTTGCGAAATCCTTATAAATAAAGGGTTTGCGATCTTTGAAATTTTACATGTTTTTTTTAAAAAAATCGCAAAGAATGAGTAAAATGAGCAAATTTTATTCAAAAATAGGGTAAAAGATTTTAGTTGATACCGCATGGTAAACACCGGCTAAATATTATTATAAATTTATAAAGAAAGGAGAATAGAAAATGGCTGAAAAATGCTTACAAATAACAAATCATGATTTTTTAATATATAGAGATTCAAACAATGATGTTAAAGTTAGTGTAATGTTAATAAACAATGATATATGGCTTACTCAAAATTTAATCGCAGAACTATTTGATGTGGGAAGAAGTACAATAACTGAACATATTAATAATATATTAAATAGTGGTGAACTTCAAAATAACACCGTCGGAAAAACCGACGTTGATAATTCTAAAAAACCTGTAAAGATATATAATTTGGATATGATTATTGCTGTTGGGTATCGTGTTAATTCAAAGAAGGCAACAAATTTTAGAATTTGGGCTACAAAAGTTTTAAAAGAGTATATGATTAAAGGCTTT
>CASEYV010000045.1 GCA_949292245.1 uncultured bacterium
TTTTTGTTATAAAATTATCTTTTAGAGTATTTACTAAAATATAGATAATGTGGTATACTTTTAATAGAATAAAGGAGTATATAAATGAAAAGTGATATTAAAAATGAAAAAGAAAATTTGTTAATAGGTTTTGTTGCATTAATATTGATTGTTGCTATTTGTAGTTTTTTATATATTAATGGTTATATTAAAACTGAAAATAAAGATAATTTAGATGTAAATACGATAATGAATTTTGAAGGTGGTACAGATTCATTAAGTTTAGAACTGCAAAATTTAATACCTTATGTTACAATAAATAATAAAGATTATAAAACTGCTTATCAAGATAGATTAGTTACAGTAAATGAAATTAATAATGATATATTACTTACTAAAGGGGTATATAGTGTTAATGCTACTAGTATAACATCTAATCAATTAGTTGATATAATAAGTAATATGTATGGAAATGATATATTTATTGTAAATAAAAGTTTTACAGTTAATGGTAAAAATTATTGTAATTATGATAATGATAAATATACTTGTGAAACTTTAGATTATGATGGAATTCTTTATAAAGCAGATAGAGATATTAATAGTGTAAGTATTAATGATAATAAAATATATTTAGAAGAAAGTATATTATTTTATAGTGAAGAAACTAATAATAATGTAACTTTATATAATGTATATGATAATGGATTATATTCTAATATAGTACTTTCTTTTACAAGTGATGATATTAAAAAAGATGGATTAGAATATGATGAATATATTAATAAACATTTAGGTAGAAGAAGAGTAGAATACCTAAGTAGTTTTGTAATAAATGGTAATAATTATAATTGGGTTAGTACGGAGGTAAAATGAAGCAAAGAATATTTATAACTATTATATCTATAGTTATAGTTTTTATTGCTGCTTGTTTAGGTATTTATTATGGAACAAAAAAAGTTACTTATAAAGCAATAGTTGAAGGAATAGTAATTGAGAAAAGTGATAAAGAGTATGAACCTAGATTAATTACTTCTTATGATGAATATGTAGATTTTTTAAGTGAATATAATATACATGAATTAGTATTTTTAACATCAAGTGATTTAGATAATAATGATTATATAATAGATTTTATAAATTATAATGAAGATTTAAAAATAGATAGTATAGATATAGATATTACAGAAGATGGAATTAATTTAAAATATGTAGTAAATGAAGTTATTGATGATAGTGATGAATATTTAATGTATTTTATTCCAATTGATAACGGATTATTAAATGACTTTGTTTTTAATAAAAGAGAATTTGAAGAAAAATAGGGTGATATTATGTTTGGAAAAATAGTTTATATTGGTGATAGTGAAGCTCATGTAGAAAACTTACAAAAAGAAGCGGCAGCAGCAGATTTAATGAATTTAAATGTTATCTTTGAAGAAAATGATCAAAGGATTCTTGGAGAAGTTTTTGAATTAGGTAGTGATATTGTAAAAATAAGATTTTTGGGAGAGTATATCAATAATAAATATGTAAATGGGGTATTGAGAAAACCACTTTTAACAAGTAAAATAAGAATGATTAATACTGAAGAATTAATGGAATTAGTTGGTACTTATGATGAATCTAGTTTTGTTTTAGGAGAAAGTGCTATATATAAAGGTTTTCAAATTTGTCCTAATATCAATAATTTATTTTCTAATCACTTAGCGATATTTGGAAACTCTGGTTCAGGTAAATCATGTGGAGTAGCTAGAATTATTCAAAATATATTTGATTCTAAATATAATATTCAATATAATGCTAATTTATTTATATTTGATTCTTTTGGTGAATATAAAAATGCATTTGGAAAATTAAATGAATTAAATCCTAATTATTGTTATAAATTTATAACTACTAATGTAACTGAACAAGGTGATATTCCTTTAAGTATTCCAGTAAATTTATTAAAATTAGATGATTTTGCATTATTATTACAAGCAAGTAATCATGCTCAATTACCAATAATAGAACATACTATTAAACTTGCTAAGATATTTTCTACTCATAGTGAAGAAGCAAACGCTTATAAAAATCATTTAATTGCTAAAGCATTACTTGCAGTATTATTTAGTAATGAAACAGTTGCTAGTAAAAAGAATGAAATATTTACTATTATTGAAGTTTGTAATACTCCAGAATTTAATTTTGATTCAGTTATTCCTGGTTTAGGTTATACAAGAACTTTAAGTGAATGTTTTGAAATTGATTCAAATGGTAATTTTGGGGAATCAGTTTTAATAACAAATTATATATTAAGTAAAATTAATGATGATTTAGATACAATAAAAGAACCTGAAAAAGCTTCATATTCTTTAAAAGATTTTGCGGCAGCTTTAGAATTTACTTTAATAAGTGAAGGATTTCAACATAATCAAAACTTACATGATGATGCTGTAATACTAAAAGTTAGATTAAATTCAATAATTAATAGTAAGTTAAGTACTTTCTTTAGTAGTGAATATATGCCACTTAATAATTTTATTTCATCGTTGGTGGCAAATGGTGCTAAAAAAGCCCAAATAATAAATATTAATTTAGAAGATGTAGATGATACATATGCTAAAGTGTTTGTAAAAATAATATCTAGAATGATTTTTGATTTTTCTAAAGGAAGAACTGAAAGAGCCAAAATACCATTTCATTTATTTTTAGAAGAAGCTCATAGATATATTCAAAAAGATAATGATACATTCTTACTTGGTTATAATATATTTGATCGTATTGCTAAAGAAGGTCGTAAGTATGGTGTTATTTTAGATATTATAAGCCAAAGACCAGTAGAAATATCTGATACAGTTATTGCTCAATGTAATAATTTCTTAATATTTAAAATGACCCACCCGTTAGATATTAAATATATTGGAGAAATGCTTCCAAATATATCTGCTGATATTCTTGATAAACAAAAAGTATTACAACCTGGTAATTGTGTTTGTTTTGGAGGAGCATTTAAAATACCAATGATTGTTAAAATGCAAATGCCTAATCCAATGCCTTATTCAAGTAACTGTGATATATCAGCTTGTTGGAAAATGCCAAGTCAAACAGTTAATGAATCACAAGAAGTATTAACAAATGATACTACATACCAAATATAAATATTACACCAATGAATGCAAATTAATGCATAAATAAATGCTAATAAAACTTATTTATTAGCACTTTTATTTGGTTTTTGATTTGAAAAAAAGTACATTTGTTCGTGTAAATTTGCATTTTGTTTTAAAATGTGCTATAATATATGCATACTTTTGAAAGGATGAGTATAATAATAATATGAAAGAATATATAATAAGAAATAAAAAAGGGTTGATATTAGTATCAATTGGGGTATTCTTACTTATATTTAGTTTTGTTTTAAATAAAAGTTTAACTAAAGAAGAGTTAGAGGTAAGTACCATTAGTTATAATACTGATGCGGAGGTACCCGAGAGCAAAAGATTATTAAGTGAAGAAGAATTATTAGATATTTATATTAATAGTAATATAGATACATTTGATTTTTATAGTGAAATGTTTCAAATAGATAAAGATACATTGATAAGTAAAGTTAAAGAAGATTACAAAACTATTGATTTATTAAATACTGATAATTTAGATAAAACATTATTAAATTACATTGAAAACTTAGAAGAAAATAATAGTGAATTATTTAATAATAAACTTAATATTAGTAATCCAAGTAAGGATTATATGGTTGCTTTAATAAAATATTTTACAAATATTTATGATAATGTTGATTTTAGTATAGCTGCTGCAATTGCTCAAATAGAATCTGGTTATTCATCTCAATATATGTTAAATAAAAATAACATATTTGGGGGAATGTCTAGTGGTAGTTTAATAAGATATAAGAATATTGAATATGGAATATATTCTTATGTAAAATTATTAAGTGAAGGATACTTTGGTAAAGGTCTTACAACAGTTGAAGAGATAGGTAGAGTATATAATCCAACATTTAATGAAGCAGGTGTAAAAGTTGCTAAAGCTAGTTGGGTTAATAATGTAAATATTGCAATAGAAAACTATATTAATATGAATGAAGAAGTTAATATAGATATGCTAATGAATTTAAAAACTGAACTTTAAAAGTTTAGTTTTTTTTCTATTTATATTGTCAAAGATAATAATATTTGATATAATTAAGATACCTAGAAGGTAACCTGTCATTATAAAACCGACTAGATATGATATACGGGAATCTAATTGAAATGTGGTGTAGAATACTTGTCCATTAAGTGAATAAGGATCCTAAAGCAGTTCATGTGATGCCCACCTGCCGAGAGCGGGTTTTTTATCAACGCAGGTTTATCTTCTAGGTTTTTAATTGTTTAGAGGTGTAGAGTTATATGTTTGATAGATTAATTAATTTAATTGGCGAAGATAATTTAATTAAAATAAAAAATGCTAATATAGCACTAGTTGGAGTAGGCGGTGTTGGTGGTTTTGTTCTAGAAGCCCTTATTAGAAGTGGAATAAATAAAATTACAATTTATGATAATGATTATATATCTTTATCTAATCTAAATAGACAAATAATTAGTAATATTGATAATATTGGTCAAGAAAAAGTAAATGTTGCTAAGAAAAGAATGCGAAAAATTAATCCAGATATTAAAATAAAAATTTGTAATACTAAAATTACAAGTAATAATGTTAATGATTTAAATGGTTTTAACTATATTATTGATGCAACAGATGATGTATTAGCTAAAGTAGCAATGATTAAATATGCTAAAGATAATAATATTAAAATAATTAGTGCACTAGGTACTGGAAAAAGATTAGATCCTACTAGTATTGAATTAACAATGTTAGATAAAACATATAATGATCCATTAGCTAAAAAAATGCGTAATTTACTTGGAAAAGAAAATATAAAATTAAATATACCTGTAGTATATGCAAGTAATAAGCCTTTAAATAACGATGTAATTATTTCATCAAGTATTTTTCCTCCAGCAGTTGCAGGTATTTATATGGCTTATTATGTGATTAATGACATAATAAAAGAGTAGCAAAATGCTACTTTTTTGTTATTAAAAATTTTGCTAATTCATAGGGATTATGATAATTATAAACTATATCATATATGACATTTATTAATTCAATATTAATATTTTTCTTTTTTAATAAATTATAAACCGTTTCTAAAGTATAATATCCTTCGACAGTATTATTTTGTAAAAATTCATTAATCTTATCTTTATTTTTAGTTTTACCAATGCAATAGCCGAAAGAAAAGTTACGACTTTTTTTACTAGAACAAGTAAGTAATAAATCCCCAATACCGGCGAAAGAAAGAATGGTTTTAGGATTTCCACCTAAATATTTTATTACGTGTTTAATATCATGAAGGGATTCATTTATTAAAAAACTTCTTGTTGAATCACTATATCCTAGACCTTCCAGAATACCTGAAGCAATAGCAAAAATATTTTTTACTGAACCACATATTTGGACACCAATTAAATCATCAGAAGGTCTTAATTTTAATGTATCTCCTGGTAAGGTTTTTAAAACAATATTTTTTGTTTTAGTATTAGTTGCTGCAAGAGCAAGGGCAACGGGTTCATTATTTGCCATATCTACTGCAAAAGTAGGACCAGATATTACTGCAACATTCTTAGTATTTAATTTATTTATAACTATGTTTGATAATAAATTTAAAGATCTTTCTTCTAATCCTTTTGTAGCAATACAAATTGGTATACTTTTTTTATAAAATGCACTCATACCATCACATACATCTGCAACATATTTACTAGTTGTCACTATAAAAATCAAATTTGTTTTATTTAATACTTCTTCATACGAAGATGAAATTTTAATATTATTTGGTAAATCGACATTTAAAACAGACTTTAAAGATTTAGTTTCTTTGTATTCTAATTCTTTATTTAAGTTTTCTGTCCATATTATTACATCATGACCATTTTTTGCTAAAGCTAAAGATAAAGCAAGGCCATAAGCTCCAGCGCCGAAGACACTAATTTTCATGTTTTCCCTCCATTTCAGCATGTATAGCATTTAAATTCTTTTCAACTTTATTATTTTTGGGTATGTAATATTTACAACCTTTTAAGTTTTCGGGCATATAGTTTTGTTTTACCCAGGAGTTAGGATAGTCATGAGGATATAAATAAGTTTTAGAAGTTGTTTTAATATTATCAGGTACATTTCCTGTATTTCCTTTATTTATATCATTTATAGCTTTATCAAGTGCTAGATGAGAACTATTACTTTTGGGAGATAAAGCCATTTCTACAACTATTTGTCCTAAAGGAATGCGTGCTTCTGGTAAACCAACTAGTTCAGCTGCAGAAATTGCTGCCATAACTTTAGGTCCAATACCTGGATTAGCCATACCTATATCTTCATAAGCAATCACTGCCAAACGCCGATATATGCTATCCAAATCTTCTGCAACAATTAATCTTGCTAAATAGTGTAGGGCAGCATCTACATCACTACCTCTAATTGATTTTTGAAAGGCACTTAAAACATCATAATGCCCATCTTCATTTTTATCATGGAAAAATATTGGCTTAGAATTAATAGTTTTAATTGTATCAATAGTTATATTTCCATTGTTAGTTGAATAATAAGCCATTTCTAATAGATTTAAGGCATAACGTAAATCTCCACTAGCAAGAGTAGCAATATAATTAATTGTCTCATCATCAATTTTTATATTTTCTAATTTTGTACAACCTTTTTTAATACCTTTAATTATATCATCTAATGTTAATTCATGTAACTGAAATATTTGACATCTGCTTCTTATCGCTGGATTAATTTTATGATATGGATTACTTGTTGTTAAACCTATTAAAATAATTGTGCCATTTTCTATATATGGAAGTAATAAATCTTGTTTATCTTTATTCATTCTATGAATTTCATCAACAATTAAAACTAGTTCTTTATAAAATTTTGCTTCTTCAATAGCCATATCAAAATCAGCTTTATTATTTACAGTTGCATTTAACATTTTATATCGAATATTTAATTCATTTACAATAGCAAAGGCAATACTGGTTTTACCAATTCCGGGCTTGCCATAAAAAATCATAGAAAAAATTTTCTTGTTTTTAACAAGATTTGTAATAATTTTATTTTCTCCGATTAAATGACTTTGACCGATTACATCATCTAATGTTTTAGGTCTTAAAATATCTGCTAAAATTTCCATGCTATCACAAATTAATTATAGCACAAATTAAAAAAATAGGATATAATCTCATCTTAAACAGTAAAATAGAAAAAACCACGATTTTATTGAGAAAATTGTGGTTTTAAAAATGCGTATCTTTTTTATTTTTTTATTTGTTT
>CASEYV010000046.1 GCA_949292245.1 uncultured bacterium
ATACTTTCATAACTATTCCCACAACTGACAAAGGAATATCAGCTCCATATATAGAATTACTTCCATATTTAACAATCATATTATTTGCAACAGCAATAACAATAACTATTGATAATTGAGTTATAAAACTAGAAATACCTAACATTAATATTTTTTTACATATATGTTTATCTAATTTAATACTTTCTTTTGATAATTTTAATTTTTTAGGTTTAACAAAATATATTAAAGTAAAAATACAATAGGATCTAATATTATATTTAATATAGCTCCTATTAAGGTAGCAAACATAGCATATTTTGGAGAACCATCTGCTCTAATAATACCATTTAAACCAGATACCAAAATATAAAAAGGTATTCCCATTTATATTATTTGAAAATAATCTTTAGCATAAACATAAGTTCCATTTGTAACACCAAATATTTGTAAAATTTGGTCTTGAAATAAAAATCCCAGTGCAGTTACAATAATAGATACAAAAAGCATTATTATAATAGAATTTCCTACACCTTTATTAGCACTTATATGATCTTTCTTTCCCAAATATAAACTAAATAAAGCGGACGCACCATCCCCTATTAGCAATGCTAAAGCCAAAGCTATAACAGTAAAAGGATATGCCACATTTGTTGCAGCATTTCCCAAATAACCGACACCATTACCAATAAATATTTGATCAACTATATTATAAAGTGCTCCAACAAGCGTTGATATAATACATGGAATTGAAAAATTAAGTACATTTAATCACTCCTTATTTATTACATGCGACAAAATGCATTATAGCACAAAAAAAATTTTTGCTTACACAAAAATTTTTATTTCTTATTTTTCTTCTTTGATTTTTTATTATTTTCTCCATTATCATAAACAATTTCTTTAGTTTTATTTTCTTCTTTAATTATATTTTCTTTTTTTATTTCTTCTTTTATCTCTGTCAAATTTTTTTCCTTTTTATGCTTTTTCTTCTTACTTCTAATAACTGAAATTAATATAATAAACATTAAGATAAATACACCAATAAAACCAAATATAATATAAGTGTATAATTTATTTTTTTCCATCAATAAATTAATCATTTCGTCATCATATTTTATAGCAGTTTGGTTTTTCTTATCATATTTAAAGAATCCTTCTTCACCAGTTTCAACATTTATTCCATAAATAATGGCAAATCTAGAACTTTCACTAACATAAAAAGCAGGAATTTGTATTTCGTTTATAGTAATTTCACCACTTTTATAACCATTTAAAATTTCTTTTGTATCTTTAGGATAAATAGTTATATTTGTAAATTTTAATTCATTATAAGCTTTATAACTATTATTTTCTTCATCATATATATATAAATTTATATTCCCTGAAGAATCTTTAAGACCTACCAAAACAAAACCGGTAAGTTCACTTTTATATGCTGGAATTTCAAAATCATTAATATTAACAGTAGTTTCTTGATAAGCATTAACACTTGGTAAATACTCTTTTATTTTAACTACAGTATAATCTTGATTATCTATTGTTACGTTAATAGGATTTTCATCTTTTACTTCAACAGTTAAATTATAAGTTCTTTCACTTCCGTTTTGAGCCCTAACAACTACTTGAAAAGTATTAGTTCCTTGACTAACTTCAACAGTTCCCACACCAGATAAATCAGATTTTGAATCATTAACAGCAGCATTTATAGTAATTTCTTTAGTATTTTCAGGAACTACTACATTATAATCAGCAACATCTTTATTAAATTCTGGAGTTATTTCAAAACCTTCAACTGACAAACTTTTTAAATAATTATCTTTAGAATATGTTGCTTCTAATTCTTCTTGAGTCATAATTTTTATTGTTTTATGAAAGATTAATTTTACTTAAATCATCAAAAGCATAAGCATCATATGTATCAACTTTAACGGTAGTTGATCCAGTTTTTTTAGTTTTAAATGTAAATGTATATGTTTTTTTGGTAGTCCCTGATGCAGAAGATGATACCATTCTAGTACCATTTCCTTCTGAATTCGTACTAACCAATTCTAAATAATTACGATCATAATTTAAATCCATTTCCCAACTTATCATCGGAGTTAAACTAGAAAGAGTTACTGTAAAAGTTATTTTATTACCAACCACTACTCGAGAAGTTGTACTAGTAACTTTAATAGTTCCACTTGCAGCATTAACTGTTAATGGGATAATAAATAAACTTATTACTACAATTATAAAATATTTAATTTTTTTCATTTAATCCTCCTTTTTATTGAACTATTGAATATGTTTCTAATATATTTTTTTGGACTTGAGCTAAATCTAAAGCATTAATAACTCCATCACCAGATGTATCCCCAGCTTCCTTATATGCTCCATTTAAAGAATATGTTCCTAATATATTTTTTTGAACTTGAGCTAAATCTAAAGCATTAACAACACCATCACCAGATGTATCACCTTTAATAACTACTTGTAAAGTTTCTACACTACTTGTATTATTGATAGTAACTTTATAACCGGTAGCAACTACTCCACTATTAATAACACTTCCAGCAGAATCATAAATCACAACAGTTCCAGGGCCACCAACAGATTCTATTGTAGATTTAATATCTGAAACATCAGTACCAATATTAATCCCCGAAATATATCCACTCCCATATTTATATCCACTAGATGTAACTATTGTACTAATAGGTAAACTACTCGGTGGATTAGCATTCCCATCATCTACTGCTCCTCCAGGACTATTACTAATTGTTGCATCCATATTATTATAAACTGGAATATGAAAAGTAAATGCTGAATCTAACGCGCCTAATTCACTATAAGTATTATATGCTATTTTAGATTCACCAATAGGTCCCACAATACTAGCCATGTATTGATGAGTAGCAATACTAGAAGAATTGCTTTGATAAACATTAAATTTTTGTAAATAACTAGTATGTTGTCCTGCCGCAATATAATTATTGGCAATTTGTGTTAACCCACCTTTAATTGCTGCACTTACACTATTCCATCCTAAACGATAAGCATAATTTAATCCACAATAAGCAGTTCCATATGATTGAACACATTGATCACTTACACCAAAATTATAAAAATTATAATAACCTTGATAAGCAGTTGCACTACCAGTCAAATCAATAAATATTTTTCCATATTTAGTATTTGCATCTGCAGTATATTTTCCACTATATAAACTATATAAAGTATCAGAACTACCAAGTTCTTGTAAAATTCTAGAGGCAATAAAAATAGGACTAACATTTAATGCAATAGCATTTTCATTTATTAATTCAACTAAATTTGTACCATTATTTAAATGATATTTATAAAAAGAACTGTTTCCAATGATACTAGTTACGGCATTTGTATAAGTAGATGCAACATTATTATCATAATTTAATGTTAGAAATTGAAAAACATAACGATCAGACAAAAAGTTTCTAGGATCCATATAATAAGCAACACCTTGTTTAGTAATTCCAACATATCCACTATCATATGCACTACAAGTTGAATCTATAAAACCAGCATTTTCAGAACTTCCATAAATTAAATTTATACCACAAGAACTTTCTTTATCAATAATATAACTCCAATCATAATCTATTTTTAAAGCAACAAATTGCCAATTAGGATGACTTTCTTTTAAAGTACATAAGCCCCCCCAATAACTAGATGGAAAACCAGCATCACTCATTTCTTGTTCACAAGTATTACTAGGTGCAACATCATCAGTGCTATAACTTCTAACAACATCAACGTGATCTCCACAAATATATCCAACATCAATACCATTATAATATGCTTGATACCAATCACTATTGCAATTATAATGATTATTAGTATCTTGATATGTTTTATCTTCTACTAAAATATAATTATCTCCTAAATAAGCAATACCAATATTCTTATATTGAGTTCCAGGGCCAGTTCTAATATTACAAGTAGCATTAATATAACCTCGCACAGTTTCACTGGCATTTACATCTATCATCAACAAAAACAAAAGTATACAAAATATTATATATTTTATGTATTTCATTGTATTCTCCTTACTTTAGACTCATATTAATTATAACATTTAAAGAAAATATCGACAAATATTTACAAAATTTATTGTAAATTTACTGTAAACTCTATTAATTTTTATTAGTTTATATTATAATAAATTTGAAATGGTGGTTTTAATGGATAAACAATTTGATAAGATTGACATAATTTTTATAGTTTTAATATCTATATACTTACTTGTATTAATTATAGGTATAATGTGGATAATTTTAGATAAGATTGAAAAAAAGAATAAATTAAAAAATGAAAAGAAAATAACAGAAATAAATAATAAAAGTAAATCAAAAGTAGAAAATAAAAAAGATTCTAAGATAAAAAATCAAAAGACTACAACTAAAAAGAAAAAGACAAATAGTAATACAAAAACAAAGACTACACCAAAAGGAAAAAATACTAAAAATAACTCTTCTAAAAGAAACACCGGTTATATATCTCCAACCAAAAGAAAAAAGAAGAAAAAGAAAAAGACATCTCGAAAAAAGTGATGTCTTTTCTAAATATCTTTTTCAGTTTCTTTAACTATATATATAGGGCGTTTTTTTGTTTCCAAATATGTCTTTGATAAATATAAACCCATAATTCCAAGACAAAATAATTGAATACCACTAACAAACATTATAATACAAACAAGTGATGGCCATCCAGCAACAGGATCTCCAAAACATAATGTTCTTATAATTATTACAATTATCATAATAAAAGCAATTAAACAAAATATAATACCAACAATAGCACTTATTACTAAAGGAGTTGTAGAAAAAGCCGTAATACCTTCGATAGCATAACCAAATAATTTCCAAAAGTTCCATTTACTATATCCAGCTACTCTATCTATATTTTCATATTCAATCCATTTAGTGTTAAATCCAACAAAACTAAATATTCCCTTTGAATATCGATTATATTCTTTCATGCTTAATATTGCATTTACCATTTGTCTTGTCATAAGGCGAAAATCTCTTGCCCCATCAACCATTTCAGTTTTAGAGATTTTATTAATTATTTTATAAAACATTTTTGTAAAAAATTTTCTAAGTGGTGAATAACCATTTCTTGTAACACTTCTCGATGCACAACAATCATATTCACCAGTTTCTAATGTTTCGAACATTTCAATTAACAATTGAGGAGGATCTTGTAAATCGACATCCATAGTTGCAACATAATCCCCTGTTACATTTTCTAAGCCTGCAAGAATACCAGCTTCTTTACCAAAATTCCTAGAAAAAGAAATATATCTCACAGTTTTATCTTTTTTAGCTAAACTTCTTAATATTTCTAAAGTATTATCTTTACTTCCATCATTAATAAACAAGAATTCAAAATTTGCTTTTTTACTTAATTTATTTTTTATTTTTTGCATTTCATCGTAAAATATTGGGATTGTTTCTTCTTCATTAAACACCGGTACTATAATAGATATTTTTTTCATATTCACTTCTCCTTTTTAAATACTATCAATTTACTTAATATATAATTTCCTATTATTACTATTACTTGTACTATTATTTTAGATATTGCATCATTATAATATAGGCAAGTTACTAAAATAAACATTAAAAACATATCTAATAATAAAGTTACTACTCTTGATGAAAAGAAACTTATTATTTCTTTTATAATATTTTTATTTTTACTGCTAAATACATACATTCTATTTGTTATATAAGCAAATATAACAGACAATATCCAAGATAAAACATTCGCAATTTGTAATTCAAAACTATTATTAGGATTTAATATTGTATGTGTAAAAACCATATAAGAAGCAATACTTACTATTGTTGTTAATACTCCAAATATTAAATACATTATTATCTCTTTATATTTTTTAAATAGTTTTAAAAATTTATCCTCAAATTTTTCATATATTAAAACTGCAATTAAACTTAAAAATCCAACAATAGTTCCTAAAATACCAATAATTTTACCTGGAGCATTATAAATAATTTCTATTTTATGAAAACCACTACTTACTTTAAATCCTACAAATGCAGTATTAACAATTTCTACATCTTGTAAAACATCATCAACTAATATTTTAAATCCATCACTATAAGGAATACTAGTTATGACATAAGAATCTTCATCTAAATTAACTTCTCCTTTTATAGTACTATTTTTCTTATCAATTACTAAATTATCTATTTCTTGATAATTATTTTCTATATAATCCATTACATAAATATTTATATCATTAATTTTATATTTACCTTTACTAATTTCAATATTTAATTTATCAATTTCTTCATTACTTGATAAAACATATTCAAATTGATAATTTTCATTATGATACATCCAACTACTACAAGTAAGTTTATTAGTTTCTCCATTTATTGTAATCTTAGTATCCCCTTTAGAACAAGATTCATTATAATCCATATTAAATTCTATAATTAAATATTTATTTTTAATTTTATCTGGCAACATGTAAGTATATTTTGTATCTTCATCTAAACTAAATTCATATTCACTTTCTAAATCCCAGTTTAACTTCAAAATATTTGTATTAAAAGTATTATTACCATCTTCAACTATAGGATTATTTAACATATATTCTAAATTATAAGGAAAATCTAATGAATTAAATTTATTTATATTTCCTACTTTATTAGTAGCATAAACAAGTGGATAAGCTAAAGCGTTTTCATATAATGTTAAATCATCTATTTTTTTAATTTCTTTATAACCAAATCCCGGATTATTTTTACTTATAATATATTTAATTCCCATAATATTATTAAATAATTCATTATTTTCTCCCACTAAAACAAATTTATTACGATAAACTATGTTATTGCCAGATACAAAATTATAAAAATTATGATATTCTTCATTATAATTAGATGAATATATTGTAGCACTATAATAATTTTCATTATAATATTTATTAGCATTTTCCAAAGGATAATAATCAATTAAAGTTCTATAATATCCAATAGATTCATAAGTTAATAACTCATCAATAACTTCAGTATTTATATTATTATATTTATCTATACTAACATAATTTTCTGATTTATTATCAAAATAAGCATTAATAACTAAAAATATCAATAAAGGTATACAAATAATATATTTATTATTATATTTATTAACTAATAATATTAAAATAAAACTAATAATTACATCAATGCCAAAACTTATCAATACACCATCTTGATAATTATCAAATAAAGCAATCATTATTAATATTAAAGCTCCAATACCCAATTTTTTATAATCTATATTTTTTTCTTTTATATTTTTTATAAATAATGCCAATAAAATGATATAAATAGGAATAAATGGAATTAATACTTTACCTCGAATATATAATAAACCATTTAATATATACATAAATAAAGGTATTAAAGTTATAACTAACATACATATACTTAAAAATATTTCATTTCTTTTTCTATTTTTAACACATAATAAACTAATTGGTGCAAGTAAAAATATAGCACTTAATCCCATACTAAAAGTTTTATAAACTACTTCTTTAATATTAGGATATATTAGTGAAATAAGAGATACATTTTCATTAAGTAAACGTTCAGAATTAACTATTACATAAAATGTAGGAATAATTATTATAGTACTCATTAATATAGGTACAAATATTCTAATAAAAAACTTAAATAATTCTAATAAAAATTTCTTAATATTTAACTTTTTATTATCAAGTATTTTATATATAGCATATAAAACAATTACTATTATAGAACCAACACTATAATAATAATTTGTCATTATTACTAAAAAAATACTAATCATTAATAAAAATGATTTATTACCTTTTAGATATTTATCAACACCAATTAAACTCATTATTAAAAATGGCATATACCATACAAACATTATATGATGATGAAAATGATAAGTCATCGGAGATAATGTAACAAAAATAATACTTAATAATAATGATTTATTATTATCTAAAGTATTTTCTTTTAAAAAATAATACATTAATAATCCTGAACTAATATATAAAAAAATACTAGCAAATATTATGTATGTACTCATTTTAACAAATGGAAGTAAATATGAAAATAAAATAATGGGACTAAGTAAACCATAATATCCATAATTAAATATATTTTGACCAGCCCCCAAGTTAATTGCTAAATCAGGAATTAAATTTTTTGTTTCATAAAATATCTTACGAAAATAATCTGGAATAACACTATGTTGGCTTATCCAATCAGTATTAGATCCGTATAAATTATTAAATCCTAAAAATACCGCAATTAAAATAATACAATATAATATAATAATTAAGTAATTAATTTTGCTTTTTTTCATAATTTCACCAAATCTAAATTTATTATAGCACATTACTATAAATAAAAAAAGTTGGAAATTATATCCCAACTAATTTAATAAATCTTCAATAATATCTAAATCTTCATCCTCTATTATTTTATCGCTATTATCTTTTTCTTCATCTTTAATGTTTTCTTTACTATTTACAACATAGAATGTTATTTCAGTAACATTATTTAATAGTGTACTAGCATGAACACTTTGATCTCCAATTAAACCAACATTTACATTAGAATTATAATGACTACTATCAGGATCTACATATTCTATATTATACATTATTCCTTTAGATGAACAATATTCTTCAGCATCAACTACGGTTTTACCAATAAAACTAGGTAATACTTCACTTGATTTTTCTTGTCTTTTTCCCTTTCCAGGACTATATGCTTCATAAGTCTCATTAACTGAAAAACTAAATGTTTTAATTTCTTCTTCTGCTTCTTCACCTAAAGTAACTTTTAAAGCATGCGTTATATCTCCTAAAGAATCTTTATAATAACCTTGTGCAGAAGTAGTATTTCCCATACTTGGAACATATACTGGTAAACTATAAGTTTCTAAATAAGCTTTATTTATTGTAAGTAAATCTTCACCACTTAAAACATTTGCAACCATATTTTTAATTACACTATAACCAGATAATATCGCATCAATATCCATATTTGTTGCAATATTATTACTTA
>CASEYV010000047.1 GCA_949292245.1 uncultured bacterium
ATACAATATTGTTAGGTGATACAAATGGATTATGATAAAAACTATATTGATACTATTTATGATGCTTTTGAGCTTAATGAAATATTTATTAAAGAATTTATTCAATTTAGGAAAGAAAACAATTTAACTCAAGAATTATTTTCTAAATACTCTAATGTTCCACGAGAAAAAATAGCCAGGATAGAATCCGGCTACTCATCTCCAAGTATACTTAGTTTACTTAAGATACTTGCACCAATTGGTTATACTATAAAGATTGAAAAAGTTAAGAAGAAATGATATTAATTTTTACATTTTCAATGATTCTATAAATATTTTCTAAAATGATGGCAATAACTTAAAATGATTAATAACTTCTTTATATTATTTTCTTGTTAATTTTTTAGCATCTTTGTTTTGCAATCTCGAATATATTAAATCATAATCCATTGCTGACAATAATAATCCCATTTTTGGACCGCTATTTTGGCCCAGAAGCAAATTATAAATTATTTGAAAATATCTTTTTTGCTTACTCTTTAATTCTTTTGGTGCTTCATTACCATTTTTTACAACTGCATATAAGTCAGCTTGTAATTCTTGTGTAGTTTCATAACTATTTTGTAAAATAATCAATGTTTTTTTTAACCATTCTCTTTCTTCCTCTGTAAGAGTATCATAATAATCTTGATTAAATTCTTCTAATATATTTATTTTACTATTATTATATTTTTCTAACCAACACCTTGCTCTTAATAATCTATTTTTAAAACATATTGTATTACAATCTATATTATCTTTGCTTAATAGTTTTGCGAGGGCAGTTTCATTGTAATTCACCATGGGAAGAAAATTTGCAATATAAGCAAAATTAGGATTATTAAGATAGTTTACTTTTACACCAGTTAATGATAAAATGTTAGCATTCTTATTATCTAGTTTTCCTTCAAAATATGCTTTTACCAACCTATCATATTCTGTATATGCTCTTAATACATCTTCGTCTAGTGCAATATTAAATTGATGGTTAGGTTTGTTTTTTGCATAAAACCATAAAATCAAATTTTTATCATATACACTTAATAAATCAGTTAATGTTAAAACATTACCTGTAGAAGATGACATTTTTTCATTTGTGCCCTTAATTCCAATAAAATCATAAGCAACATAATTTGGAGCATCATAGTTAAAAATTTTTTTAGCAATTTCTGTTGATACAACAAAACTACCATTTTCAGCAGAATGATCTCTTCCGCCTGGTTCAAAAACTACTCCTTCTTGTTGCCATCTCATTGGCCAATCAACTTTCCATTGTAATTTTATATTGCCACATTTGCTTATATTTTGAATATGATGATTCCCACATGTGCATTTATATTCTACATTACCAGTTAGTTCATTATAATTTAATATTGCAGTAAAATCTTTACCACATTCTTCACAATATAAACTAATTGGATAATAATTGTCTCTATCTTCCTCTGTGAATTCTTGAGTTTTATATTTAGACATTATATCAAAAATGTCTTTTCTTTTATCCATAGCCAGTTTAATTTTGTCATCATATCTTCCACTTTTATATTGTTCTGTTTGTGATATTGTTTCTGGATATATTCCTAACCTATCTAATTCCTCAATAAATCTATCTTCCATTTCTTTTGCATAAGTCTTATTTTCATTAAATGGACTAGGTATACTTGTATATGGCATTCCTATATATTTACTATAACTTTCTGGTATGCCGTTTGGTACTTTTCTAAACCTATCAAAATCATCAAATGATAATATAAACCTTACTTTTTTTCCTAAATTTTCTAATTCTTTTCCTACAAAAAAAGTAGTAACAATTTCCCTGAAATTCCCTATATGTATAAATCCTGATGGACTAACTCCTGATGATATAACAAATTCTTCTTTATCAGGATATTTTTCTATTAATTTTCTTGCTTCTTCTAAAGCCCAATTCATTTAAACCTCCCCTATCAATTATACAAATTAATTATTCAAGATTCCATTTTCAAATATATACACTTTCCCTATAAACACTATATTATTATCTGAAATAACTATAGCTGAATCATTAGGCAATCCAATAATTTTAATAATTTTTGAATTAGCTTTTATTTCATTTACTTGTTCTAAATTATTAATATCAAAATGTGGATCAATTGTTATATTTGTTAGGCCCAAGCCTTTATAAATAATACTTTCTGGATAATCTTCATCTTTAGAATAATATGAATTAACCGCTAAATTCATTGCACCCGCACTTACCCCCATAACTAATGCTGATGTATGTTGTATTACATCACTATATTTCGTTTTTTGCAAATATTCTAGTTGAATAAAAGGATTACCGCCAAGTAAATATATAATATTTGATTTTTCTAAATACTTGATACCATTCGTTTGTGATACTCTATTATCTAATAATACAATATTTAAATTTGGAAATATTTTTTTAAAAGTTTTAAAAACACCTATAACACTTTCATTGCCATAAAATTGTTTATCATTTTTAGCAAAATTATTAGGATCCGCTGGAATAACTACCATATTAATTGGTTTTTTTACCATTCTTTTAATTACATTTGAAACTTCGTCATTAAAGTATTTTGTTTTATCCGGTCCGCTTAATAATATTATTTTTTTCATATTTACCTTTCCTTTCTTTTTCCAATATAATAAGTTTGTTTATAAAATGCAAAATTATCTTGATTATCTTTTTCGATATATGGTCCACCATCAAAACATTCAATTGTCATAAAGCCGCAATTTTCAAAAGCTTGTTGTGTGTTTCAAATAGATCCGTGACATATTCCAATTTGCCGTAAAATATCAGGAACCCAGGTTGTGATTAGATTGCAGAAAGGCAGTAACAATACTGCAAATCACAAAAATCTCGGCATATAGTCACTCTATAAGGAATTGAAACACACAGTGTAGGTTTGCCAACCATATACGTTGTCACATATGTTTGACAAACCTACATATTCAAGGCTCCAAAAACATTTTCTAAAATAAAATTTGAAGTTCCCATAAATTTAATAACGGGAATTAAGTCATAAAATTGATTTATAATCAAATACATATTAAAATATATTATGTTGGTTTATTTGTCATTTTTTAAGGAGGGTTTTATATATGACATATAAACAACTTAATAAAGATCAACGAGAAATAATTCAAATATTATTAAACAAAAAAGAAAGTTTTACAACTATTGGTAATTCTATTAAAGTAGATAGGACTACTATTTCTAAGGAGATTAAAAGAAACAGATATATTAAAAGTAATTACTATGATGCTTTTGACAATAAAGGGATTAATAAAGCTATAAATGATTGTAAGATATTGCAACACCCACCTTATGTTTGCAATACTTGCATTTTTAAAAATACTTGTAATAAACATAAATTATATTACGATGCTAATATTGCTCATAAGCATTATGAAGAAATCAAATCTTATTCTCGTAGTGGTATTGATATTACACCAGATATTATTGATGAAATAGAATACTCTATTGTTCCACTTATTAAAGACAAACATCAGTCTATTAATCAAATATATGTTAATCATAATGATTTATTATATTTTTCTAAAACTACTTTTTATAAATATATTGATATTGACATTTACAAAAGATAAATCATTAGTTTATGGCTTATACAATATTATTGATAAATATCGTCCTAAACTTTTTATTATGTTTAGTGAATTATCTGATAAAAGGCAACAAAGAAAAGTTACTTATTCAATGAAATCTATTTGTGTTCCTCATCTTTTTGCTCTTCTTTGTGGTATTACAACAATGAATTCATTAACCAATAAATTTAAAATAATTTTCAATTAAGATTTGACAATTTAATTATATAATATTTTTTTATTTTAACAAAGTTTTTTTCTGATTTATGCGGATAGTTTACAAATCCTTTTTTTCTTTCTTTATTTTTCTGCTTTTTGCAAAAAAATTTTAATTTTTATTTTTTTGTGCTTTTTATAAAATAAAAAAGTGAATTTATATTTTTCACTCTTTATTGCTGGCAACATAAAGTTACCTTTCTTCCAATACAGCTTTTATTCTTCTAACACCTGCAGAAGACGATTCTTCTTTTAATATTTTAAATTTACCTAATTCATTTGTATTTTTTACATGAGGTCCTCCACAGATTTCTTTTGAAAAATCGCCAATTGAATAAACTTTAACAACACTACCATATTTATTTTCAAAAGTACCATGAGCCCCTTGCTTTTTAGCATCTTAAGGCATTTCTTCCATAACTACAGGAATGCTTTCATTAATTTTTTCATTAACTAAATTTGTTAATTCTGTTTTTTCTTCATCAGTCATCTTATGATCTAAATTAAAATCAAATCTAATTCTTTCACTTGTTATATTACAACCTTTTTGAATAATATCTGCTCCATACATTTTTTGTAAACTAGCTAACATAATATGAGCAAGTGTATGATACTTAGTTGATTCATATGAACTATCTGCAAGACCACCTTTAAATGATCCAGCATCAATAGTTTTTGATTTTTCTTGATGATCCTTAAATGCTTTATTAAAACCATCAATATCTACTTTTAAACCATTTTCACTAGCTAACTCTTGAGTCATTTCCAAAGGAAAACCAAAAGTATCAAATAATTTAAAGGCATCCATTCCACTTATAGTATCACTATCCATATGTTTTATAACTTTATAAAATAATCTTTCACCATCTTTTATAGTTTTACCAAATTTTATACCTTCTTTTTCTAATTCACTGCAAATAAACTCTTTATTCTTAGCTAATTCTTTATAAACATCTTGATAATCATTTATAACAACACAAGCAAGTTTTATTAAAGCATCTTCCATTAATCCTAAATTTCTTAAATGCCTAATTGTTCTTCTAATTAATCTTCTAAGAACATAACCTGCTCCAACATTTGATGGGACAATACCATGATCATCTCCCAATATAAAGGTAGAAGTTCTAATATGATCCATTATAATTCGAAAACTTTTTTTATTATCTTCATAATGCATACCAGATAATTCTTCTATTTTTAATTTTAAATTAGCAAAGACATCAGAATCATAAACGGATTCTAAACCATTAAGAACAGTGATAGTTCTTTCTAATCCCATACCTGTATCAACATTTTGTTGCGAAAGTTTTGTTAAGTTACCATCTTCATCACGATAGTATTCCATAAAAACATCATTCCAAATTTCTAAATATTTACCACAATCACACGCCGGAGAACAATTTTCGCTACACTTAGGTTTTCCTGTATCATAAAACATTTCTGTATCAGGACCACATGGACCAACTCCACTACCTAATATCCAAAAATTATTTTCTTTAGGTAAATAAAACAAATGATCTTCACTAACTCCTAAACTTTTCCATATATTATAACTTTCTTCATCTTTTGGTGCTGTTTCATCACCTTTAAAACAAGTAAAATATAATTTTTCTTTAGGAATATTAAGATATTTTGGGCTAGTTAAAAATTCATAACTCATAGCAATAGCTTCACTTTTAAAATAATCACCCAAAGACCAATTACCTAACATTTCAAAAAAAGTTAAATGAGAAGCATCCCCAACTTCATCTATATCACTTGTTCTAATACATTTTTGACAATCACATAATCTTTTTCCTTCAGGATGATGTTCTCCTAATAAATATGGAACTAATGGATGCATTCCTGCTGTAGTAAATAATACTGTTGGATCATTTTCAGGTACAATTGATGCTGATGGGATAACTTTATGATTATGTTCTTTAAAAAAATCTAAATAGAAATCTCTTAATTCTTTACTTGTTAGCTGTTTCATTTTCTACCTCATCTAAAAACTTAAATAACTTTTGTTTTACAGTATCTAAGTTATCATTTGCTAAAGTTAAATCAAATTCATTATAATTTTCTAAAGCAGTTTCGGTAATATGAGCTTGTTGAGCAACCGTTAGCTTACTTTTTGCAAATTGATTAATAACTAAAATACTATAAGCATCATCATAATTTTCTTTCATTTTTTCAAACTCTTCAGGCATTCTAGCATCACTAATAATTACAACATCAATATCAGCAAGAGCATAAACATTTATATCTTCAATCATTCTTCTAGTAAAAAAATATTTATCATAAGCTCTGATTTTTGTCCCAAAACTTTGCAAAAAATCTCTAGGTTTATTTTGACTTACACCATCCCAATCTGTTAATTCTTTAGCAAAGTTTTTTAAATATTTACTAAATTCTGTAACAACAGCATTTTTTAATTTGTAAATATAATATTCTTCAATCATTTTAGCAACTTCACCTTTGCCACTACCACTTTTACCCCCAACTACAAATATTTTCATAAATCCTCCTTTTTTATAAAAACAAAAAGGATTATACCAAGGAGTGCATATAGCACGGTACCATCCTTTTATTTTACTTAATTACCTTAACGCGGTTTTTCGATTAATCTTAAAAAGCAGCAAATAAATAATCTTTTTATTAGTTTCCATCAACCACTAACTTTCTATCAAAAAAATTATTTACCATCTTTTCTCATCGATTACATAACTAATATAACATATTTAAACTGTTTCTTCAACTTCTATATTTCTTTTTTTACTTTCTATTTTACTTTTTATAAAATGCCATATAACTTTAATTATAGACATTATTGGAGTAGCTAAAATCATTCCAATAATACCAAAGAAATAACCAAAAATCAATAAACCACAAATAATAGTAACAGGATGTAAGTTTGTTGCCCTACTCATCACTACTGGTTGTAATACATAAGATTCTATCAGTTGAACAATTACCGCTATAATAAATACTCCTAAACCAATTAATGGACTTTGAGTTAAACCAACAATAGTAACTACAGCAGTTCCAATATAAGGACCAATATAAGGAATCAAATCTGTAATACCACAGAAAAGTCCAAATAATAATGCTGATTTTAAACCAATTATAGAAAAACCAATGGTATCACAAACAAATAACATACAAGCAATTAACAATGTTCCATTAACTGTCTTACGAACTTCTGTCCCTATATCTTCTAATAATTTAGCTATTTCCATTTGATGTTTTTTAGGAATTAATTTTAAAAATAATACTGTAACATTATCAAAATCAAACAACATATATAAACCAATTATTAAACCAAATAAAATACTACCTAAAGCACTAACAAATTTTCCCATCACATTTACAATATTAGTAGGTAAATTACTTGTTATATCATTTCCATAACTATTAATTGCATCTAAAATATTATTTTTAATACTTACTATATCTAATTCTTCAATATCTATTTTAGCAAATATTTCATTTACAAAATTAGTAATTTTACTAATAATACCTGGAATTGTTGATATAAGTTCATTTAATTCATTATATATTATAGGGATAAATATTCTAAAAAATAATATTAAAAATAAAATAAAAACAACATATACTATTAAAGATGCTAATATTCTTGATAATCCTTTTTTGGTCATTTTATTAACTAAAGGATTAAACAACCAAGCAATAACAAAACCAATAAAAAGTGGAGAAATTACTTTTAAAATATTACCAATAAACTTAAATATTCCTATCTCACGACAAAGAATTATAGCAACTAAAACAATACTTATAATGAGTATTATAAATAACAATTTTAAAATATTTTTACTTAAATAAATAATTTCATTTAATCCATCAGTATCTATATTGTTTTTCTTTCTAAACATATTTACCTCCCTTAAAATATTATAACATAAAAAAGCAACATTTATGCTGCTTTATCACGAATTAACTCTAATTCCTTACTTTTTTCTCTTTCCATATTATTTTCTTCAACAAAATATACTATTATTTTTCTTTGTTCTAAATATGGTAAACTAAATATTATATTAATAACTATTTCTATATTTCCACTTTTTAAATAATCTTTAAAATCTTTACTTATTCTCTCATCTTTAACTATAGCACTAAATTTATTAATTATATTATTTAATCTATTTTTATTATTTAATAATTCCTTTAAATATACATTAATATTAAAGTCACTATAAAAATCTTTATCTATTACCTTTAAAGGATTATGTTTTTGATTATCTTGTATAACTAATTGTCCATTTAAGTATTCTTCACTAACTATATTTGCCCTTTTTATAGATTGTATTATTTCATCAATAGTAAAATTCATTGTAAAAGAATCAATTGCTTGCAAAGAAATTCTAGGAATTCCATTAGCAATATCTAATTTAGATATAGCTATAAAAACATAATCACCAGGCCGCTTTAATAATGCTAAAAAATGTCTTTGTTCATCCACTTTCTTCATAAAATTCAACTCCTCTTTTTAATGAAGAGATTATTGTATCACATTTTAAAGCATTCGTCAATTAAAACATTTTATCCACATTATCTGGTACTTTATCATTAATTATCTTATTAACAATTTTATCACTAGTTTCTTTACTTACTTTTTTACCAGTCATTATACTTAAAGTATCAATAACTTCCCTTAATGTATTTTCATCTTTCATATTACCATTTTGTAATTTTTGAGCAAGACTTATTATAGTATCTTTATCAACATTAGTCTTTTTTTCTACTTTTTTAAAAAAGTCATCTCCAAATTTCATAAAACACCTCTAAAATAATATATGCAAAAAATTATTAAATTGCCTAATCAGCAATCCTTATTTAAACAAAAAAAATAAAGGATTTACTATTCTTCACCTTTATTTTTAAATTGTAAAATTATTGGTGTTCCCGAAAAATCAATATTATCTCTAATTTGATTTTCTAAATATCTTTCATAACTAAAATGAACTAATTTTTTATCATTTACTTGAAATTCAAATTTAGGTGGTTTATTATCCACTTGATGAACAAAATAAATCTTTAATCTTTTACCTTTATAAGATGGTGGCAAATGCAAACTTACCGCTTCCATAATTATATTATTTAAAACTGAAGTTTTTACTTCTTTTTTATTATTTTCATAAGCATTAATAATCTCTGGCATTAATTCATTAATTCTTTTTTTAGTTAAAGCACTTATAAAAACAGTTTTTGCATAAGGAACAAATTTCAATTCATATTTAATTAACTCTTGCCATTCTTTAATTGCTTTATCAGGATTATTTATTGTATCCCATTTATTTACACATATAACAATCCCCTTACCGGCATCAATAGCATAAGAAATAATATGTTTATCATGTTCTATAATTCCTTCACTAGCATTTAAAACAACAACACAAACATCACTTCTATCAATTGCTTTAAGACTTCTAACTAAACTATATTTTTCAACAGATTCATATATTTTACCCTTCTTACGCATTCCTGCAGTATCTATAACTACATATTCTTCATGATTATATCTAAAATTAGTATCAACAGCATCTCTAGTTGTTCCAGCAACATCACTAACTATTACTCTTTCTTCATTGATTAAAGCATTAATTAAACTACTTTTACCAACATTAGGTCTTCCAATAATACAAAATTTAATTTTATTATCATCAACTACTTCTTCAACTTCAATATCTTTAGTAATTTCTTTAAGTAACTCATCAATTCCTAAATTATGTTCAGCACTTACTCCATAAACTTTACTAAAACCTAGTTCATAATAATTATATATATTTTCTTTTCTCTTATCATTATCTAATTTATTAACAACTACTATTACTTCTTTATTTGTTTTATGTAATAAATCTTTTATATAATAATCGGCTTGATCTAATTCATTTAATCCATCAACTACAAATAAAATAATATCTGCCTCATCAATAGCAAGTTCTGCTTGCATAAGTATTTCTTTATCAAAACTAGCATTTTCTAAACTAATACCCCCAGTATCAATTAAATAAAAAGATTTATCTTGGTAATTAACTTTACCATATATTCTATCCCTAGTTATCCCTGGAGTATCCATAATAATTGCTTTCTTTTCTCTAATTAATCTATTAAATATACTACTTTTCCCAACATTAGGTTTCCCAATTAAACATATTGTCTTCATTATACCCCCACATTACTTTTTACTTCATCTATTATTGAATAAATTCTATTATTTCTTCGATATATAATAACAGTATCATTTAACATACTTTTACCTGTTACATCATTGATTAAATCTGTTTTACCATTTACTTCATCTAAATAACTACTTTCAAAAAAATTGTTATCTATTAATACTCCAGCAGTTACAGTAACACAAAAACTAGGAGTATAATTTGTTGCTTCTACAACTGTCTTTTCATGATCTGTACAACTTGTTTTAATAACATTAGGATTTTCTTGTCCATAAAGAATCGCCGCTTGTTCAATTTGTTCTATTTTTGTATCAACAATTTTTTTTAAAGCATTTTCCCTAACTTTAGTTACACTTATTAAACCTATAGTAATAACTATAGCAAGTATTGCAATAACTGCTAGTAACTCTACTAATGTAAATCCTTTTTTATTCATCTAAATCCTGCTTTCTAATATTTCTAATACTTCATTACGACCTTTTTTAGTAACAGTTGAAAAAGTAATAAATTGATCATCTTCACTAATTTTTAATGTATCTTTAATTAATTTATCTTGTTTAATTCTACTATTTTTACCTACTTTATCATATTTAGTAGCAATAATAGTAATATCTAAATTATAATATTTTAAAAACTCATACATTAAACAATCATCTTCAGTAGGTTTATGTCGATAATCTATAAGTAAAAAAACATTTTTTAAATTCGGTCTATTTTTTAAATATTCTTCTATCATTAAACCAAATTTCTTTTGTTTATCTTTACTAACGCTAGCATAACCATATCCTGGTACATCTACTAAATAAAATTTATCATTTATCAAATAAAAATTTAATGTCTGCGTTTTCCCAGGCTTTGATGAAGTTTTAGCAAAGTTCTTTCTTTCAATTAAAGTGTTTATAAAACTGCTTTTACCAACATTGCTTCTACCAACAAGCAAAAATTCCGCCAAGTTATCTTCGGGATATTGACTTCTTCTAACTGTAATTATTGGTTCACACACTTTTTCAATTTGCACAATTAATCACCAATTCAATTATATAGTAATTTAATTAAAAATGCAAATTTACTGTTTTAAACTAACTGTATTTTCATCTACTCTATCTTGTTCCGTTAATAAAGAAAAATATTTATTTCCTCCTTCAACAAATTGCACACTATTAGGTACATCCAATATATTAGATAAAAAGTTTAAATAATTATGTATAGGTTTTTCACTTATTAAAAAATCTAATATTGCACGAAACCTTTCTCCTTCTAAAGTTCCATAAAAAGTTTTATAATTGCCATTTTCATAAACTATAAATTGATTAGGTGTAATTGCTTGACAATATAAACTATGGCCATCTAAATCAAAAGCCTGAACAAAATTTATAGAAGATTTACTCTTAGTTCGATTATATATTGTATTAATAACAGCATAAGTATCAGTATATGTACCTTATCTTCACCTAATTCATATATTTCCTTTAATGATAACTTACTTAAATCTAAAGTATCTTCATTGTCATTTACAACTTCTACATAGTTATTTATTTCTTCATTATCTAAATTTTCATAATCTAATTCATCTAGTTCTTCCGGCAAAACTGTTATTAATGTAGTATCTAATTCTTCATTAAAATAATCCTTATCAATTTTAGTTATAATATGTTCTTTATTCCCTTGTTTAGGTGTAAAAGAAGAGTTTACAAACATCATTGCTAGCATTGCTAAACATATTTTACCTTTATTATTTATCTTTTTACTCATATACTTTCCTCTATATTAATCTTAACATAAATATTCTTTTTTATCTATTTTTTTTCTAAAAAACATAAAATTATTTAGGTGTTAACTATGAATAGAAATGATCATAATACAAACTTTCCTCCCAGTGCTAACCCTCATTTATATGCAATGCTTGCTGTTACAGTTGGATTTTCATGTGTAGGTGATTATAATGCAAACGAACAAAACTCCATAGGAAACTGGCTAATTTTGGTTGGACAATATATACTTACACATGCCGCCCAACAACAATTAATTGAAGCAAGATTAGAAAATAACAATTTAAATATAAATTCCAAAAAACATAAAAGCGGTCAAGGTGGACCTTTTACTGATAATGAACAAGGCAAAAGTAATCAAACTCAAAGAGGTGAAGTAGATTTTATACTTAAAGCAATTGAAGATATAAAAAAAGAATTAGAAAATATTAAATCTAATTCTAATTAATTTTAATGTTTATTGTTCCTATACCATTATCAATATTTATTAAATTTTGGCCATTACCATAAACAGAACTTACTTTTTTTTCATTAATTTTAACTACACCAATTCCAGAATCAATTATAAAACGATAAAGAGATTCATTAGTTAAATTTAAATTTATTTCTCCAATGCCACCATCAATTTTACTATTACCAAGAATTTCACCATCAAGTTCAGCTTTACCAATTCCAGCATCTAAATCAAGATTAGTGAATGATGTAGATGTTGCTTTAAGCAATCCTGCTCCACCATCTATTTCGCTATTATAAAATGTAGATTCGTTTATTTCTATTAAACCAGCTCCTATATCTAATTCTAAATGATTTGCAATTATGCTATCAATATTTATTTTACCATTACCGCCATCTATAACAAGTTCATTTAAATTGTTTGTAACATATATAATAATTTCACCACTACTATTAAACAACCAATTACCGTTTTCTTCTATTTCTAATTTATTATTTTTATTTCTTACTTTAAAATTATCACTAACTCCGCTAGCTTCAACTAAAAACTTGTCTCCTTTAACTATCTTTACACTAGATTTATTAGCATCTATCTCAATATTATTAATGTTACTATAATATTCACTAAAATTGATGCTACCTCTATTTGATTTACTAAATAAAGATATTGCAAAAAAAAATCCATTTATAATTAATATAATTATAAACATAGCTAAGGCAATAGCAACTATTTTAATAATTTTTTGACTTTCACTCATATATATCTATACTCCCAAACAAAGCAATTGCATCAATATAAATAACCTTTTTACTATCTTTATTTTTACTTTTATTAGTAACCCCTCCAAAAATTGGAGTAGATTTTACCTTTATAGTCACATCTTTTGGCACTTTTATATTAATACCCCCAAATATACTACTTGCAACTATAACAGATTCATTTTTAATTGTAGAATTACTTAAATCTAAAAGTACACTACCAAATATTGCATCAATTTTCGTCCCATTAAATTTTTCAGGCTTTTCTACTTTTTCAGAAAATGTTGCACAAATACTAATTAATTTTTCTTTATCAAATTCATTAATTTTTTCTTTAATTTTGGTATTACTACTCCCAATTAATAAATGTAATCCTATGATAATAAATATTATTGGTATAATTAACTTTATTACGATATCAAATCTTAGTAAATCTATACAAACTAAAAATAAAAGTACTCCTACTATTAAACCTATTATATTACCTATTTTATTTTCATTAGTATTATCAAATAATCCAATTAAACAAGGTACTATTATAATAAAAGTCCACCATCCTCTAAAAAATATATTAAAATCAATAATATCAAATATATTTAAAGCAATAATTATACCTAGCACAATAAAAACCAAACCCCATAATATTCTATTCAATTTAATCATAACTATCCTTTCTAATTTTTGTTTAATTAACAAGTGATAACTATTAATAAAAACATAATTTTTCTTAATTTACTCTATATGGGTCACTTTGCGTTCCATCTCCACTTACATATGAAACATTAGAATTTAGATAAAAAACAGGTCTTATACTAAAAATATCATTTGTTCTACTAATATTTAGATAACCAGTATTATTAACAAAAAAAGAGCGATCAGTACTACCAGATCTCCGAGATATTGTCCACTCAGAAATTCCCATAAACATCCAATTATTATTAATATTACTGTCAGCATTTAAATTTCCCATATTTATAGTCCAATTCTCGGGACTAGCTGCATAACCATAATCACTAACATACATTAACCCTATCTTGCCTATCCATTCTGTATATTCTGCATTATTAGCAATTTCATAATTATATGCAGTTTTAACTGTACTGCTAACTACATTTCCGTAACTAGCTCCACCTACTTGCCATTTAGAATCGGCAATTAAGGAAGTCCATTCATTTCCTAAATAATTTAAATAATTACTATTCAAATTAACCATATTTAAATTTGACTCACTCCAATTATTTGTGTTTGTACTACTATTCCAATTATATCTATTTATAATTGATTTAACCCCTTTATATAAACTAGAATTTGAAGCATTAAAATTTGTAGAATTATAAGCACCATCAGTTTTTAATATATCACTATTAGCATAATCCCATTTTATTAATTTTATTTGTTCATTAAAAACTCCTATAATTCTATATAAGTTATCACTTGGACATGTGTTTTCATCACTTCCAAAACAAACATAATTATTGGGATTTGCTCCAGCATATCTATATGAATTATCTTCTGCTCCATTAGTTAAATCAGCATCATGATAATATAATCCGTCTTCTCCATCTATTGTATATATAGTTGCAACTTTACAAGCTAAGGTTGCTATATTTTTTTCATTACAATTATTAGCAAAAATTGTAGATAATATTCTATCTTTTTGAAGTATTACATCTATATCTAGTGTTGCATTTTCATTTATTGATTGATCATTAGATAAATTAACTAATGTTAATGTAAATGTCCAAGTGTGTGTTATTCCTGTTGTTGATGATGTTGTACTTATTGGATGATCTATTACTACATTAAATACACCAGTTTTATTTGTTATATCAAATCCTGATACTCCATTTACTGTTACATAACTAAGGGTATCACTACTACTTTGAACAATACTACCATTTTCATCTCTTATGGTAAGTATTAATTCTGCTGTATTATTTGTTGTTGAATATGTAAATGTATTTTCATTGATTCTAAATCCTACAGAATATGTACTACTTGCATTATTTGTTTTATTACTTGCTATTAATTTTATTACTTGCTATTAATCTTACTTGAGGATTAGTTGTATCTGTTAAATTTTCACTTCCCGTATAAAAATTATCTGTTGAGGCATTTATCGATAAATCGTTGCCTTTACTAAATATTATTGTATCCCCACTGGCTGTTAGTTCTCCTTCTCCTTCAAGTAAATCATCTACTTGAGCCCCTAAATATGAATAGGTGAATCTTCCTATAAAAAGTGCTATTACTACTAATATAAGTACAAATATTATTGCCAATAAAATATTTCTAACATTTTCCTTTGTCATTTATATCACCTATATTTTAATTAATTCTAATTGGGTTACTACTTGTTCCAGTTCCACTGATATACAAAACACCAGAATTTAAATAAAATGTAGGCCTTATTACACGTTTATATGTAGCACCCGAATTACTAATGCGTCCATTAGCATTAAATGTATAAGCAAGATTATCATATGATGGTAAGCGAGAAATAGTCCACTCATCAGTTCCTAAATAAAGCCAATTATTACTTCGCAAAGTTGAATTATCATAACTATATATTGCTGTGGTCCAATAGTTACTACTTGCTGCAAATCCATATTCATTTACATATAATAATCCTATTTTCATATTGTCAACTACACTTGCACTATTTTCTAACTCATCATTATAAAATTGTTTTGCTACATATGTACTACTCCAATCAACTCCATTAACTTTCCAATCATAAGAGACAATTTTATCTTGCCAAGTTTCATCTAAAGAATTATAAAAAGTTGAATTTAAAGTTGTTCTAATACTTGGTGTAGTACTATTCCATACATTACTATCAGAAGAATTCCATGCATAATTTCCATAACTTGTGGATTTAATTAATTTTACTTCATCATCAAATACTCCTATTATTCGATATAAGTTTGCGCTTGGGCAAATTTCAGCATCACTCCCAAAACATACATAATTATTTGGATTAGCTCCACTATATCTATATGAATTATCTCCAGCTCCATTTGCTAAATTACTATCATGATAAAATAAGCCATTTGAACCATCTGTATATGTATCAATTATATATCTTGCTAAAGTTAAATTTTCGTTAATTTTATTTTGTTGCATTATAATATCAATATCTAATGTTGCATTTTCATTTATTGATTGGTCATTTGTTAAATTAACAAATGTTAATGTAAATGTCCAAGTATGGGTTATTCCTGTTGTTGATGATGTTGTACTTATCGGATGATCTATTACTACATTAAATTCACCAGTTTTATTTGTTATATCAAATCCTGATACTCCATTTACTGTTACATAACTAAGGGTATCATTACTACTTTGAACAACATTTCCATTTTCATCTCTTATTGTTAGTATTAATTCAGCAGTATTATTTGTTGTTGAATATGTAAATGTATTTTCATTGATTCTAAATCCTACAGAATATGTACTACTTGCATTATTTGTTTTATTACTTGCTATTAAT
>CASEYV010000048.1 GCA_949292245.1 uncultured bacterium
ATTAATTTCACTAAAATAAAATGTAGAAAATCATCATTTTTATTTTAGTGAATCTCTACATCCTATTCATTTTTTGCTATTTTGGCTGTGAATAGTAACTATTTTAGAAAAAAATATTAAATTTTTACTTGACAAACATAGAATATTAATGTATATTAATAATGCATTTAAAAACGGGTTCTGCTTAGGTGGAACCTAGTTTAAAGTAAAATTTGATACACCAGGATGTGTGTTAATGGAAGGAGGATTTATGCCTACAATTAATCAACTTGTAAAAAAGAATAGGAAAAGTAAAACTAAAAAAAGTAAAAGTCCGGTTTTAAATGTTGGATATAATACTTTAGAAAAGAAGCAAACTGATGCAAAAAGCCCACAAAAAAGAGGAGTTTGTGTTAAGGTTGCTACTAGAACACCTAAAAAACCGAACTCAGCTTTAAGAAAATATGCACGTGTTAGACTTTCAAATGGTAAAGAAATAGATGCATATATTCCAGGTGAAGGACATAATTTACAAGAACATAGTGTTGTATTAGTTCGTGGTGGTCGTGTTAAAGACTTAATCGGGGTTCGTTATCATGTAGTTCGTGGTACACTTGATACACATGGCGTACAAGACAGAAAACAAGGTCGTAGTAAATACGGTACTAAAAAAGAAAAAAAATAATAGATTAGGAGGATTATAAATGCGTAAAAGAAGAGCAATAAAAAGAGATGTACTTCCAGATCCAATATATAACTCTAAAGTTGTTACTAAATTAGTTAATCAAATTATGACTAGTGGTAAAAAAGGAACAGCTCAAAAGATTTTATATGAAGCTTTTGAAATAGTCGAAAAGCAAACTGGTAAACCAGCTATGGAAGTATATAATGCTGCTTTAGAAAATATAAAACCAGCATTAGAAGTTAAATCACGTCGTGTGGGTGGATCTAATTATCAAGTTCCAGTAGAAGTAAAAGATGATAGAGCTCAAACTTTAGCACTACGTTGGTTAGTTAATTATGCAAGATTAAGAAATGGAAAGGGTATGGCCATTAATTTAGCAAATGAAATTATTGATGCTGCAAATGGCACAGGTGGTGCTGTTAAAAAGCGTGAAGATACACATAGAATGGCCGAAGCAAACAAAGCCTTTGCTCATTATAGGTGGTAGGCTTTATGGCAAGAGATGTATCATTAGATAAAATTAGAAATATAGGTATAATGGCTCATATTGATGCCGGAAAGACAACAACAACTGAAAGAATTTTATTTCATACGGGTAAAATTCATAAAATAGGTGAAACTCATGATGGAGAATCACAAATGGACTGGATGGAACAAGAAAAAGAAAGAGGTATTACTATAACTAGTGCAGCAACTACTGCCCACTGGAAAGGATATCGTCTTAATATAATAGATACTCCAGGCCATGTTGATTTTACTGTTGAAGTTTCAAGAAGTTTAAGAGTGCTTGATGGTGCAGTTGCGCTTTTAGATGCTCAAGCAGGTGTTGAACCTCAAACTGAAACTGTATGGCGTCAAGCAGATACATTTAAAGTTCCAAGAATGATTATGTGTAATAAAATGGCAAAATTAGGAGCTAATTTTGAATATAGTTTAGAAACTATTAAAAAGAGATTGGGGGTTAATGCTAAACCTATCGAATGGCCTATTGGAACTGAATCTGAATTTAAAGGTATTATAGATTTAGTTAATTTAAAAGCTTATGAATATGATGGTAAAGAAGCAGAAGATGCTAAAGAAATACCTATTCCTGAAGATTTAGTAGAATTAGCAAATACAAAAAGAGCTGAATTAATTGAAGCTGTTGTTGAATTTGATGATAATTTAATGGAAAAATATTTAAATGGTGAAGAATTATCTGTTGATGAAATTAAATCATTAATAAGAAAAGGTACACTTGAAGTTAAATTTTTCCCAGTATTATGCGGTGATGCTTTATCAAATAAAGGAATAAAATTATTGTTAGATGCAATTGTTGATTATATGCCTGCACCAACTGATGTTGCAGCAATTGAATGTATGGATAAAGATGGTAAAGATATTTTAAGACATCCAAACGATTCTGAACCTTTTACAGCTTTAGCATTTAAAATTGCAACAGATCCATATGTAGGTAGACTTGCATTCTTTAGAGTTTATTCAGGTCATTTACAAAGTGGTTCTTATGTACTTTGTACAAATGCTGCTGGTAAAAAAGAAAAAGAAAGAATTGGAAGAATTCTACAAATGCATGCTAACCATCGTCAAGAAATTACCGATGTATATTGTGGTGAAATAGCAGCTGCAGTTGGTTTAAAATCTACTACGACAGCAGATACATTATGTGATGAAAAAAATCCATGCATAATGAAAGGAATGGAATTCCCACTTCCTGTTATTGATGAAGCTATTGAACCAAAATCAAAAGCTGACCAAGAAAAAATGGCTATAGCATTACAAAAATTAGCTGAAGAAGATCCAACTTTTAAATATAAGACAGATCCTGAAACTGGTCAAACAGTTATTAGTGGTATGGGAGAACTTCATCTAGATATACAAGTAGATAGAATGCGTCGTGAATTTAATGTTGAAGCAAATATTGGTCGTCCACAAGTTGCTTATCGTGAAACAATTACACAAGCGGCTGAATGTGAAGGAAAATATATTAAACAATCTGGTGGTCGTGGACAATATGGTCATGTTTGGGTTAAATTTGAACCAAATCCTGAAAAAGGATATGAATTTGTTGATGCAATAGTTGGTGGTGTAGTTCCTCGTGAATATATACCAGTAACTGATAAAGGATTACAAGAAGCAATGGCTGGTGGAATTCTTGCAGGATATCCAATGGTTGATATTAAAGCAACATTATTTGATGGATCATATCATGATGTCGATTCATCAGAAATGGCCTTTAAAATTGCTGCATCTATGGCTTTAAAAGAAGCTAAGAATAAATGTAAACCTGTATTACTTGAACCAATTATGAAGGTTGAAGTAGTAATACCTGATGAATATATGGGTAATGTTATGGGTGATTTAACAAGTAGGCGTGGTAAACCAATGGGTAATGAATCACGTGGTAATGCTTTATCAATTAATGCAATGGTGCCACTTGCTGAAATGTTTGGTTATGCTACAAGTCTTCGTTCAAATACTCAAGGTCGTGGAAACTTCACTATGACATTAGATCATTATGAAGAAGTCCCTAAAGGAATTGCTGAAGAAATTATTAAGAAAAACAGCATAAATTAAGAATAATACTTGAAAAATTTTCAAGCATTAGATAAAATATAATAGTAATAGAAAAAAGGAGGAATATTATTATGGCAAGAGAAAAATTTGATCGTTCAAAAGAACATGTTAATATTGGTACAATTGGTCACGTTGACCATGGTAAAACAACATTAACTGCTGCGATCACTAAATATTTTGGAACATTTGTTGATTATGCTGATATCGATAAAGCTCCAGAAGAAAGAGAAAGAGGTATAACAATCAACACTGCACACGTTGAATATGAAACTGATAAACGTCACTATGCACATGTTGACTGTCCAGGACATGCCGATTATGTTAAAAACATGATTACAGGTGCAGCTCAAATGGATGGAGCAATTCTTGTTGTATCTGCTGCTGATGGTCCAATGCCACAAACTAGAGAACATATTTTATTATCTCGTCAAGTTGGTGTGCCTAAGATCGTGGTTTACATGAATAAATGTGACCAAGTTGATGATCCAGAATTACTAGATTTAGTAGAAATGGAAATAAGAGAATTATTAGGAGAATATCAATTCGATTCAGATTGTCCTATAATTCGTGGTAGTGCTTTAAAAGCTCTAGAAGGTGATGAAGCAGCTGCTCAAAGTATTCGTGATTTAATGGCTGCAGTTGATTCTTATATCGATGCTCCCGTTCGTGATACTGACAAACCATTCTTAATGAGTATTGAAGATGTATTCACAATTTCTGGACGTGGTACAGTTGTTACTGGTCGTGTTGAAAGAGGAAAAGTTAGCCTTAATGAAGAAGTTGAAATTGTTGGTTTAAAACCTACAAAGAAAACAGTTGTTACTGGTATTGAAATGTTTAGAAAATCACTTGATTTTGCTCAAGCAGGTGACAATGCCGGAGTTTTACTTCGTGGTATTGCTCGTGATGAAGTAGAACGTGGACAAGTTTTAGCTAAACCAGGAAGTGTTACACCTCATACTAAATTTAAAGCTGGTGTATATGTACTTTCTAAAGAAGAAGGCGGAAGACATACTCCATTCTTCTCAAATTATAGACCACAATTCTATTTCAGAACAACTGATGTTACTGGTGTAATTGAATTACCAGAAGGTGTAGAAATGGTTATGCCTGGAGATAATGTAGACATGACTGTTGAATTAATTGCTCCAGTTGCTCTTGAAAACGGTACTAAATTCTCTATCCGTGAAGGTGGAAGAACTGTTGGTGCTGGTGTAGTATCTGAAATTATAAAATAATTTAAAGATATAAAATAAACTATTGGTTTTGACCAATAGTTTTTTTGTGCTTATTTTTTTTCTAATATTGATTTAGGGTAGGACTTATAAACATCAGTTTTTCCAACTAAATAGTCAATAGATGTATTATAAAATATTGCTAATTCATATAAATAGTTAATGGGAATTAGCCTTTTGCCTATTTCATATTCACTGTATTGTTGTTGTTTTATTCCTAGTGCTTTTGCTACATCACTTTGTTTTAAATCTTTATCTTCTCTTATTTCTTTTAATCTTTGTATATTCATTTTATTCTCCTAAATATATTTTGCCAAACAAAACATATATTGTATTGACATTACAAAACATCTTTTGTAAAATTATATTGTATACAAAATATGTTTTGTATTAAGGAGAAACTTTATGTGTAAAAAAAATTTTTTAATTAGCAGTTTTTGTACTATTATTTTAATAATTGGTTTATCTTTTATTATTATGGATAAAAAAGAAGAAAAAAATAATAATAATGATACAAATGTTGAAATAAAAAAAGCATCAAGTTTTTTAACACTTATGCTTCAACAAGATGATGGTACTTATCAAAAATCAACAACTAATACATGGCCAAATGAAGACTATGTATTTAATGAAAAATTAAGTCAATGTGAAAATGGGGGAGAGCTGTATTGGGATGCTGAAAATCTTATAGTAAAATTAATAAGTAGTGGATCAGATAAATGTTATGTATATTTTGATAAAAGTTTTATTTATCCAAAAATAATTGATTATGCTAAATCAGTAACATTATTTAAAGGGGATAAATTATATTTTAATGAAGACACTTTAAGCTATGTTTCTTCATATCCTATAGAGAAAATAGAGATAAGTATTGATGGAGTATATTATTATCGGTCTTTTCCAGATTCATTTGCAGTTAATTTAAATCCAGGAAGTTATGGGGTGAGTTTGGCTATAAGGGATAGCCAAAATAATGTTTCGGAAACTTATGATTTTTCTGTTTCAGTTTTGTCAAATATTGTTTATGATATTCCAACTACATTAAACAAAGGAGATTCATTGTTTTTTAATGATGATACAGTAAAAATAAATAATCTTTCTTTTATTATAGAAGAAGTAATTATAGTTATAAATGGAGTATATTATTATCGATCTTATCCGGATTCATTTACAGTTAATTTAAATCCAGGAAGTTATGGGTTGAGTTTGTATTTTTGCGATAATAATAATCAATGTGAAGGTGCATCTTATTCAATAACTGTTGTATAAATTCTAGTTTTTATTAAATTCTTTTGCAAGCAATCCACTTTTTAATAAATGATTATATTTAGATTCATCAATTATTAAATCAAATTCCCCTATATATTCATATATATCAGGATTAAAGCCGTTTTTAAAACGATTTAAGCCATGATATTGGTTATCTATACTGTCTATGGTTACACCATTTAAATCAGCATATTTATAATGTTCTTTATAAAATTCTAATATAGCATAATATAGAAAATAATTAGATGGGTATCTTTTTAAATTTTTGTCATATCCACTGATATGAATAGTTATTCTATTATTATATTTTATAATCATAGCACCTGCAACATATATAGTATCATTTGTATTTATATATTTAGATGCTTCAGTAATATCGTTTTTATATGATAATAAGTTTTTATCAGAATTCATTTTAGCATTAATTATACTGGCATTATTATTATTTACTATTTTTTGAGCAAATAAATTATTTTTCTTTAATTCATAATTATAATAATTTTGAGAATTTATTAAATAATATTTATAATCAACTTTTACTAAGAAAAAATCTATATCATTTTGTTTACTAAATACATTATATAAATCATTATAGTGATAAGCATTTTTTCCAATTTTATCTTTAATAAAATTATAAAATATATTGATCTTTGATACATCAGCTTTTTCTAATACTAATCCTTTTCTAATTCCTTTTTTAACTTTATTTCTTGTATTTTTATTTAAATTATTAATATCAAATTCATCTAAATTAACAATAGCATTTATTCTTGGTAATAAAGCTTCAAAATTTGAATTGCTTTTTAATTTTTTGTATCCACAATTAATTAATATATTAATTATATTATAATTTGAATTATATTCAAAATTATTATTTTTTTTATTTAATTTTCCGATTGCTATTTCAGGATTTATTTTTATAAATACAAAATTTTTCTTTTTATAATATTCTTTTATTTCTCTAGTAAAAGTTTCTAAAACAAATTTATTTGAATAATCTATTAAAAATCCCCTTGGAGAATAACCATAGTAATAATTACCTATCTTTTTATATAAGATTAATGCTGCAGCTATAATTTTATTGTCACTTATTAAACCAATAAATTCATAATCATATCCTTCTTCAGCTTTTAACATTGCATAACTTGATGTTTGATATGCATTACCAATTATGTTTTCTCTAACAAATGAATTAAAATCTTCTAATGATAGTTCTTTTAAGTACATATTATTCTCCCTTCAATTAAGAATAAATTATATCATAAATAAATATTATTGACAACTTTTAAATAAATGTTAAAATTATATTAGGTGACTAACTATTAAAAGTCAAGTACTTTTTAATAGAAAGTTATAGAATGGAAAAGATTCCATGCCAAAAAGATTTCACAAGTGTGAAATCTTGA
>CASEYV010000049.1:0-560 GCA_949292245.1 uncultured bacterium
TGTTAAAGCTTTTTTAAAATGTTACATAGAGATTTTTTTAAAATGTTACATTTATTATATAATATACCTCTAGAGAAAGAGGTGTTTTATTTTGATAAAAAACAAGAAAAAAGCTTTGGAACTATTAAAGCAAAAAAATAATGGTGAAATTAAAATCACCTTTAGTGAAATTTCTAATCAAACTGGTTATTCTAGAATGCATTTAAATCGTTTGATTAAAGAAGTTGAAAAAAAGGATATTGATAACCTGTTAGTTCATGGACTCACAGGTAAAAATTCTAATAATTCCGCTCCCAGCCAAGAGATTGAATATATTAAGAATTTTAAAAATCAATATCCAGTTATTAGTATATCACAGTTTATGGATATTTATCATGAAGATGTTATTTGGAATAAAGAAAAGCAAGACGATGTAAAAAAATATAATCTTAAAGTTAGAAGTAAATCTTTCTTTCAACAATTATACAAAAAAGAAGGATGGAAAAGTCCAGTTAAACACAAAAGTTTTAAAAATGATTCTAATCAACATCCTTTAAGAGATCCTTCTCCAAGAAGAGGAA
>CASEYV010000049.1:569-7709 GCA_949292245.1 uncultured bacterium
CATATGACTTTAGATGATGCTACTGATGAAATACTTTCAGGATGGTTTATGCCTACAGAATGTCAATTAGGTTATTGTTATGCTTTTAAAATAATGTTTGAAAAATATGGACTACCACAATCAATATATTCAGATAGAACAACAATTTTATGGAATCAAAAAGATGGTGAATTAACTCAAGTTGGAAGAATGTTAGATGAACTCGGTATTGAATTAATATACGCAAATACACCACAAGCTAAAGGTAAAATTGAAAACAAAAACAAAGTTGTACAAAACAGATTGTTAAACGATATTAAACGATTTAATATTAAAACATATGATGAATTAAATAAATGGTTTAACGATTATTACATTGATTATCTAAATAAAAAGTTCTCCTATCCACCACTAGAAGAAGAGACAGATTTTATTCCTTTAGATAATACAGACTTATCTACAATAATGTGCATTAAAGTAGATAGAAAAATATTAAATGGCAACATGATATCCATTAATAATAATTATTATATCCCTATAAATAGTGATGGCAGTGACTTTGTATTTTATAAAGGAACAACTGTTGAAGTTTGGCAAGATGTATTTACTAATGATATTAGAATTTTTAAAAACAATAAAATATATAATACAAGAAAAATTGAAGGACACAGGGTTGATATGAAGAAGAAAGAACAAAAAATAATTGATGACCAAAAACAATTAGAAGTATTATTGAGAGAAAGAGATGAAAGATTAAAAGCAAGGGCGAAACATAGTTGAGTTCATCTTGACCCTTGCTTTTTATCTTTCATAAATTATAATTATTCTTCAAACAAAGTTCGCCTTTGTTTGTTATCAATTTAATAATTTAAAAATGTAACATTTCTAAAAAATCTTAACATAGTTTTTATATAAGTTTACATATCTTTTAAATTATTTTTTAAATATAAAAAGAGATAAAATAATTATCATCTCTTTACTAAATTATATACTCTAATTATGTCTTTTTTTTAGCAAAATTGATGCTCCAGCAAGACCAATAAATGATATTGCTCCAAAAGCCATATAAAGAACTACATTATCACTAGTACTTGGGTTTTCAACTTCACCACTAGTTGTAGTATCTAATAAATCATTAGTACTTAATACATATTCAGAATAATGTTTTAAATCAATATTAGCATTACCTGAAGCATCAAATACTACTTTGCTAACAAATTCTAATTCTTTATTATCAGGATTAAAATAATATAAATTAACTTCTTTATTAGCATATTTACTTAAATTTAAACTTAAAGTAACAACATTTGCAGGTAAATCTCCACTAACATTAGTTTTAATAAATGTATTTTCATCTGCAACATATTTAGTTAAAGCTTCTGTTTTTGTTTCATCACTAACTACCAAACTTAAATCATCAATAGTATCTAGTAAATCTTCTTTAACATCATCTTTATTAATTGTAATTGTATATTCTCCATAATCAATTACTACACTATTTATTTCATCATTTTCAGATACAATAGAAAGTACATCACTAAGTTTAAAATTTTCATCTGTAGGATCAACAACATATCCAGTTTCATCTTCAGTTAAAACATTACGTGTACCTGCAAAATAATTTAATTCTACTAAAAATTTAGAATCAATTATTTCTGTTTTATCTGCTTCTGATGTTGCAAATTGATCTGAATTATTTACAACTTTCATAGCACTGTTACCAAATAATTTTAATGTAATATCTCCAGTTTCCGCTTGAGAAGTTCCACCAGAACCACTATCAGTACCAATTACTAGATCACGAACATTATCAGTAAATGTATTATTTTTAATAACTACATCACACATACTAGTTAAATAGGTATTATTTTTAATTTTAATTTTAATACCACCACCAGTAGTATTTGATTCACTAGCAAGTACATTTCTAAATGTCGAATTAGTTATTTCAATTTTTTCAATTGCAAAATCTTTTTTAGCAAGATTACCAATATTAATATCGATTCCTGCTGCACTTCTTTTAACTAATGCTGCTTCACTACCAGAACCTTCTCCAATTTCTGGGGTTCTAGAACCATCAAAAACAGAATTATTTACTACTAAACTAGCAAATTGATCTGCATAGATACCAGCTTTAGTATAATTAATAATTTTAACATTATTTAGTTCTAGACTTGTACCAATAGCTCCTAAAGATATACCTATATATTCTGTATTATCTGGAGCATTAACATCAATAGTTACATCATTAAATACTACACTAATACCTTCAGTTGCAATATTAAACTTACCAGTTATAGTATGTCCATTACCATTAATTGTAGTACTTTCTGTTAAATCAAATTCAGATGCATTCATATCAGCTTCCATATCATAAGTTTTTGCTGATACACCTGTTACTCCAATAAGCATTACGCTTACTAACAATCCCAACAATCTTTTCATTTTCATCATTTCATTCTCCTTTCTATAATAATCATACATGATTTAATTATTTGTGTCAACAAATCATTTAAAATTTGACAAAAAAAGACAAACTAAATTTTTGTCTTCATCATTATTTTATATACTTTTTTAATATTTTCTTTTTTATCATGATTCATATCAATAAAATTAACATGTAATTGATAACCACTATCCAAACTAAATAATAACTCAACTTTACCAGGTTTAAAATTTATTGCACTAGTAGATATAGATATATATGGTATTATATGTATTTTTTTATAATAAACAGCTAGAGTATCTCTATCAAATAAAATCATCTTTTTATCAGTAAATACTACATAATCTTTACTATTTTTATAACCCATTAATATTTTTTCATTATTTTCTACATATTCTTTAGTATAATCCGGTAAATCCTCTTCTAATATTTCATCTTTAAAATCAAAATATTTAGTTAATTCTTTAAATTTAATATAAGCCATAAATACACATCCTTACTACATTAAAATTATAGCATATTTTTGATATAAAAAAAAGAGCAATTAATTTGCTCTTTGAATTAACCTTTGACTACTTTATAAGTTCCATCGGCTTGTTCTTCAAGAATGTAGCCTTCTGCCAAATAACTATCTAATACAGAATTTTCTTTATCAAAAGTTATATTTGACATAAAACCTTGATGAGTAGTTGTAAAACTTTGACTAAATACAAAGTTACTACTATAATTAGTACTCTTAAATGTACCACCAGTAATTGTAAAAGCAATTACAGAAGTAGTTGCATCATCAGGATATTCATATATAGCAGCAGCATTTTCACTTATAAATTCGCCACCACTAATATTAATTTCCATACCTTGAGCATAACCATCATTACTTTCTATTTGTAAAGCAGAACCAGAGCCAATTATGCCATCTCCCCAAGCAGGAGTCGGAATATTATTTACTCCATCAGCAGTAAATGTACCACCAGTAATATTTAATTTACCAGATTTGATACCAATTGCCGTTCCATTAGCATTAATGATTCCGCCATAAATATTCCATTCAGCATAACCAGCCGCATAAATACCCATTCCAACAGAATTAATTTCTGATCCTTCATAAATATTTATAACTGGATAATTATTAGTGTTTTTAATATTACCTTGGACATAAATAGCATATCCAACATAGCCTTCTCTGTCTCTTACAGTATTGATTTTACCTTTAAAGTTAATTATTGTATTCATTGCAGAATCCGCCTTACCATAATCGACAAATATACCAGAAAATCCTTCCAAAGTTACTCCTTCATCGACATTTATGGTTAATGGACTTCCTTGCATAATTTCTCTGTCAATAAAAATTGGACCATAATAAGGATCGCCTTCTTTAACAGTTCCTTCACCAGTTAAGGTAAGAGTTCCTCCACTAACTGCAAAATATTGATTACTAGCAAAAGATATATCATTACCATTTAAATCAACTGTTACTTCTTCATTATTGGCAATTCCAATACTTGAAGAATTAACCACATCAGCCACTAATTCAACAGTACCACCATTTACTTTAGCGGCATCAACTGCATCTTTTAATGTTTCATAACTTACGCCATTAACTAATGAAGTTGTTCCTTCTGGTAGAACTGTAACTGTTCTAATTACATAATCATGATCCGCACGATTTGCATCTACACCAACATTACCAGCCGCATCAGTATATTCATACACTACTTTATATGTTCCTGGTTTAGTTGGATCAACTGCAGGTACAGGTCCTTGTAATTCACCATCAATTGAATAATTAATACGTACTGGTTCCAATACTTTTGTACCATCAACAGTATCTTCAACTGTTACACCTAATTCGTCGTAATCATCTCCAGCCTTTAAAGTAATGTTACTTTCACCATTTATTGTCATTAATGGTTTAGTTGTATCTAATGTAACTCCTGAATAATCGGCATAACCTTTAATATGAGAAGCATTTAATTTATCTCCCTCGTTGCCAGCTATATCTGCATAACCAGAAACTTGGAAATCAACTAAGCCATCTTCATCAAACATATCAGCAGTTAAAGTAATATCTGCAGAATATGTATATTCAGCTGAACTCTTCATTAAAGTCATTTCAGCAGATGCATCACCAATTACTAAAGTAGGTAGAGTATCAAGTTCTTCATCAAAACGAACTAAAACTCTAACTTCATCACCAATATTAGCAACAGTTAATGATTCATTTGCATTTTCATCAGCATTATTTAATCTTAAATGAGTAACATTTAAAATTCCTAAAGCTTCATATATTGGTGCAACATTGTCATATACAACTTGTCCGTAACCTTCTTTTTCATGAATTGTTACATCATCGTTATCTAATGTTGTAGTTTTACCAGCAACATCGGTAATATCTACTGTAAATTTAATTTCTTCATTATGTGTTAAATTCATTGTATCAGCATCAATTGTTACAACTTTTGTATAAATGTAACGACTATCATTTGCTCTACGTTCTAATTCAACACTATATTTTCCAATTTTAAGAACTGGATTTGTTAATAATTCTTCATTTACATTTATTTCCACTAATAGTTTTTGTTCATTACCAATTACAGTATGACTACCTTCAAGTGTATTTAAAATATATACCCAGTTTGATTCTGGTGCACTATTGTCATATACAACTTTACTATAACCTTTAGAAGCATTATCTCTTATATCATCTTCATCAACAACAGTTTCATTTAAAGCTTCATCTAATACACCAGTAATGGTAAATGGTATTACATCCCCATCTATTAAGTTCATATCTTCAGTAATAGTAATATGAGCATCACATTTAAATAATGAATCATCCCAACTTGCTGTACCACAAGTCATTGTAAATTCTTTTCCTCCAATAGTAATTACTGGAGTAGATGCAAATTCTTCTTTTAATACATATTCAACATATAATTCTTGTCCATTACCAATTACTTTATAACGGTTTTCAGTACTTACATTATAATCATTATGGCTATTATTAAGTACATATAAATGATTTACTTCAATAGGAGTTTTATCAACAACTATTTTATATGTAGTAGTATTTCCAGCTTTATCTGTAACTACAATATTATAAGTTCCATCATTTGCAGCAGTCCAACTACCATTAAGTACATTTTCAGTTCTGTCAGCACCATTTGATGTAAATGATTCTAAATTAGTTTCATCAACAGTCATTTCAGCTTTTTTATTTACATAAATAGTTGCACCATTTTCAACTGCAACATCATTTACAAATAGGACTGGATCAGTATTATCAATTGTAAAAGTTAATTCTGCTTTTTTATTATAAGCCATATCAGTTACTCTTACAAAGTATGTTCCTTCTTCTGTAAATGTGTGACCTGATTCAAATGAATACCATTTTCCATTATATTGATATTTTGCATTTTGAATATTTTTTTCATCAATAGTTAATGTTACATCTTCACTATAGTATCCACCATCTACTGCTCCATTTACTACTGGCATAGTTTTATCAATGGTAAATGTTACTGTAGTTTCATTAAATGCTTCATCAATAACAGTTAAAGTATAATTTCCTTCTTCAGTTAATTCATCCAAATTAGGATTTTCAACTGGAATACCATTTAATGTCAATGTATAATTTGTATCTGTAGCATCACTAATAGTAATTGTTACAGTCTTTTTATTATAACTGCCATTTAAACCTGCTGGTGTAATTTCTGGTTCAGTTGTATCATCTAATACTCTATTAATTTCTGCAAGTAACGCATTTAATTCTTCATCATTTAATTCAGTAACATCAGCAACTAAATCATCTGTTCTAGCATCTCTTGCACTACCAATAGCATCTTTACTTGTAGCTTCATCAATCATTTTTTGAATAGATTGTAATGCTGCTAAAAGAGTAGCTCTATTATCAGTTGTTGGTGCATTTGGTGCATCAACATCAGGAGTTTGTGCTTGACCTTGTCCTCCACCAGCTACACTATTGGTATTATTGTTATTGTTTCCTCCTTCCCCTTCATTTTCTCCTTCTTCTTCTTCATCTTCAGGAGTTTCTACATTTTGGCCATTTTCATTATCTTTGTTTGTTTCATTAGTATTATTCCTTTGGCCTTTTTCATTGTTATCAGATCCACCCGCAAAAACAAATGTACCTAAACCAATGATAAGAAATAATACTATAGCTAAAATTATACCTTTTCTCTTATCCATTATTTCCTCCCTTTCTAGCTGCCTTTAATATATCACAAAAAATACATAAAAGCAACAATATTCGACAAAATAAAACCCCCATAAAAATTTATGAGAGGTAAACTTAAATTATTTCTAAAAAAATTTAATTTTATTTATTGGCCATAATCTTAATACTATTTTACCATTAATTTCATCTTTACTTATTAAACCTATTTCTCTACTATCTAAGGAATCTTCACGATTATCTCCTAGGACTAAATACATATCTTCTGGAATAGTTGTATAACCTAAATCTTGCAATGAAAAATTATCATATACTAAATCACTATCTAAGTAATCTTCTTCATATAACTCGTTATTAATATATAATTGATTATCTATAATATCTACATCATCCCCCGGCAAGCCAATAACTCTTTTAATTAAATATTTAGTATCTGCATAATCAAGAGATATTATATCTCCCCTTTTAATATCAAAAATTTTATAATGAGCTTTACTTAATACTAAAACATCTCCGTCTT
>CASEYV010000050.1 GCA_949292245.1 uncultured bacterium
TTTTGTTCTATTATATTCATTGCAAACCTCCTTGAGTAGTTATGCATATTGTAAACATGGAACAAAAGTTTATCTTGAGGTTCCGATATTGGTAGCATAAACTACATTACGGCATAGACCGTTTGATTAGATTGTGACTTAGATCACGTAACAGTTATTATACTGATTTGGCAAACTATTTCAAGTGGAGGTTTGCTTTTTTTGTTTTTTTCTTGTTAGGTTGCGGACGTAGTCTGCCGTATGTTATAATTATGTAGTAAGTGAGGTGTTGAGATATGAAAACTTTTAAAAAGAACTTGCCTGAAGGAGTAAAAAAACAATTTGCTAGATATAAAGGTGTAAAAGTAAGACTAATAAATAAAAATAAAAAGAAGGCAAAATAGTGTTAAAGTATATAAATGAATTTATAAAAAAAGTAGAAGAAGAAAATGTATCAAAAGAAGAAATATTAATTAAAATAAATTTTTTTCAACATGAAAGATTTATTCATTTAATAATAACATTATTTTATGCAATAATAGCATTAATATTTTTAGGATTAATAAGTATATCATATATATTTATAATACCAACAATACCATTATTTATATTTTTAATTTGTTATATAATACATTATTTCAAATTAGAAAATCGGGTACAATATCTTTATAGATTATATGATTTAAGCAAAAATTAAGAAAGGGAAGCCACGAAATATAGTGGTTTTTTTGATTAAATGACAAAATAAAACAATATTAGACAAAATGCAAGAAAAGTTAACAAAACATCCTATGGAACAATGAAAACATTCATGCTAGTATAGATAACCAAGGAGGTGAAATAATTGAAAAAGATATTAATAGCAATAATTATATTTATGATACCCATAATTGCCAATGCCACATCATATTATATAGCAATTGATAAAGGAAATGAAATAATTTATGATAAGTTTGATATAGTATTTAAAGATTGGCATTATTATTTTAAAATTAGCCCATTTGGTAATTATGAAATAAAAGATGAATATTACTTAAACAACATAGCATTTGCTCAAGGATTTTATGATTCACCAGAATATTTTGCAACAATCCAAATGCTTATTTATAAAACAGTTCATCCCAAATATAATATTTATTTAGTTGATGAAAACTTTAATTATTATGACAATTTAGAAATTGAAGAGTATATATTAAATTTACTTGAAATTTTAGATTCTACACCTGATTTTGCAAATAACACATATTATTTAGAAAATAGTGAAGAAGTTACTCTAAGTTATAACTATTTATCAAGATATATAGTTGATGATTATGAAATAATTAATGATTCAATATCTTTTAAATTTACTGAAAATGGTATTTATGAAATAAATTTTGATGTACCAAAATTAGAAATAAAAAACAATTACTATACGGTAGAATACTATTATAGCAAGCCATTTAGTATTAAATTTGTAGTTGAAGATTACTATGATTTAAATATTAAAACATATAATAATGATAAATTAGTAGATAATAATATTTATATTAATGAATTTAATTATACTAAATCTACTATAAGATTACCTAAAAATGATTATGAAATAATAGATAATTATAGTAATACAAAATACAATTTAAAATTAGATAAAAATAAAGAATTAACTATAAATAATTATTTTATCAATAAGATAAAGACTAATATAGATATTTATAAGATATGTGATAAAAATAAATGTTATGGTTTTAGTAATATAAATGATACATTTGAATTAAGTGAAAGTTTAACTCCAAAAATATATAATATATATACTAGTGATAACATGTATCAAATAGATTTAAGAAATAAAGATAATTATGAAATAGATAATGGAATATTAACTTATAATTTAGAAATTGATTTAAAAGAAGAAATTATAGATGAAGAAATAGAAAATGATAATAATGAAGATACTATATCAATAAATATTCCTAATACTTTAATTACTTACTTAGATAGTTCGTATTATTATGTTAAAGAAAAGTATTATAATATTAATAATATTAATTATAATAATTATTACATGGAATAAAAACTCAAATATAGTAAGTAAAACAAGTAATATAAGTACTGATTACAATGAATATAATAAAAATGAATATATAGGATATTTACAAATTCCTGTAATAAATATGAATTTAGGTTTTTATGATTATGATAGTCCATTTAATGATGTAGAATATAATATTGAATTTATAAATACAAATATAGAAGAAACTTATTTAATCGCAGGACATTCAGGAATAGGAAAGAAAGCATATTTTAATGATTTAAACAAATTAAAAAAAGATGATGATGTTTATTTAAAGTTTAAAGATAAAACAATTCATTATAAAGTAATAGCAATTACAAGTGTTATAAAAACAGGAGAAATAGAAATTAGTAATGAAGGAAATTTATTATATTTAACAACATGTGATCAAATAATTGATGGGTATCAATTAATAATTATTGCTAAAAAGGTTTAGAAAAAAAGGTTTAGAAAAAATTACTCTTAGTACTATTAATTTAGTAATTTATTTGCTATAATTTTAGTTGTTAGGAGTAATTTTTTATGGGTAAAACAAGAAGTGAGTTAAGAGAAATAATAATGACTATTTTATATCAAATAGATATTTATAATGAAAGAAAAATAAACTATGATATAAATAATATTATTAAAGACAATATAGAAATAGAAAATGAATTTGTTAAAGATATGGTATATGGAGTTATAACATATAAAGATGAATTAGATGAAATAGCTAATAAACACATGAAAGATTGGTCAATAGATAGAATAGATAAATCAGGTAAAGCAATACTTAGAATGGGTATATATGAATTAAAGTACATGGATACTCCGGAGATAGTAGTTATAAATGAAGCTATAGAATTAGCAAAAAAATATAGTGATGAATCAGTAAAAAACATTATTAATGCTGTATTAGATAAAATAATTAAGGAATAACTATGGTTTTAACTGAAGAACAAAAAAAAGATTTAGAATACTTTAATCATAAATTTATGATTATAAATGGTACAAGATATTATGTAAAAGAATGTGAAGATGGATTTAATTTAAAAGAAATAATTGGTAAAATACTTGCTGATTTATTAGGATTAAGATGTGCTTCATATGATGTAGTTACTATAAATGGTAAAATGTTTTATTTAAGTAAAGATTTAAGTGAATTAGGAAATGCTAGAAATTTAACTTTAATTGGTGATATAAATAATTCATTATATACAATTTGGTACGGATTAGAAAAAAATTTTGAAAATAGCAAAGAATTAATGGAAGAACTAATAAAAATATATTTTTTTGATTTACTATTTTTAAATAGTGATAGAAAAAAACACAATATAGTTATTGTAAGTTCTATATCTAATACCCATTTATATATGATAGATAATTCATTAATATTTTCTAAAATGCGTTCAGAAATATTTAGTAGTATGACAAGATACGATGAAGTAAAAAATGTAAAAAAGATAGATTGGTTAAATAAAGATAAAATTCATTTAGAACTTAATATTCATAATTTAGATTATTTTTTTAATACATCATCTCAAGAATTTTATAACACATTTTTAGAAATGTATAAAAAAGCAACACCAGATACGGTAAGAAAAGTAATTGAAGAAATTGAAAGTGAATATAATTATCAAATACCAGATAAAGAAGAAATGTTAAAATTATATAATGAAAATTATGAAGAAATAAGAAAATTATTAGAAAGTAGGGGTGAAAAATGTGGAACAAGAGTACATTAAGATAAGTGAATTAAATAATTACATAAAAAGTTTATTAGATAAAGATATTTATTTAAATAAAGTATATTTAAAAGGTGAAATAAGCAATTTTAAGAACCATACACGTGGGCATTTATATTTTACGCTTAAAGATGATGAATCAAGAATTAGTGCGGTAATGTTTCAAAGCAGTGCAGTAAAGTTAACTTTTATGCCAGAAGATGGAATGAATGTTTTAGTTAGTGGAAGAATATCAGCATATCCTGCGCAAGGAAGCTATCAAATATATGTCGATAAAATGGAAGTAGATGGTTTAGGTGCTCTTTATATTGAATATGAAAAACTAAAAAAGAAACTAGCAACATTAGGTTTATTTAATAAAGAGCATAAAGTGCCAATTCCCAAATATCCTGAAAAGATTGGTGTAATAACAGCATCAACTGGAGCAGCAGTAAAAGATATAATGAGTACAATTAAAAGAAGATACCCTATATGTGAAGTAATATTATTTCCTTGCCTTGTACAAGGAAAAGATGCCGCACCAGATATAGTAAGGCAAATAAAAAGAGCAGATGAATATGGACTTGATACAATAATAGTTGGACGTGGTGGAGGATCTATTGAAGACTTATGGGCGTTTAATGAAGAAATAGTGGCATATGCAATATATGAATGTAATACACCTATAATTAGTGCAGTAGGGCATGAGATTGATTGGACTATTGCAGACTTTGCAGCAGATTTAAGAGCACCAACACCAACTGGGGCAGCAGAAATGGCAGTTCCAACAGTACTTGATGTTAATACATTAATAGATAACTATAAAATACGACTTAATAAAAATATAAAAAATATGGTAAATACCAAGTTTATTAAATTAAGAAGTCTAAAAAACAGTTTTATATTAAAAAACCCAATGAGCATGTATGAAGTAAAAGAACAAAAATTAGATTCATTAATGGATGGTTTAAATAAAAATATAAAATTAGTACTAACGGATAAAGAAAATAAACTTAATAAAATTAATATGTCTATTATTTTTCAAAATCCTTATAATTTAATAAAGGATAAAAAAATAAAATTTGATTTATTATTAAATACATTAAAATTAGTAAATCCTTTAGGGATACTTGAAAAGGGATATTCATTAACTACTATTAATAATAAAATAATTAAAAATAAAGACGAAGTTAAAATTAATGATATAATAGATATAAGATTACACATTGGGCAGATTAAAGCCGAAGTAAAAGAAATAAAATAAAGGAGATGGATTTATGGAACAAGTTAAAACTTTTGAAGAAGCATTACAAGAACTAGAAGCAATAGTTAAAGAACTAGAAAGTGGCAATGTTGATTTAGATAAAGCAATTAATAAATATACTGAAGCAATGAAATTATCCAAATTTTGTAGTGAAAAATTAAATGATGCGACAGAAAAGGTCAATAAAATATTAACTGAAGACAATAAATTAGAAGAATTTAATGCTGAATAAGGAGGCATAAAAATGGAAATAGATAAAATTACAAATAGAGATGTTGATTTTGCTAAATGGTACACAGATGTTTGCTTGTCCGCGGATTTAGTTGACTATTCTACGGTTAAAGGAAGTATGATTATAAGACCACTTGGTTATGCTATATGGGAAAACATACAAAGTGTATTAGACAAGATGTTTAAAGAAACAGGGCATGAAAATGTACAAATGCCTATGTTTATTCCTGAATCACTTCTTAATGTTGAAAAAGAACATGTCGAAGGGTTTGCACCTGAAGTAGCATGGGTTACCCATGGCGGTAAGGAAAAACTTGAAGAAAGAATGTGTGTACGCCCTACCAGTGAAGTGTTATTTTGTGATCATTATAAAAAGATTATTAAAACTTATCGGGATTTACCAAAACTATATAATCAATGGTGTACTATTGTAAGATGGGAAAAAACTACTCGACCATTTTTAAGAAGTAGAGAAATATTATGGCAAGAAGGCCACACGATGCATAGAACTAGTGAAGAAGCCATCGCAGAAACATTAAAAATGTTTAATATATATAAAAAGTTCCAAGAAGAATATTTAGCTATCCCAGTTATTACAGGAAGGAAAACTGAAAAAGAAAAATTTGCTGGGGCAGAAATTACTTATACTATTGAAGCAATGATGTATGATGGATATGCTTTACAAAATGGAACTAGTCATTATTTTGGCAATCACTTTGCGGATGCATTTAAAATTCGTTTTACAGATACGGATAATAAATTAAAAACTCCATACCAAACTAGTTGGGGAGTATCTACTAGAATGATAGGTTCTATAATAATGGTTCATGGTGATAATCATGGTTTAGTATTACCACCAAAAATAGCACCATTTAAAGTAATAATAATTCCAATTGGTGAGGTAGATGACAAACTAAATGATTTAAAGAACAAATTAAATGAAGCAAATATTACATATAAAACTGATGAATCAAATAAGAGACCAGGATATAAATTTGCGGAAGCAGAAGTAAAAGGTTATCCAATAAGAATAGAACTTGGAAAAAGAGATTTAGAAAACAATCAAGTTACTTTAGTAAGAAGAGATACTCTAGAAAAGATAGTTGTATCATATGAAAATCTAGTAAAAACAATACAAGAACTTTTAAAAACTATTCAAAATGATATGTATAATAGAGCAAAAACTAGAAGAGATAAAATGATTTATGACGTTAAGGATTACAATGAATTATTAGATATTGCTAAAAACAAACCTGGATTTGTAAAGATTAATTGGTGTGGTGATAGTGCTTGTGAAGACAAAATTAAAGAAGATACAGCAATGAAATCTCGTTGTATTATAGAAAATGAAGAAATTTCAGGACCTTGTGTAGTTTGTGGTAAAAAGGCAACAACAAGATTATATGTAGGTAAACAATATTAAAAGGAGTTTTATAGTTAACTCCTTTTTAAATTTCTTCACGATTAATATTTTTAGTTGTAAGTGAATCTTTAGTTTCTTCGTTATAAAATAATATCTTATAACCACATTCATTTGCAATTTTTTCTATTGTATCAAAATCAGCATTACGTGTTTCATTTTCATATTGTGATATTGTATTTTTAGCATATCCAATTAATTTGCCAATTTGTTCTTGACTTAAATTACTTTTTCTCCGCATTGTTTTAAGTATTTTACCTACCATTATTTTCACCACTTTGATTATCTCATTTTAAGAACTAATTTACTTGACATATCTCACAATGAGTACTATAATTAATTTGTAATATCACAATATGAGATATGGAGAGTAGTATGAAAAAGAAGTATATAGTAATGTTTAGTGTTCTAATATTATCAGTAGTAATTTATATTTGTATACCTAAAACAAAAGAAGAAGAAAGTAATA
>CASEYV010000051.1 GCA_949292245.1 uncultured bacterium
ACCATACAAAAAGGTATTAAAATCTAAATAATTCATGTACTACAGTCAGCTCCTATTATAGTAATAATAACAAACATATAGACAAATAAAAAGCAGGAGGTTTTTTCTCCCACTAATTAGTTGATTTTCCGGAAACTTTCGGAAGAACCTTATGTTTTACAGTAATCTTTGTATACTTTTTCAGTGACTTCAAGCAATATGCTTCTTTTTTTGTGATTACATCTTGACAAATCTAATGAAAAATAATAAAATATCATTAGATTTGTCAAAGAAAGAAATGAGGTATCATTATGAAAAATACAAATATTAAAAGATTTAAAGATAAAATTAACAAAGAAACTATTATTGAACTAATAAAAGTAAATAATGGTTATATTACATCAAAACAAATAACAGATTTAGGAATTCATAGGATGTACCTTAAAATATTAACAGATAAAAAAGTTATTGAAAAAGTAGCGCCGGGAATATATATAGATTCATCAAAAATAGAAGATAATTATTATATTTTAAATATAGAACTACCTAAAATAATTTATTCTCATATGACAGCTCTCTATTTTCATGGATTGTCAATAAAAGCACCAGATAATAAATATGATATAACCGTTCCTGATAATTACTTTAATTATAAAATAAAGGATCATAATATGTTTTATGTAAATAGTGATATTTATAATCTTGGCCTAACAGAAGTAAAAACTCCAATGGGAAATATAGTAAAAGCATATGATATGGAAAGATGCATTTGCGATATAATTAGATCAATAAATAGAATGGATTTAGAACATGTAAAATATAGTATAAAAAAATATTTGCAAAGAAAGGATAAAAATATTACTAAACTAACCGAATATGCTGAAAAAATGGGCATAAAAGACAAAGTAATTAATTTTATAAGTATGATTTATGAATAGTATGCAATTAAAAGATAAATTAAAAAATGTATCAAAAGAGAAAAACTCTAATTTCAATACTTTGTTAAGGTTGTTTATGTATGACAGATTTATTGAAAGATTATCAGTTAGTAAATATAAAGATAATTTTATCTTAAAAGGTGGATTTTATTTAAGTACCTTATTTGGCGTAGAAAGTCGAAGCACTATGGATATAGACGCATCTTTTAGAAACTATCCATTTACAGAAGAAAATATTATTAATATGATAAAAGAGATAATTGAAATCAATTTAAATGATAATACCACATTCGATTATAATTGCACCTCTCCAATAAGAGATGAAGATGAATATGGAGGATATAGAATAGAACTTGTTGCTCATTTTGAAAACATAAGAGAAATGTTTCATATAGATATTGTAACTGGGGATCCAATTACACCATCAGCAATATCTTATAAATATCAACCATTATTATTGGAAAAAACCATAAATGTTTGGGCATATTCAATAGAAACTGTTATAGCAGAAAAATTATCAGCAATCTTTACGAGACTAGAACTTAGTAGCAGATTAAGAGATTATTATGACATTTATCTAATCTATAATAAAGAGTGGAATAATATAGACAAAAATAATTTAAAAATGGCAATAAAAAATACTTTTAATTATCGGAAAAATAAAATAGATTTTAAATCATCTTTTGAAATTATAAAAAATAGTACAATTTTACAAACAAAATGGAATTCATACTCAAAGAAATTTGAATATGCTAAAAATATTACTTTTGAAGACACCATAAAATCCATTAATGATATTATAAATGACTTAATTTAATAAAAATATAATTTTACTATAGGCTAATTTATTTTCAAAGTGCAAAGTGCAATTTTTGCACTTTGAAATATATAATAAATGGAGAAACACTAATGAATAACAAATATATATTTGAAACGGATGATTTAAATGAAATGAATTTAGTAGTAAACAAAAATAAAAAAGTTCTGCTCCAATGTCTAATACAAAAATTCCTAGACTAACGCCCTAAACGAAATGGAGTACGAACTTTATATAAAAATACCATAGTTCATATAAATTATCATGGTTAGAGTAAAAAAATGATTTCATTCATTTACCAAAATTGTGTGTACACACAATTTTGGTAAATGAAAAAAGTGGATAATTGTGAGTTATCTACCTTTTAAAATGATATATTTTCTTTAATTCTTTTAGTATTTCATACACAACTGGACAAATACTAGCATTACCAATAATACTATATAAACTAAATAATCTTTCACTCTTATTTGTATAAGGATAATCTTTGCAAGATTCTGGCAAGCATTCTCCTGCTAAACAATTATTATCATCATCTAAAAACTTGCATCTACTGCATTTAAATGAATATTTACCATTAGTATTTATTTCTAATTCTTTACTTATCAATTCTTCTTTATCCAAATTTAATTTATTACATATAGTATCAAATTCTTCTTCAGTCATAGATGTATTTAATTTCTTACAGCAATTTCTACAATCTTTACAGTTATATATTTTAAAATGTTTTTCATGTAATTCCCTAAATTGCTTATCTAATTCTTTATCATCAGCATGTCCTTTTAAATAAGTTCTAAATCTAATATTTTCTTCTTCTTTTCTATTAGCCATAATAGCAAGTTCATCAATATGTATCATAAAGCCTCCGACTGATTAAATATATAATAATACGATTTATATATTTAATCAATTATTTTTTTGCTATCTTCCTCATTGTCTTCAGCATTATCTAATGCATACCTGCATGCTTGTATCACAAAGCCTGAAAAGGTACAATCTTTCATCTCTATAAATTTTTCTATTTCATCAATTAATGGAACAGGAAATCTAATACATTTATTTTCAGTCTCTTTTCTGTCTGAATTCAATCTAAAAGCCATATTTTACCTCCATCAACATGATAATATAAAATGCATTTCAAACATGCATAACATAAATTATGCTAAACGCATTGCAATTTAACAAAAATTATGGTATTGTAATAATGGTGATAATAAATGAGTGCAATTAAACTTAAAAATAAAATTTATATTGTTTTTATAGCAATAGTGTTGATTGTAATAGCAATAGTAGCGATTTTATTGATAAATAATAGTACTAGTACAGTTGTAATTACTAATGATAAAGAAGAAAAAGTAATGAATACTAATGCACTAACTATGATGTATGAAACAGAAGCAGGTAGCGGAGAGTATCAAGTAACTAGTGATACAACATGGCCACAGGATGGATACATATTTAATGAAAAATTATCTGGCTGTGAAAATGGTAGCACTCTTACTTGGGATGATGAAAGAAAAGCAGTTATTTTATCTACAAATGTATCTGATAAGTGTTATGTGTATTTTGATAAAGAGCCAGAAATAGTATATTTTGCGGATTATATAATAGATAATGTTTATGTGGAAGATGGAGTAAATGGATTATATTATCATGATGGAGTTGGAACATATACAAATGCAGATCAAGAAGCAGGAGATTATTCATATAGATATAGTGGGGCTAATCCAAATAATTATGTATGTTTTGGCAGCGATGCAACGACATGTCTAAGTGATAATTTATATCGCATAATTGGAGTATTTGGTAATGAAGTAAAATTAATAAAATGGGATTATGCAAATAGTGATTTACTTGGAACGGATGGTTCATTAATTAGAGATTCATATGCTGCTATTGATTATCCAAATTATACTGGCAAACACAATGTTATAAATAGATTCATGTGGAATAGTATTGGTTATACTAATTGGGAAAGTGAATTAAACATAAATGATTTGAATATAAATTACATAAATTATTTAAATAAAGAAAACTCAAAATGGGGAAATATGATAAAATATACAGATTGGAAGTTAACTGCGTTTGGCGGTGATTTAGATCCAGTACTAAGTAGTTTAACAATAAAAAATTTATATCAATATTTTCAACAAGGCAGCTCTACTTATAATGCTAAAATAGGTCTAATGTATGTGTCGGATTATGGATATGCAGCAAGTTCAGAAAATTGGTTATCAACATTAAGTGATTATAATGCTGATATTAATAGGAATAATAATTGGATTTTTATGGGAGTGCCCGAATGGACAATTACTCCTACTAAATATGATGAAACAACTGGGTGGGCATTTGGAATTAATAATGATGGTTCTGTGGGTACTAATCGATCAGAAAACGGTAATGCAGTCCGCCCAGTCTTCTACCTAAACCCTGATGTAGTATACATCTCCGGCTCCGGCACAGAATCTGACCCTTTTAGAATTGCCTAATTTATGCTATAATACTTCCGTTGAAAGGAAGTATTTTTATTATGGAAGATACAATTTGTGCAATATCAACATCAATTGGTATCGGTGCTATTTCGATAGTTCGTGTTACTGGACCTGATGCTATAAAAATAGTAGATAGTATATTTGATGGTAATCTAACTAACAAAGAAACTCATACAATTCATTATGGACATATTAAATATAATAATGAAGTAATTGATGAAGTTTTAGTAATGCTAATGCGTGGACCTAAGACATATACAACTGAAGATACTGTGGAAATTAATTGTCATGGTGGTAAATCTACTACGGAAAAAGTATTAGAAATTTTACTTGCTAATGGCTGTAGATTAGCAGAACCTGGTGAATTTACTAAAAGAGCATTTTTAAATGGACGTATCAACCTTTTGGAAGCGGAATCCGTTAATGATTTAATCGTTGCTAAAACTGATGCTGCGAGAACTTTAGCTATCAATAATGTTGATGGAATTTTAACAAAAAAAATAAGAAATATAAGAGAAAAAATAGTAAAAATACTTGCTAATATTGAAGTAAATATTGATTATCCGGAGTACCAAGATGAAGTACAAGTAACTCACGATTTAATGGATGAATACTTAACTGATATAACTAAAGAATTAAAAAGTTTAGTTGATGGTGCTAGAAATGGTCGCATTATTAAAGAAGGAATAAATATTGCTATAATTGGAAGGCCTAATGTCGGTAAAAGCAGTATCTTAAACCATTTGCTTGATGAAGAAAAAGCCATAGTAACTGATATTCCTGGAACAACTCGGGATATAGTTGAAGGATCAATTACTCTAAATGGAGTAGCAATAAACTTTATCGATACTGCTGGAATCAGAGAAACTGATGATGTTGTTGAAAAAATTGGGGTAGATCGTAGTAAACGTTCTGCAGACCAAGCAGATATTGTATTATTTGTTGCAAATAATAATGAAAAATTGACCAAAGAAGACCTGGAATTACTTGAAAAATACGATTCAGAAAATTTAATATTTTTTATAAATAAATCAGATTTGGAACAAAAAATAGAAATTCCGGGAAATATTTCCCGGGAAATAATTTGGGGAAATACTGTTGATGTAAATGGTCTAGATTCTTTAAAAAATGCCATAAAAAATAAATTAAAATTAGATAGTATTATAAATAAAGACATGAGTTATTTATCAAATATTCGCCAAATAGATTTAGTAAATAAGGCAAATTCAGCAATTGAAAATGCTTATGCTAGTTTAAAAAATGGTATGCCTATTGATATGATTGAGATAGATTTAAGATCTGCTTGGGAATATCTTGGTGAAATCATTGGGGAAGCATATGAAGATGAATTAGTAGATAATATTTTCAGTAATTTTTGTTTAGGAAAGTAAGTGATAACAATGTATGATTGTATAGTAGTAGGTGGTGGGCATGCTGGAATAGAAGCGTGTCACATAGCAGCTAAGATGGGAAAAAAGACACTTTTAGTTACAGCTAATTATAAGAATGTTGGGGATATGCCATGTAACCCATCAATCGGTGGAACAGCCAAAGGAATAATTGTTCGTGAAGTTGATGCTCTAGGTGGTTTAATGGGACATATTGCAGATATATCTCAAATTCAGATAAAAATGCTTAACAATTCTAAAGGTCCAGCAGTAAGATCTTTAAGGTGTCAAGCCGACAAAATGATATATCCTAGAAATATGCAAGAAACATTAAAAACCATAAAGAATTTAGAAATAAAAGAAGCAATGATAGAAGACTTAATTGTTGAAAATAATGAAGTTTTAGGAGTAATAACAAAAGATAATGAAAAAATATATAGTAAAATAGTAATTTTAACAACAGGAACATATTTAAAAGGAAACATATTAATAGGTAGTGAAAATACCCCTAGTGGACCACATGGTGAAGAAAGAAGTAATTATTTATCTGATCGATTAAAAGAATATGGATTAAAAATCATTCGATTAAAGACAGGAACACCACAAAGAATAAAAAAAGATTCCATAGATTTTAATGTATTAAAAAAAGAAGAGGGCGACAAATGTTTTTGGACATTTAGTTTTGATTATGAACCAAGTTATAAAATAGAGGATCAAGTACCATGTTATTTAGTATATACAAATGAATTAACACATCAAATAATAAAAGACAACTTAAAAAAATCAGCAATGTATGGTGGATATGCAACCGGAGTAGGTCCAAGATATTGTCCATCAATTGAAGACAAAATAGTAAGATTTGCTGATAAAGAAAGGCATCAATTATTTTTAGAACCAGAAAGTTTATATTATGATGAATATTATTTACAAGGATTTTCAACGAGCATGCCAAGAGATGTTCAAGAAAAAATGGTTCATAGTCTAAAAGGTTTAGAAAATGCTGTAATAACAAAATATGCTTATGCAATAGAATATGATGCAATAGATCCATTACAAATAAAGCCATCTCTTGAAAACAAAATTCTAAAAAATTTATTTACAGCTGGTCAAATAAATGGAACATCTGGATATGAAGAAGCAGCAGGCCAAGGAATAGTTGCAGGAATAAATGCAGTTTTAAAAATTGATAACAAAGAGCCATTTATATTAAAAAGAAGTGATGCATATATTGGAGTTTTGATAGATGATTTAGTAACTAAAGGAACAATAGAGCCATACAGAATGCTTACAAGTCGTGCCGAATTTCGTCTTTTATTAAGGGGAGATAATGCTGATTTAAGATTAAGAGAATATGGTTATAAAATTGGTACAATAAATGAAAATCAATACAAAAAGTTACAAATGAAAAAAGAAAAAATTGCTAGATTAATAGAGAATTTAAAAGA
>CASEYV010000052.1 GCA_949292245.1 uncultured bacterium
TTTCAAGATTTCACACTTGTGAAATCTTTTTGGCATGGAATCTTTTCCATTCTATAACTTTCTATTAAAAAGTACTTGACTTTTAATAGTTAGTCACCTCAACGCTGTTATGACTGAAGTATAGCATAAAAATTATTGTAAATCAATGTTCTTTATAATTGTTAATTAAAAAAACTTATAGAATATTTGTCCATAAGTCTCATTAAATTAATTACATGTGTCTTTTAGAACCATCACTTTGATTTAAATGTAATTGTTCTAAAGTTTTATTTTCTTGTTTTTGTTTTTCTATTTTTTCTTTAAGTTCTGGAGATAGTTCTTCATTAAGTAGTGTTTCAATAAATTCAGGACCTTTTTTAGAAAAACTAAAAACTATTCTTTGTGTTGTTCCTGCCGAACCACTAGAATGACCTTGATTATTATAAATATTAATTACTTCTTCTAAAGGTTTACCATCTTCTAATGCTTGCATTACTTCTAATGAATAATCTAATGTAGTTCCATAGTACAAGGAATCATTAGCTTCTAATACAACACATCTTTCCCAATCTTCATATTTTTCTGGGTAAATTAAATACTTTCCTTTTTCAATCCATTGTGTTATCATGCTTTCAGCTCTTTGTTTTCTTGCATTTTCTCTTTTTTCTCGTTCAGTTTCCCACTCTTTTACTTTTTGATAATATTCTTCTTTTGTACAATTAAAAACTTCTTGAAATGCTGATTCCATACTTACTGTGTCAGAATGCAAAATATGTCCATTAAAATCAATAAAAGCTTTTTCTCCTCTTGCCCTAGCAGCTAAAAGTAGATACACGGAACTTTCAACATTATCATTAAATCCAATTTTAATTTCCGTTTCCATATTATCCTCCTTATAAAATTATTATATAATGTTTTGTTTATTTTTCAAATATTTACTATCTATTCCAAAATATTCTTCCATAGTTAACCATGAACCATTGTTGTATAGTTTTTTTGCTAATTTTTTACCAACATAGCGATAATGCCATGGTTCAAATTTATAGCCAGTTATGTTGTTTTTATTTTTAGGGTATCTTAAAATAAAGCCATATTTGTATGCATTTTTATCTAACCATTTGGCTTCTTTTGAATCAATAAATGTGTCTGAGGCATTGTTAATGTCTATTGCTAGGCCTGATTGATGTTCAGAATGTCCTGGCCTTGCTGAGTAATTATCAACGTTTTTAGAATCCTCTTCTAAATATTTGTTATATATTTCTTTTTGCCTATCATATGATCTAAAACCACTTAAGATTTTTATTTTTATTTCTTCTTTTAGTGCAGCATTTTGCATTTTTTTAAATGCTTTTACTAGTTTTCTACTTAGTTTATTTCCATAATTTTGTGGTAATGAATAAGATTTGTTAACTATTAAATAGCCATCAATGTAAGTTATGCCTCTTATTACTAATCCTATATGATTATTTTTTGTTCTAAATTTTTTCATATCTAATTATATGCTATTTTGTAACTAAAACTTCATAATTATATGTGACTTTTTTACCAAAATTGTCTTTAAAAGTTACACTTATTTGTTTTTTCCCAATCGTATTAGTATCTATTTGAGTTTCATCTTCAATTATTTCTCCATTGCTATATCTCTTGATGTAATCTAAGTTGTTTCTTTTAGAATATAAACTTATAGTAATATCTTTTTCAATTATTACATTTAATCTAGTTAATCTTACATATAATAAAAAGTCTACTGTTAATATTACGATAACTAATCCTAATAATAAAAAAATTGTTTTTTGCATTTTACATCACCTATTATATATATAATAACATAATTTAATTAATTGCACAATTTTGTATGTACAAAAATTAAATATTTTGGTATATTATCTTTGAAGTGATATCTATGTTGGTAACTCATGAATTATCCCCAATTTATAATAAAGAAGCCAAAATATTAATTTTGGGAAGTATCCCAAGTGTAAAATCTCGAGAAGCTAATTTTTATTATGCTCATAAAAGTAATAGATTTTGGAAAATAATTGAAATAATTTTTAATGTAAAATTAAATAGTAAAGAAGAAAAAATTAATTTTTTACTTAATAATTATATTGCTTTATGGGATGTATTTAAAGAATGTGATATTTCTTTATCTAACGATGCATCGATTAAAAATTATAAACTAAATGATTTTAATATTATTTTAAAACATTGTAAAATTAAGGCCATTTTTTGTACTGGGAAAAAATCATATAGTACTTTAATAAAAAAATTTAATTCATCTATTCCTATTATTTATTTACCAAGTCCTTCAAGTGCTAATGCTAGTTATAATTTAGAAACATTAGTTACTAAATATAAAATCATTTTATCTTATTTAAAAAAAGAAGAAAATTAAATATTAAATTTTCCATCTTTAAATATTAATTTTTCTCCCTTTTTTGTCTTGGCTATTATGTTTAAATCATTAGTCCCAATCATAAAGTCAACATGATTACTTGATTGATTTAATCCTTTTTTATGTCTTTCATCTAAATTCATATTAAAGCCATTATCTAGGCATTCTGGGAATGAATCCCCCAATGCTAAATGACAAGATGCGTTTTCATCTAAACAAGTTTCTCCAAAAACAAAGTTCATTTTAGCTATTGCTGTGTCTTTGGATACTAAAGCTACCTCTCCTAAAAAGCAAGAATTTTCATCACTTTCTATTATTCCTTTTAATACTTCTTTACCTACTAATGCATCAAAATCTATTACTTTGCCATCTTTAAATTTTATCCAAAATTTGTCAATTAAAGCTCCGCCATACATTAATGGTTTTGATGCATATACTATTCCATTTGTATATCTATAATCAGGTGATGTAAATAGTTCATATGTTGGCATGTTTACTATTAAATTATCGCCATACCCTGCACATTGCCATAGTGCTTTATCAGGTAATCCTATCACTAAATCAGTTCCTAAATTGTTTTTGTAATGTAATTCTTTTATTTCTAATTTATTTAGTTTTTTTACTATCTTAATTTGACTACTTAATAATTTGTTCCATTCTTTTATAGGATTTTTTTTAGTTACCATAGTTGCATCCATCATTAAATTAAATAGTTTATTATATGCTTCATCTTCATTTAATTCTGGGAATTTTACTTTTGCCCATATTTTATTTGGCATTACCGCGATACACCATGAAATATCATTAGTTAATTGTAATTTTTTATAAAGTGGTTTTGTTGTTCGAGACTTTAATGATGCCACAGATATATTTTGAGGATTAATATCATCAAAAAAACCTGGAAATTCGGTTGATAAAATTAGAAATGCTGAATTTTTCTTAGCATAAACATCCCATATTTTTGAATCAAAATATTTGTCATCTTTGATTTTGTCTAATGGTTGTTCAAGATGCTTATGCTTTTCATAAATATCATCTTCCGCTAAATATATGTCATCTATTTTCTTGTTTTTTGCTAGTTTTACTATTTTTTCTACTAAACTTTTATTATCACTAAAATAATTTATAAATAAAGAATTACTTTTACTTAAATCTAAACAACGATTAACTAATAAACTAGCATACTTGTTTTCTAATTCTTCATTCATTTTTCACCTATTTATTGGGGTCAACTAATATTTTTATTGCTGAATCTTTACCACTAGTCAGTCTTTCATATGCTTCTTGAACACCTTCTAATGGAACTATATCATCAATAAATTTTAATACTTCAATTCTTTTATTAGATATTAAATCAATAACAGATTTAAATTCATTATATGTATAAGCAATTGCTCCTTGTAATACTAATTCTTTCATAACAGCCATTACTGTATATGTAGGTACTGCATCTGTTGCTACTCCTACTAAAACTACTATTCCACCCGGTTTAACCATTGATATTGCACTATTAACTGCTGCAGAATTGCCAACACATTCAATTACTACATCAAAACCACCTTTAGTTTTTTCCATTAATTTTGGCACTAAATCTTCACTAGTTGCATTGAACCATTCATCTGCTACTCCTAGTTTTATAGATTTTTCTCCTCTAGCTTCATTAGTTTCTGTTAACGCAACATAACTTGCTCCCTCTTTTTTAGCAAACATCGCTGATGCTAAACCTATTATTCCTCCACCTATTACTAAAACATCGTCCCCAACAGCTATTCTACCTAAATGAGCAGCATGTAGTCCTACTGCCATAGGTTCAACCATTGCTACTTCTTCATCTTTTATATTATCTGGTACTTTTATTACCATATCACTTCTAATAGCAATTTTTTTAGTTAATCCTAAGACATGCTTCACATTTTCCACATGGTGATATAGGAAGTGCTGTTACTCTATCTCCTACTACTAAATCACTTCGATTTCCTGGATCTATTACCTTACCAACAAATTCATGACCCATGACTAATCCTTTGGGTTCTCCATTTACCCAATAATGAATATCTGAACCACATATTCCACTTTTTAAAACTTCAATTATGACTTTTTTACCATCACTTACAGGTTCAGCTATTTCTTTAATTTCAAATTGTTTTGCTTCTTTTATTGCAACTGCTTTCATATATTATCCTCCATATTATTATTTTATCATAAATTTTATACTTTACTCGTTATTAACTAAATTATTTTACGAATAATTGTCAAAAAAAATAATATTTATTAAAGATATTATTTTCTCTTCTTGTTTTCCACTAAATGTATGTGCGGATATGGAATCTCTATTCCTTCTTTTGGAAATCTTTTATTTATTATGTAATTTAATTTATATGTGTTTTCATATACATCGCTGTTATTTTCTCCCCATACCCATGCAGTTAATACAACACTTGAATCACCTAGCGCTGAAACGCGTACTTTAGGAAATTCCACGTCTTTATTCTTACCCTTAACATTGGGATGATATAATTTGTTCATTTCTTCTTTTAATATAGCTATTGCTTTATCAGCATCTGATTCATATGATATGTTAAATTCTATTAATTTTACATTTTCATTATCACTAAAATTAAAGTTTTCTATTGTATATGTATTCATTTCACTATTTGGTATTACAACTCGACGATTATTAATAGTTCTTATTACTGTATGACGCATTGTTATATCTTCTACTGTACCGCTTACACCTTTATCAATGCATTCTATAAAATCTCCTACTTCATAAGGACTACCTGCAACTATTGCTACACTTCCAAAAAAATTTTTTAGACTTTCTTGAGCAGCAAAGCCAAGTACAACCGATCCAATTCCTAGACCAGATAATAATGTTACTGAAAAAGAATTAAATACTTCAAATTCAAATAAACATGATAAAACAGCTATTGTATATATTAAAAATTTTTTTATTCGTTTTATAAACATTAATAGTGTTGTTATATTCTTTTTTCTTTTGTGTCTAATTGTTTTATTAATTATCTTATCAATTGCTAAATTAATTATATAAGATATTATAAAAATAATTACTACTGCTATAAGCTTGTCTAGGTATTTATCTAAAAATTCTTGCATTTTATCACTTCCCTATTTTATATTATAACAAAAATTATTCTATTTTAAAAATCTTTTTTACAAGCAAACTGAATAAATAAGCAATTACTACCATTAATACAACGGTAATTAAACTACTAGGATTTTTAAAACTCTCAACTATTCCTGTTCCAACTTCACCCCAAAAATATACTAAAAATAATTTGCTTATTAATAATGATATTAAAAATTTTTTAAATGGCATTTTAACTAATCCTGCTGCTATGTTCATTAAAAATGCTGGAGTAAATGGTATAGACATTATTACTGTAATCTTTGGAAGTGACATGTCTTTAAAATAACCTACAAATTTATTTAATAATTCTTTATCTTTTGCTTTTCTTAAAACAAAGTTGCTAAAGTATTTTTTTACTAAATAATAAGCTAGTAAACAACCTAATATTGTACATATCCAAGATATAATAAAACCTAAAAAATGACCAAACGCTAAAAAGTTTATTGTTATAAAGACAAATAATGGTAACATAGGAAGAATTGATTCAATAATAATTAAAAAACTCCCAAATAATGGGCCGTATATTCCTAAGTTATTTATTGTATTCATTATTAAATCATAAAAACTTTCAAATAGTTCTTTCATAAAATCACTATTTATATTATAGTATAAAACGCAAAAAATTACTATATTTTTAACGAATTACTTGAGTTACATTATATCCAAAGTATTCTAGCATTGCTACCACTTTTTGACTTAAGAATCCTTTGTTGCATACTATATAGTATTTTTGATTATTATCTAATAATACTTTATAATTTAAAAGAAGTTTATCTGCATAAATATTTTTACTATTTGGAGTTGGATTGTTTTTGTAATCTTCCGGATGTTGAACATCTATTAGTATACCCATGCTTGGGCTATATTCTTCTAATTTAATTTTTTTCATAATATCACATTTTATTATATGAATATTTATATTTTTGGTTAAAAAAAATCTATTTCTATTTTAGAAATAAATTTTATTCATCATTAAAGAAATCATCAAAGAATTCATCGTCACTAATTACGTTGTCATCTATTATTTTACTTTCACTGTCTATATTTATTATTGGTTTATTTTCATTATTTACAGTTTTTATTTCTTCTTTTGGTGTTTCAACTTTTTCTTTGGAAATCTCTTCTTTTATAAATGGATTAGTATTAAAATCATTAATTGAAGTAAATGAATCCTTTTTATCCTCATTATCTTTTATAAATGGTTTGGTATTAAATTTATTAAATGAAGCAAATGGATCAATTTTATTTATATTTTCTTGTTCAATTTTTGATTTATTTATTTTTGGTATTTCTATTTCTTCATCTATATCAAAGAATTTATTTTTATTAATTTGCTTTTGTTCAGCTTCCTTTCTGTCTAATTCTTTAAATTTATTATCCAAATCTTTCATTAATGCATCAATATCCATATTACCAAAATTATTGTTTTTATATGGAGTTGATGAAAAACCACCGAATGGATTCATTTCTTGTCTTGGCATGAAAGGATTGACATTGTTAAAAGGATTATCAGCCATACTTGCCATTTTTTTGCTCTTTTCATCAGTTACAAACTTTTTTAAATCAAATATTTCTACTCTTCTTTGATTGCGGCTTGGATATGGTTCCTCTTCTCTTTCTATTCCCCAGTTCATTTTAAAATCTGGTTCTAATTTAGTCTTAAATGGGCTCATTCTAAGTCTTATTATTATTGCTTCAAATAACTTCATTTTTTGTAAATCTGTTATTGATATTAAAGGCCTTGTGGCATTTTTATCTTTTTCATCAGTTACCTTTACTTCTCCACACATCTTGCTTATTTCTTCTAAAGCTTTCATTTCAGTACTGATTAAATATATAATATTTCCACAATTTCCTTTAATAATTTCAGCAACATTATCACCATAAACATCATTTAATTGTGCAAAATTTTGAATAATAAATGTAAATCTTATATCTCTACTTCTTGCTGCTGATACCATGGCATCTACATCTTTAAGTGGTGGCATATTAGCAAATTCATCTAATATAAAATTTGTTCTTACTGGTAATTTACCACCATTTTCTTGTGCTGCATCAATTAATGTTTCATAGCATTGTTTAATAAAAATAGTCATTAAACTATGATAAGTTTTCTTTTCATCGTGAATTATCATAAATATCGCTGTCTTACCATCACCAATTTTTCGCATGTCAAAGTCACTATATGATAACATTTCACTTAATGCTTCACCTGTTGAAAATTTTCTTATTTTTTGCCTAAATGTTGAAAGTTGACCACCTTTTGTATCTGTTGGAGCATTTATTACCGATGAAGCAAATATGTATTCATTTGATGTTTCACCTTTCATATTAAAGTATTCTTTAATATAATTGCTTGTTGCATATCTTTCTTCACCAACTGTACTCATTGCGTTAATACTATTTAAGTTAACCTCTTCTTCTTTGGCATCTTTAAATAAACCTAATGCTAAACCAGAGAAATAGTCCGCAGAAGATTTTTCCCAAAAATCTGATTCTGATTTGTTACTAGGATCATATAATATGTTTAATGCTACGTCATCTAGTAATTCTATTGCTTTGTCTTGATTACCACTTTTATAGTATTTATATGGTAATGTTAGAGGATTCCATGAATTACCTTTTAATGGTTCACGAAAATTTAAAACTATTATATTGTATCCTTTACTACGTAGATACGCGGCACTATATTTATATATTTCACCTTTAGGGTCAGTAATAATCATACTTTCACCTTTTTTAGCAAGTAAGTTTACCATTGGTTTAACTAAACATTCAGTTTTACCACTACCAGTAGAACCAATTACTAAATTGTGATATTCTCCATTATCTACCCACATTTCTTTACCATTGTTTATTAGAGGTATTCCCGCAGCATCCAAAGTATCACTTAAAGGGCTAACCTTTTCTACTTTAGATTGGTTTTTAATGTCTTTTTCACTTGACCATTTAGAATATCCATCGCTAGATTTTTCTTTAATAATTAAACCTATTCCATGACTACCTTTTTCTCGTTTAAAAATATATGATGATACACTGGCAAAGATTGCTACAAGAGATGCTATAAATAAAAATAATGTTAAAGGTAAATAACTACCCGTAAAAGCTTTAAATGGAAGTAATCCATAAAATTTTCCTTCTTGAGCAAATGAAGTTACATTTAATACTGCAATTGCACATAAATATAATAATAAAACACAATAAATACAAAACATTAATAAATCTTTTGGCTCTATTTTAAATTTCATAAATTACCTCCTTTCTTTTTTATATTATACAATAAATAATTATATTTTAACAATTAAATTATTATAATTTTTTAAATTTAATTACCCCTACTACTAATATTAATACTATTAATATACTAAATACTCCAACGTATATTAATACCTTGTTTTCATTAACCCAACTACTTACTTCACTTCCTTCTTCTTTATTTGGTTTTTCCTCACTTGGTTCTTCAGGAGTTTGGGTTGGTTCTTCTTCCTCATCTTCAAATCTATATTTAATATTTATTTCTTTTAATTCTGTTGGGGTTAAATTCCATGTGTATGTTGAATTATTTATGCTATCTGCATTATTTTCTAAAATTATTGCATCATTAAAAATTAAATTAATACTTATACTTGTTATTTCATTATTATTAATAAATATTATTGGATCTTTTAATGAAATATAATAAAAGTCTTCTTCATCTATATATCCAATACTTATTGTTTTGTAAACCATGTTTATTGCTCTAGCTCTATTTATATCTTTTAATTTATAATTGTAACGATAATTAAACAAGTAGCCGTTTGATAATTCTTGATATGTTTTAGTATAATAACTATAGTTTTCATTTTTATTGTTTGGATCATAATACATAAATTCTTGGTCAATATATACTGGATACTCTTCTTTAAATGATGCATATAAACTATTTTTATCATATAAATCATTTGTGTATGCTTCAATTGTTATTGATTCATCAAATGTATCTTTGGTAATTTCCATTGTATAGTTTGCAGTACAACCTGTTAGTAAAAATATACCTAATATTATTATTAATATTTTAATCTTCATCTTGGCCTCCACTATATTCTTTATAAATGTTTTCTAAACTACGACATTTATATTTGGTATTACCATACGATTCATAATCTAATATTACTCCTCCATAGCCTGTATTTAATCTTGAACCTGTCGATTCAGCTACTATGTATCGTTTATTTACATCATCTAAACCTACTATTAGCATTATATGGCCATCATTATATAATACGTCTCCCGGTAGGCATACTGCTTCGTTTGCCTTCAAATAAACTGTATAATAACCATCCGCTGTATATTGATAAGCTCCTGCCGCGTCCATTTGAGCAAAATTGCTAAATTGAAAACCATTAATTATTGCCCAATTGACAAATCCACTACAGTCAAAACTTGTCCATCGATAATTAGTAGTACATGTGCTTTTTTCAGGGTAATGCAATGCATAATTACTACACCAATAGTCTGTATCACTAGATAAAGATCCCCATGAAGGGTTTGAACCAATGTAATAATATTTACCACCCCATTGATATGTTAATTTATATCCCATGTTGGCGAGTGATCCTATTAAAGTAACTGCTGAACCAACTACAGCTCCTCTTGTTCCAACACCTTCAGTTTCAACTACTGATGCTAAATATGAATTGTATTCTTCTACTGATGAACCACTAGAAGTTAATAATTCTTCTAAACTCGTCCCTGCTAAAAATTGTAATCCTTGATATAGTTCATCATCTGGATTAATTGGATATTCACCATTATACATAAATGTTTGATAAATCGACATAAGTTTTGTATCATCACCATAAAAATAGGTTAAAATTTCATCTCTAGTCCATGACTCAGATGCTGATAAATAGTAAACTCCATGTTGACTCATACCCTGACCATGTGACAAATGTTTGGGATTGTCTAAAAATGCTTGATCACTCCATTTTGCTACATATTCATTTGCCCATTCTATTGGTATTTTTAATGATTCACCTGTTTCATAATTTCCCTGGCATAAATAATAATATGAATCGTCTTTTTCTTCCCAACAAAATGCATCATACATCGTTGAAAATAAGTCTTTATCTCTCGTTATTACTAAGCCTTTTGTATTGCTTACTGCTTCTAGTATTAATTCATCAGTCGTTGGTCTAAAAGCTTGAGCATTTTCATTTCCTTCAATACTACAAGAATCAGAATTTTTCAAACGATTTAAAGCATATGTTCTTGCTGCTACAGCAAATACTTCATATGTTGTTAAATCATTCATCATTCCGACTTCAGCTGCGACAACACCTGCAATATATTCTTCTAGTGGGTATGTTCCATCACTATCATTTTTTGTGTTATATACGTATATGTCTTCACATAAGTTTTCAAGTTCTAAATATTCATATCCATTTAAGCCAATCATTTGATTTGAACTTGTCGCTCCACCACTTATAATAATTACTATTAAAATTATAAACAATAAAATTGCCCCACCTGCAAGAAATATCGGCCAGTGTGCAATTATAAAAGCACCAACTTTTGCTAAATTCTTAGCTTTTTTTACTTTATTATATACATTCTCTACTTTTTGAATATTTGTTGGTTTATTTTGATTTTTATTATCTTGTTCATTATCTTCTTCTAAATCTTCTTGATCGTCTTCAGTAGTATTTTCATCTAATTCATTATTTTCATCATTTTCTTCTTCTAACTCATCGTTATCAGTTTCATCTTCATCTATTGTATCTTGATTATGATATAGTCTTTCAATTTTTTTCCTTTTTATTTCTTCATTATCAACTAATAATTTGTTATTTTTGTCTTCATTCACTTACCTAAAACCCTCCACCAGAACCAAATGAATCAAGTTCTTCTTGTGTTAATATTACTTTAATTTGCATTCTCTTGTTTCCACAAACAAATAATCCTTCTCCTTGATTATAATATTTTATTGCATTTTTTTCTGCTTCATTTAAATCAATTAATTGAGCTAAATCATCAACTGCTTGTTTACGTAATAGCTTTACCATGGGTTATAATGTTTGGGGCTGCAAAATCAGTAGGTTGTTGCGTAATAATTATTGTTCCTGTATTATACTTTCTACTTCTTCTTTGCATTTGAGCTAAAAATTCTGCTCCTAATTCATTATGGCCAGCTAATAAAACATGTGCTTCATCTACCATCATAACTGTATCTATATCTTTATCAAGACATAAACCCCATGCATATTTTAATACGTTAAAAAACAAAGCATTTTTAATGTTTTCATCACTGTTCATTAGTTCTTTAATATTAAATACTATAAAATCACTTTCAATTGATAATGTTGTATGGCCTGTAAAATAATATTTTAATTCATTAATTAATGGTCTTACTTTTAACTCTAGTCTTTCCATTACATCTCTTTCATGTGTTGCATCTGTCATTGATAAAAGTCTTCCTTTTATCGTTGCATAAACATCTTCAAATGTAGGATAGTCTTCACTAGTTAGCTTTGTAAAGTCTGTATCAAAATCTATTTTATATCTTTTGTATGTATCTTGTACTACTTCACTAAACATAGATAATACATCTTCTTCAATACTAGGTGAATAATATTTCATAAAAGCTTTAATTTGTTGAATCGTTCTTGTTAATACAGTGTAACCTAATCCTTGTGAAATTTCTTCTTCATCAGCATCAATTACTATTTCTAGTGGATTAATCATTCCAAAATCTCCACCCTTACCTAAATCAATAAAATCTCCTCCGAAAGAATTAGCCATTTCTTCTAATTCTCCTTCTGGATCAACGCATACTATTTTTAAGCCATTTCTAATATGAGTTCGAATTAATAGTTTAGCTGCAGTTGATTTTCCACTTCCTGATGTTCCTAATAATATTAAATTGGCGTTGTTACGATTATTTTCTTTTTGAATTTTATATAAAAATTGATTAAATAATATAACTCCTCCAGATTCATCCATACCAAAAAGTGTGGAACTACCTGGATCTTTAATACTATCAAATACAAATGGATACATCGCAGCAATTGTTACAGATGGAATTGGCGTTCCAATTCTATTTTCTATATCTTGTGGTGGAAATATAGGCAAAATTGACTTTAATGCTTTTTCTTGTTCAAACATTAAAGCAACTGCTCTCATTCCCATGGCATCTAAATAACTACGAACTTGAATTTTTTTAAGTTCTAATTCTTCTTTGTTATCTGCTGTTATCATTAAATGCATTTGAAAATCAAAAATTCTAGCTTGAGTCGCTGCAAGCATTTGAATAAATTGCTCTAATGATTCATAATCTTGTCTTATTCTTTCCTGTATTGTTTGGTCTCTTTCAGATTGATAACGCATTTTCAAATCTGCAATTTCTTTATTAAGCATTTTTTGTAGAATTGAAAATTGAATTGGAATATGCTTAATTGCTAATTTTACGCCACCTATATTTGTTATACCAGATAAATATCCAGGTGGTATGTTTCTTGGAAATGATACTATTGTCATTATAGTAGAATATTTACCACCTATTACAAATTCAGTAGGTTTAAACTCCATACCTTTTGGTGCTATTTCACTCTTTAACTTTGCCATTTTACATCACCGCCCCAAAATTTATTTGTTCGCCGCCATTTAAGAAATTGTCTAAAACATTTCTAAATCATTATTTGATGTTTGTGTTGATTGTAACCCAGCATTTGCAAGACCACTTATTAAATTATGTAATTTTTTTTGAACTAATTCTAATCTTTTTTCCTTAAACAAAATATAATATTCTGTATCTACAACATTTGAATCTCTGCTTGTAAATAAATTTGCCTTATTAATATCTTGCATTATTAACTTTTTTTGAGCATTATTTTGAGCGTCATTATACATCAGTTGCAATTGAGATACATATACATCTATATCAACAGGTCTTTCTGCTATAAGTAACCAAACTTCATAATCAATACTATTATAAAAATTTCTTAAATTATAAATAATATTATTTTGACTTCCACTGTCTAATATAAAAATATTTTTAGGTTGTACTTTAACACCCGTTACATATGATCCATCTTCAAGTTGAATCATTCCATTCATTATTTGTTTAATAGGTAACCAATCTTCGGTAAAAGTACCAGATATTTGTTTTTCATTCATCGCTTGATTCATATTTCACACACCAACCTCTCCAATAATATCTTCTAGGATTTACTATATAATTAACTACATTTAATATAAATTGCAAAACATTATGATAATTTGGTACAGGCATTACCAAAAGTCCAGTAGTTAATGCTGGCAATAAAATTATTATCATTTCTATTGTTGTAGCATCTTTAATTAACATAAGCAACAAAATTGTTAATGCACAACCCGTTAAAAATAAACCTAAATCTAATCCAGTAAAATAGCCTAAAATTAATTGAGATTTTTTGGAATTTGCTGGAATTAAATAATTATTCATTCCTTTTCATCCTTTCTATTTATTTTGATTATCTTGTTTATTTCTTAGTTCATTTATTTTCATTGCATTTTCAGTTTTTGCAAGTTTTAATTTATCGCCAATAGCTTTCATTTCAGCGCCATCTACATCAATTGAACGATTTTCATCTATTATGCTTTCATTAAATCCTGATTCAACAATGTATTTTTCTGACAAATTTGCTTTTACTATATCCCTATAATTTTTAGCTGCTATTCTAGCATCTCCTAAGTCTGCTTTGTCTGAATCACTTAAAGCGTTCCATTCATTTGTACTTAATAAAGCTTGATTTTGAACAAGATTAGTAAATTCATTTAAATATTCGCCATACAAATTTTCCCATTCTTTTGCTGAAAAATCAACTCCCATATTATCTTTAGCCGAACCAGTCTGCTTAGCAATTTCCATATTTTGTTTTAATTCTCTTAATACTGAAGTATTAAAAGTTGAATATTGTCTTCCAAGGCTAGAAGTATTTGAAAATGTTTTACTACTATCAATACCAAAAGTTTTATTTTTATTTTTATTTGCTTCCCCAATAATCAATTCTTCTGCTGCCGTTTTAATTGCCTTTTTGCTTGATGTTATATTATCTATGTTTTTGTTTGCTGAAATTAGAGCTTCCATATTATCAATTCCTGCCCATTGTTTAGCCTTATGGAATGTGTCACCTATATGACCTAATCCAACACCAACTGTATTTTCTATTGCCGCGCCTATTTGTGGATGCAAAGGCATTAATCCTTTTACATCTAAATGGTGCCCAAATGCTGTTGCTTGTTGATGGCTTGCTTTGTATGCAATTCTCTTGTTTTTCTTATCAATTGCTGCTTTACTACCAGTTGATGCTGCTCCTTTCATATCTTTAAAATTTTTAGCATTTAAGCCTGCTTTCCCAGCTCTTACAAATCCCGAAGTGGCTCCGGCTGCCCCTGAAAAAGTTCCTGAAACTGCAGATTTGCCTATTTTTTTAAAAGCACTCTTAAATTGCTTATTTTTTAAATCTTTTGCAATTCCTTTACCGGTAAATGCTCCAGCAAAATTTCTAACTCCTGTGGTAGCTAAACCTCCAGCAGCTGCTCCAGCTGTTAAAGCTCCACCCATAGCAAGTTTATCCATTATTCCTAACTTCATTCCGCCAGTATCTAAATGGAAAATATCTCCTATTAGTTTTGGAGCTTGCCTTATAAAAATGATTACAGCCATAATTAATAATGCTCGTACTATCATTCGTGCTACAAATCCCAAACTATCTATATTAGGAATACCCGTATTAAATGCATCTATCACTAAAGTTATTAAATATACACCCAATGCCATAGTGGCTATTCTTATGAATACCTCTACATATACACTAATTGTTTGCTTTGTCCATTTATCAAAAACACCCTTCATATTTCCACCAGGAAGTATTCTACAAATAATTGGAATTGGTGCAATTAATTGATAAAAAGCTAATTTAATAACACGAACGGCTATATCAAAGCAAAAATTTAATAAAACATATAAAACAAAAACTCCTGCTACGGTAGATATTATCATACTATATGAAATTTCATTATCTGCAACTGCTTCACTAAAATCATTATAATTTGTAAATGACGCTTGTCCGCTTTCTACTAAACTATCCACTTCTGCTAATGTAACAACATCATTACTAAACCAAGTGGATGGACGATACCATGTCGATCCATTTGATTTAATTTCACTTTTGCACGCTGTTGCTTGTTCTGATGTCATGTTACCACTACCATCTGTGCAAAACTCTTCAGATGGATAAAAAAATGAAGTAAAAGTATAATACGCAACTTGACTACCTATATTAACAGTTTCTTCTTCTAAATTTTCTCTACCCAAAACAAATTTATAAATAGTATTATTGTTTAAAATAGAAGCTTGAAAATCCATAGCAAAACTAAATATTGCTGGCATAACAACAATTAACACTAATGAGATTATTACATTTTTAATTATATTTGGAAAAGATTTTTCACCTTTAGCAAAATCATCAGGATTCATTACTGCTTTTAGTAATGTATACGCTAAAACAAACATCATTATAAGACCTAATATAGTATATATTTTTGCTGTAATATCTTGATATGCGGCATCATTAAAAATATTAACTCCTGCCATAAAGTTAAAAATATTATATATATATTTAATAGCATTATAAATTACACCATCAATTAATAATAATATACTAGCTATAATTTCCATATTATCAAATCACTCCAATCATTCCAGTTAATTGGAATAAATCAAATAAGAAATTTATTACCAATGGTAAGAAAAAAATCATTACGCAATATATAAATCTCTTAAAAGTAGTTGTTCCAGCCTTTTTTAATGCGTCTTTATCATTTGAAATAATTGCTTTTATAAAATCAGCAATACTAAATCCTAATAAACAAATTATTGCAGCATATTTAATAATGTCTAGCACTATATTAATGTAATAAAGTGGTTGGCCTGGTTCATCATTACCAAGTATACTATTATAATCTGCAAAGTAATGTATTTCATTTGATGTATAAAATGTATTATTATTTAAAATACTAGCATTTGTTTTTAACTTAAATGAAAAAAGAGTTAGAATAATAGTGCATAATATTAAAATAATTTTATTCTTTTTATTCATAACTATCACTTCCACTCTTTTATTTTGTTCATTATATTGGCAGGGGCAGAGAGAATCGAACTCCCATCAAAAGTTTTGGAGACTCCTATGCTACCATTATACCATGCCCCTATGTATGAACTTGTAATCAAATTATATCATATATATAAGTGCTTTTTCAATAACTTTTGTTTATATTTGGCATAAAATAAGATAGGTGATTTCTATGATAATTAGCTACACTGATACTGAAAAAAATTTACTTGCTCAAATAATGCGAGCTGAAGCCCT
>CASEYV010000053.1 GCA_949292245.1 uncultured bacterium
AAAATTATTTTTTAGATAATACTAGTTATTATATGAATTATTTAGCTCATGAAAAAATTGCTAATAAAATAATTGATATGTTATTTTGATGTTTAAAATTGTAAAATTATATATTGCTTCTTTTTTTATTATAGGAAATATGATATGATTTAGTTAAGATAAAGGTGTTGGATTAATGAAAGAAGAAAAAACAAATGAAAATAATAAAACAATAATACTAGTTATTATACTTATTATAATTTTAGTTATTGGAGCTTTCTTTTTAGGAATGTATGTTGTTAAAAATAATGATAAGGGTAATAGTGAAGTAAATAATGAAGTTAATGAAAGTGATATAATTGAATCTATTATGCCAGATAATTATGATGAAAAAATTGTATATGATTCTGAAGAAATTAGAAAATATTATGACTTAATATTTCGAGACAACTTTAGCCGTGTGCCGGAAAAAATTTTAGATAATATTGAATTTGTAAAAATAGATGATGGTAAGTTAATGTGGAATATTGATAATAATTGGGAAAATGATTCAACAATTACAAATTGTACATATTTAGAAGTATATGCAGATGATTCTGATGAGACATTTTTTTATGCATATGCTATAACAGATGATAATAGTTTATACTACTATCAAATTGATAATGTAGATGCAATAAATGTATATGGCAATCAAAATTTATCTAAAATAACAATTGCCAATAAAAATAATATAGTTGTAAAAAAGATTGATTTATTAGATGATTTGTTTTATTTAAAAGATGAAAATAATACTCTTATAGTGGCTAAAGAAATAGATAAAGTAAAAAATGGCAATGATATTTATTATATAATTTATGATATTAATAATAGAGTTTTATCTATAGAAGAAAGTAAATTAATAGAAAATTTGCAAATTAGGGAATACAAACATAAATAAATATTAATTATATGATATAAAATTTAATAACTATGAAAGTTGAAAGCAACTTTAACTTGCTTAAATAAAAAAGTATGATATAATATAAAAGCAATAAGTTACTATGCCAATTAATTGGTATGGCGGAAGGAGAGAAAAATGAAAGCAAATATTCATCCAGAAATGAAAGAAGCAACTGTTACTTGTGCATGTGGAGCAACATTTAAAACATATTCAACTAAAGATAAAATAGATGTTGAAGTATGCAGTGAATGTCATCCATTTTATACAGGTAGTCAAGGAAAAGCTAAAAAAACTGGAAAGATAGAACAATTTAATAAAAAATTTGGTTTAGATAAAGAACAAAAGTAGTAATATTTTTGTTTTTTTTCTCTAATTAATGTATAATTAAAATAAGGAGATGATTATTATAAAAGTTTTTATTGGCGTCGATCATCAAGGTGTGAAATATAAAGATAATATATTTGAATATTTAAAAAGTAATGGAATAGATGTAAGTTGTATAGATTTAACAAATAATCCTTTAGATGACTACCCAGATTTTGCATATTTAACTTGTAAAAAAGTTTTAGAAAACAATGGATTAGGTATATTAGTATGTGGTTCTGGAATTGGAATGAGTATTACCGCTAATAAGATAAAGGGAATTAGGTGTGCTAGAGTATTTGATGAAAATGATGCTTTCACCGCTAAAAATCACAATGGAGCAAATGTTATTGCTTTTGGTGTTAATTTAGATATTGATGAAATATATAAAATTATTGATACATTTATTGCTACAAAAAATCCTTGTGAAGAAAGACATTTGAGAAGAATAGAAAAAATTAATGCTATTGAGGAAGGCAAATATGATTTATAAAATAGTTTTATATATTGTTTTCACTTTTATTAGTGCTTATGGAATTTCTGGAATAAATTTTAATAATTTTTTTAAAAAAGATAAAATTTTAGAATCACGTGTATTAATTGTTAGTTTATCACTTGGAATGGGTTATTTATTAACAAATTTTGTAATAGATTTTCTAAATTTAACAAATTTATTCTAAATAAATATTTTAAGGAATATAGTTTATTAATGAAAAATAGATATTTATTAATTTTAATTCTAATTTTAAGTATTATTGCAATTAGTAGTTTTTGGATAGAAAAAACTACTTTTTTTGATAACTCTGAAGATATGAACATTATAATAAAAAATAAAGATACTGATGAAGAAAAAGAAATTAATTTAGAAGAATATGTTATTGGGGTAATTGCTGGAGAAATGCCGGCGTCATTTGACGAAGAAGCCTTAAAAGCTCAAGCTATAGCTGCAAGAAGTTATGCTATAAATAAAATAAATACTTCTACAACTAGTTATGATGTTTTAACTGATATAACTAATCAAGTATATATAACTATTGAACAAATGCAAGAAAAATGGGGAAATGATTTTAATTATTATTATGAAAAAATAAAAAATGCTGTAGATGCAACAAAAGGTTTGGTAATGACTTATGATGGAGAAGTTATAAGTGCATATTATTTTTCAATGAGTAATGGATATACGGAAGATGTTGCAGCAGTTTTTGGAGGAGAAAAAGATTATTTAGTAAGTGTAGAATCTAGTTGGGATAAAAATGTAAAAAATTTTACTGTATTAACTACAATAAGCAAAAAAGAATTTTGTACTAAATTAAATATAGAATGTAATAATATAGTAATTAATAAGATAAAAAGGAGTGATACAAATCATGTAGAAACTATTTTAATAAATAATAAAGAATTTAAAGGAACTGAAATAAGAAGTTTATTAGGTTTAAGGTCTACAGATTTTACTATAGAAATTGATAATGATATAAAAATAACTACTAATGGGTATGGACATGGGGTTGGAATGAGTCAATATGGAGCTAATGAAATGGCAAAACTTGGATATACCTATGATGAAATATTGAAATATTATTATAAAAATATAGAAATAGAAAAAATTAATGTATAAATTATAGAAATAATTTCCATACTTTTATTAGGATGGTGAATTATGAAAAATAAAAAATTAAGGGGATATGTTTTACCAACAGTTTATGTCTTAGTTATTGCAGTATTATTTATTAGTGTATCGTTTTTAGGTAGTGCTCTTCAAAAAGAGTTACAATATCAAGATTTGGTAGTCGATACATTAGATGAAGATGCTACTCCAGTTATTAAAGAAGAAACAGAAGTAAAAGAAGAATCTAAAATAACTAAACCATATACAAGTAGTGCTGTTGCTATTAGTAAATCTTATTATGATATGCTTGATGATGAGACTAAACAACAAAATTCGTTAGTATATTATGAACAAACTTATTTGCAAAATAGTGGAGTTTTGTATGCATCTGATGAAGTTTTTGATGTAATGGCTGTTTATGACGGAACGGTAACTAATGTTACTCAAGATGAAATTTTAGGAAATGTAGTTGAAATAACTCATAATCCCAATTTAAAAACAATTTATTATAGTTTAGGTGAAACAAGCGTTAAAAAAGATGATACGGTTAAATCTGGTGATATAATTGCTAAAAGTGGAGATAACTTGTTAGAAGGTGAAAAAGATAATTGTTTACTTTTAGAAGTTTATTATAATGGTAATACAATGGATCCTGAAGATTTTTATAATATGAATATTGAAGATTTGCAATAATAAAATAATCCCTTAATTAATATAATTTATTAAGGGGTTGTTTGGTTATGAAAGAAAAAATTAAAAATAGAGTTTTAAAAGAAGCAAATCATGTTTTAAATACAAAAGATACAATTAGAGAAACAGCAGATAAATTTAATATTAGTAAAAGTACAGTACATAATGATTTAAGTATGAGATTAAAAGATATAGATGAAAATTTATCTAAATCAATTGAAGAAATATTCGAAAGTCATGATCGTTTAAAACATTTAAGGGGAGGAGAAGTTACTAAAGCAAAATATAAGAAAGGTTAATATGGCAAAAGTAAATAATATAGTATATATAACTGATGATTGTATTTATTTAAAAAACAAAAAGAGACATTTATTTATAAAAAGTAATATTAATAAGGGAATAATTGAATGTAATAAAATATATAATATTGAAAAATTTATAAAAAGTTATGAAAAAATATTAAAAGACAATAATTTAAATAATAATCTAATTGGGGATACTATAAAAATAATTGTAACTCCAAATTATTATCCTAGTGATATATTTATGTTAAAAAAAATATTTGAAAAGTTTAATTATAGAAAAATAATAGTAGAAAATGAAATTAAAACATATAAATTAAATAATACAAATAGTTATCTAAATATATTTGATAATTATTTGTTTTTAACTTATTTAGATGAGTATCAAAAGATTAAATCTTTTGTGATAAATAATAATTATTATTTAGATATAAACAGTTTAATAAAAACAATAAAAGACAGAATTAACAATAAAGATATTTTAATTATTGGACACGGTAAATTATTACAAGATATTTTTAACAAATATGAATCTACTTATAATAATAAAACTTATTTATATTCAAATTATGATACTTATGTAGTAGATAGTAATTAGCAGAAGTGCTAATTTTTTTGTCGAATTTTGATATGCGAATTGTGTTGCATCAGTATAAAAATAATGTTAAATTAAAATAAAGAAGGAAGGAGTGATTGAAGTGATGCAAGGCAAGGTTAAATGGTTTAACAACGAAAAAGGCTATGGTTTTATTGAATATGATCAATTATCAGATATTTTTGTGCATTATTCTGCTATAGTTAAAGATGGTTATAAAACATTAACGGAAGGCTCTTTAGTTAATTTTAAACTTATTGAAACAGCTAAGGGATTACAAGCAATTGATGTGGTAGAAGAAGAAAAAAGTTTAGTTTCTTAAATATTAGCCTTAATTGAGTTATTCAATTAAGGTTTTTACTTAATTAATACATGTAAAAAATTTAAATAAGGTAGTTTTTTTAAAGTAATTATGGTATATTATTAATAGAGGTGATTATTTTGAAAATAAGTATTCGAGGAGATAAGGTAACAGTTACTAAGTCTATTAAAGATTACATTAATGAAAAATTAGGAAGATTAGATAAGTACTTTGAAAAGCCAAAGGATATTGAATGTAAAGTTTTAATTAAAGTTAAAAATCAAGATCAAAGTATTGAAGTTACAGTTCCAACTAGTAAATTTACATTAAGGGCTGAAGAAAGGCATCAAGATTTGTATGCAGCAATAGATTTAGTTGTTGATAAATTGGAAGGTCAAATTAGAAAGAATAAAGATCGTTTAGAAAAGAAATATCGTGATTTGCCAAAATTTGAAATGAATTTTGACTATGAAGCTCTTGAAGATGATGATTATGATAAAATTGTAAAGAGAAAAAATATAGATATGAAACCAATGGATGAAGAAGAAGCAATTTTACAAATTGAATTGTTGAATCATGATTTCTTTGTTTTTAAAAATTTAGATGAAGATTGTGTTTCTGTACTATATAAAAGAAAAGATAGCAGTTTTGGTATTATTAACGTAAAGTAATTAATTAGAAGTGTAAAAACTTCTTTTTTTAATTTATTTGCGTTAATATAAAATAAAAGGGAATGTTATATGAAGAAGAAAATAGTTAATGTGTTAAATATTAAAGTAATTAGTATGATTTTAATAATAATATGTGTTATTTTTTTTGTTTTCATAGGATTTGTTATATCTAGAGAAATTTTTGTTTATAATGTAGCAAACAAAAACTTAATTAATTATTTACAAAATGAACTAACTTCAAAGGCATTAGAAATAGATAGAATAAATAAAACCATAATTTATGGTGGAAAACTCCTTAATGACATTGAATTTACTTATAAAGATAAAATAATTACAAATTATGTAACTTATCAAGAAATTGTTAATAATTATGGCTTAAAAAATAATATTACAAAAGAACAATTTAAAGATTATAGTTATTTATTAGTTGTTCCAGAAATTGATGATTGTTCTGGAATTATAAATAAGGTAGTAATTGATGATTTATCAACTGATAATCTTGATTTGTTTATTAGTTATAATGGATCATGTGGAATATGTGCTCCTACTAAAGAAGTATATTTTATTCCTATAAATAATAGCTTTAATATTACTAATGTATCTTATAATTATATAGAAGAAAATAAAAATGAATATAATTGCGATGATTTAAATTTAGAAGAAGTTATTACTGATAAACCTTTAATATATTTATATCCTGAAAATCAAATGGAAGTAGAAATTAAATTGGGTAATATAAAAGAAGTAACAACTACTTATCCAAAATATGAAAGCAGTTGGAATGTTATTGCATATCCTAATGGGAATCTTATAGATTTAAAAACTGGTCGTAATTTATATGGCTTGTATTGGGAAGGCAAAAGAAATACATATAATAATTTAACTGAAGGATTTATAGTGAAAAAGAGGATACTATTAAATTTTTAGAAGAAAAATTAGTAATACTAGGGTTAAACGAAAGAGAAGCAAATGAATTTATAATTTATTGGCTACCGCAATTAGAAGAAAATAAATATAATTTTATTAGTTTTAAAAGCATTGAAGAAATTAATAATTATATGCCACTAGAAATTAGTCCTACCCCTGATACTATAATTAGAATATTAATGGAATTTAAAGGATTAGATGAACCAATAGATGTTAAAGAACAAAAATTAGAAACTCCAAAAAGAGAAGGTTTCGTTGTAGTTGAATGGGGAGGAAGTAAATTAGATTAAAAAAATATAAGAAAATATTAATAAAAGTTTTAAACTTTTATTTTTTTTGATATAATAAATTTTGAGACCAACTATAATGTGTCAATAGGAAATTGAACATTATTGAAAAATTATATGGAATAGTAAAAGTTGGCATGACGAAAAGGCCAAATGTCATAAAATT
>CASEYV010000054.1 GCA_949292245.1 uncultured bacterium
TCGCATTAATTATAGTTTTTTTAATTCGTTATAATCTTCAATTTCAGTTTTTGTTTTATGTGGCTCATCAAAATACAAATCGGGATAATTTTGGGCTTTTAAGGCATCATAAACCATAATAGCCACAGTATTAGATAAATTAAGTGAACGTACATTATTACTCATTGGTAGTCTTATACAATTATCAATATGTGGTTTTAAAATGCTTTTAGGGATTCCCGTAGATTCTTTACCAAAGACAAAATAGATATTTTTATCTTTATCACTAAAATCAAATTCTGATGGAGGTTTATGACCATATCTAGTAAGAAAATAAAATACTCCATTAGAATTTTTACTTAAAAATTCATCATAATTTTCATAAACAAACCATTTTAATTTATCTATATAATTAACACCACTTCTAATTAAAGTTTTATCATCAATTTTAAATCCTAAAGGTTTAATAAGATGTAAAGTAGCATTAGTAGCAACACAAGTTCGCATTATATTACCGGTATTTTGTGGTATCTCCGGTTCAAATAAAACAACATTAATCATAATAATCCTATAAAAAAAGGTCTTTATTGACCTTCATATCCATAAATATCTAATACTTTTTGAAAATCTCCAGCATTAATCATATTATCATCAACTCTTTCAACAACATATTCCAACTTACCATCTTGAAAATATAAAATTGTTGGGACCTTACTTATTTCACTAGTATTAAAAGCAGTATTAATTCTTGTAATATAATTATCTTGTTCCATAATATCTTTAACATTTAAATAATAAAAGGCATCATTTAATTTATATTCATCGATAATATCTTTAATACTTTCTTCAAGTTCATAAGTATCTTCATCACCAGTATAAGTAATAAGAACAAAATATTGTGATGGAGCTTCTGATAAAATTTGATTGATTTCATCCAAATTTTTAATTTCCAAACTAACAGTATCGGTTGTTAGTAAATAACTATTTTGGATTTTTTCTTCATTTTTAACTTTTGATACTCGATAAACATATACACCAACTAAAATAGCGATTAAAACGACTGCAATAATAATATAAACAGTTCTAGGAGAAATACTCAAAGTTGCTTTTTTCATTTCTTTATCATTCATATATTTGCCTACCTTCCATTAATATATTAACATAAATTTCCAAATTTTAATAGTATTTTTTTATTCATTTTCATTATTATCTTCTAATTTAACTAAAACTTCTCTTGGTTTTGAACCATTTTGTGGTCCTACGATTCCTCTTGCTTCTAACAAATCCATTAATCTAGCAGCTCTATTATAACCAAATCTAAATCTTCTTTGGATTAAAGAAGCACTTATTTTACCTGTTTGTATAGCAAATTCTACGACTTCATTATAAGCCTCATCATCATCACCAGCAAATGAATTAGCAGATCCACTTGCAGTATTTGAACTAACATTTTCAAATTCTTCATTATATTTGACAGTTGCTTGACTTTTACAATAATCGATTAATCTTTTAATTTCATCATCATTTATAAAACAGCCTTGTATTCTCGTCGGAGCACTATCACCCATAGGGAAGTATAACATATCACCTTTACCAAGCAATTTTTCAGCTCCAGGTTGGTCAAGAATAGTTCTTGAATCTATTTGACTAGAAACCGCAAAAGAAATTCTTGAAGGAATATTATTTTTAATTAATCCAGTAATGACATCAGTTGAAGGTCTTTGAGTAGCAACAATCAAATGAATTCCTGCTGCTCGAGCAAGTTGCGTAATTCTTGTAATAGAATCTTCAACTTCTTTAGAAGCAACAAGCATTAAATCTGCAAGTTCATCAATAATTACTACTATATAAGGCATTCTTGACATTTTCTTTTCCGGATGTTTTTTATTTTCCTTATCAACTAATTCATTATACCCAGTAATATTTTTAACTTCACTATCACTAAAGATAGTAAAACGTTTATCCATTTCCGATACAACTCTTTGTAAAGTAAGACTAGCTTTTTTAGGATCACTTACAACAGGACATAAAAGGTGGGGAATACCATTATAATTAGTAAGTTCAACTTTTTTAGGATCAACCAAGACAAGTTTAACTTCATTAGGTTTATAACGCATTAAAATTGATGCGATAATACCATTAATACAAACGGATTTACCAGAACCAGTTGAACCTGCAACTAAAAGGTGGGGCATTTTAGTTAAATCAAACACTTTAGGAGTTCCCATAATATCTTTACCTAATGCGGCACAAATAGCAGCATCACTTTTTAAATTTTGTGGAGACTCTAAAACTTCTCTTAAAGTAACACTACTAATAGTTGGATTAGGAATTTCTACCCCAATTGTATTTTTCCCAGGGATTGGTGCTTGAATAATAACATCCTTAGCAGCAAGAGCAAGAGCAATTTCCTTATTAATATTAACAATACGACTTACTTTAGTACCTGCAGGAACAGTAAGTTCATATTCTGTAACAGCAGGACCAATATGTATTTCAACAACTTTAGCATTAATACCAAAATCTCTTAAAACTCTTTCTAATATTTCCTTATTACTTTTAGTAAAATCAGTAGAATTAATTTTCTTTTGTTTTACAGGATCAAATATTTGATTAAATTTAGGAAGTGTATAACCGATATCTTCATAAACATCTTCTTTTTTAAATGTTTCTAAAGATTCTTGATTAATAGGTTTTTGTTTTAATTCTTCCATACTAGTAATAACAATTTTATCTTGTTTTTTAACTTCTTCTTTTAAAGCCTCATTACTATTAGTAGTAACTATTTCATCATCACTAATAGTTTTCTTTTTCTTTTTAAATTTAAATAAATTAAATATTTTACTAAACAGACTAGATAAATTAACATTAAAGGTTAAAACCAAAGCAAACACACCTAATAAAACTAGAATAACAATAGTACCAGTTCTACCAAAAAGTGCATAAAGCAAAGCAATAAATGTTGCACCAATAAAACCTCCCCCAATACATACTGAAGAAGTACCACTAGTATCTAGGGCATTATTAGCATTAATACTTGAAGTTCTTTCCATAAAATTATTATAAGTAACACTAAATATATCTTTTGGTGAATTTGCCAGATTTAAAAACTCAAAATGACTAGCAACTAGAATAATACCTATAATAATATAAATCCCAATTAATTTTTGGCTAGCAAATTTAGGCATTTTTCTTTTATAAAGCATATATATACCTAAAAATATAGTAAGTATTAAAACAAGTAACCACCAAGAACCTGCTAGGAAGATGGCAAATCTTTTAAGCAAAGCTCCAACAAAGCCAAATCCAAAACCTATAATCCCTAATAATATAAGGATAAGTCCAACTAACTCAACACTATAAGTAGGATTATTATTACTATCTTTACTTTTCTTTTTCTTAGCCATATATATCACCTTAATTTATTATAACCTAAACGCATTATTTTTTCAAATAAATTAAGCATTTAACCCAAGCCACTAATATAGGATATCATACTATAATGTAGGGAGGGATAAAATGTTATTTGATGATAATTTAGGATTTATAACTTATAACTTATATCCTAATTTATTTAAAGAACAAAATAATTCTACTAATAATCCAAAGTTAGTATCAGTTAGTGAAGGTTTTGCTCGTGGTAATTTATTTAAAGATGAATATAAACCATACAAAGATTATACATATAAAAAGGTAATACCTAAAACTGAAAAAGAAGCATTATTATTAGATATAATGGAATTATCATTTGCTATTAATGATTTAAATCTTTATTTAGATTTACATCCCCAAGACCAAGAATTATTAGAAAAGTTTAATAAACTAGTAGAATTATCATGTCAAAAAGAAATGGAATATGTTAAAAAATATGGCCCATTAGAAGTAATTGATAACGATTCCAACACTAATTTTTCATGGATTCAAGATCCATGGCCATGGGAAAGAGAGGATGATACTAAATATGTTTAAATATATTAAGCACTTAGCATATCCAATTAATATAACTAAAAAAGATTTAAAAATGGCAAAACTAATAGTAACACAATTTGGTGGCCCAAATGGTGAACTTGGAGCAACATTAAGATATTTTTCCCAAAAATTTAGTATGCCCGATGAATTGGGTAGAGCCTTACTTAATGATATAGCAACAGAAGAAATGGGACATATGGAAATGGTAGCAACAATGGTAAGACAACTTATGAAAAATGCAACCATTGAAGAAATCAAACAAGCGGGTTTAGAAAGTTATTATACTGAACATAATAAAGGAGTATATCCCGAAAATGCTAGTGGCATTCCATTTTCGGCATCAGCTCTTGCAGTAAGTGCAGATCCACTAACAGACCTAACGGAAGACATGGCGGCAGAACAAAAAGCAAGAAGCACCTATGAAAATTTAATAGATTTAGCAACAGATAGAGCAGTTATAGAACCACTTTTATTTTTAAGACAAAGAGAAGTCATTCATTATAATCGTTTTAAAGAATTATATGAATATTATGAAAAATTAGGTTATTAAGTAAATCAAGTGCAAAATCAAGTGCAAAACTTGGTTTTTTCTTGCATTTTTGTTTAATTAATGTTAGTATATATTCCCATAAGTGAGGGAAATATTATGTTTAATAATGAAGCTTATGAAGCACTTCTTAAAATAACGAGTGAAGTTTATAAAATATATATAGAATTATATAACCTTGAAGTAAATAATAAATATGGTGCTCAAGAATATTTAAGTTGCTATGAAAGATTAAAAACGACTTTAGCATTAGAAGATAATATATTTAAAAGATTATTTTGTAATCTTGATACAACATTAGTTGGTTATAATAAAATACGTAATTTAAAAAATCATACTAATAATTCTAATAATGATATACAAATTGAAGGCCTTATAATTAATTTTAAATTTAATGATTTAGTATTAATTAGACTTCTTAATAAATTATTATTACATTTATTTACATTAAAAGATGAAATTAAAGAAAGAAAACCATATTTACTTCCATCAATGATTATTTTAGGAAAAGACTATAATCTAAAAAAGAAAATAATCCCATTATATTTAGCGATTATTGAAAGAAATGAAAAACTAGATAGAACTCAAGTTATTTTTGAAAAATACAAATCAGCAATGATATATCCTGAAACTGAACAAGATTTATTAAGTTCAAGATTTATTACTGACTTAAATCCTTATATATTAAATGATAATCATAATGAAGATTCAACGAATCAATTTTTAATAAATATTTTATATTGTGGAATAATAAATTCATTATTTAAGAATTCTAATTCCGATTATTTATCTAAAATAGTTTTAACAGACGCTCTTAAAAGACAAAGCTTTTTTAAAGCATTATTGTTATTATTAGATGAAAAAGACATTAAAGAAATAAAACAATCATGTGAAGGCTTAAGTGAGGATATATATAAAGGAATGGAATTAAGTTATAAGATATTAATAGATGCATTTGATTTAGAAAAGGAAAGAGAAATTCCTAGATACATCCATTTTATTAGAAGTTAAGGTTGACAATTAAAAGTATTTGTATTATTATCTAGTGGTGCGAAAAAAAGGGTGAGTTATATGGATAAAATTATAAATATAGCAGTAGTTGCTCACGTTGATGCTGGTAAATCAACATTAGTAGATGGTTTACTACGTCAAAGTGGAGTATTTAGAGAAAATGAAGAACTAATAGATTGTGTAATGGATAGTGGTGACTTAGAAAAAGAAAGAGGAATAACAATAACTGCTAAAAATTGTGCAATAAAATACAAAGACTATAAAATAAATATAGTAGATACTCCCGGTCATGCTGATTTTTCATCAGAAATAGAAAGAATAATAAAAACAGTAGATACAGTAATACTTTTAGTAGATTCTGCTGAAGGACCAATGCCTCAGACAAGATTTGTATTAAGTGTTGCCCTAAAAAACAATTTAAAACCAATATTATTTATTAATAAGATAGATAAAAAAGATGAAAGAGCAATAGAAGTAGTAGACATGACTTTTAATTTGTTTTTAGAATTAGGAGCAACAGATGAACAATTAGATTTTCCAATACTTTATGGTAGTGCTAGAAATGGTTATGCTAAATATAATATAGATGATGAAGATAAAGATTTAACACCATTATTTGAAACCATAATTAATAACACCAAACCATTTGAAGGAAATATAAATGATCCTCTACAAATGCAAATAAGTCAACTAGCATATGATGAATATATAGGAAGATTAGGAATAGGAAGAATTAACAAAGGAAAAATAAAAGTTGGAGAAAATGTAGTAATAGTAAAAAATGATGGTACTAAAGAAAACTTTAGAGTAACTAAATTATTTATTAATGAAGGAATAAAAAGAGTAGAAGTAAGTGAAGCATATTATGGTGATATAGTAACAGTTGCGGGATGTAGTCATGTATCAATTGGTGATACATTTTGTGATAAAGAACATATAGAAGCCTTACCAAAAATAATTATTGATGAACCAACCTTATCGATGAATTTTTTAGTTAATGATTCTCCTTTTGCTGGTGAAAGTGGCAAATTTTTAACTAATAGACATTTAAAAGAAAGATTAGATAGAGAATTAGAAACCAATGTTGGGTTAAAAGTAGAAGAGTTAAAAGATTCAGATGGTTTTAAAGTAAGTGGTAGAGGAGAATTACATTTATCAATATTACTTGAAAACATGCGACGTGAAGGTTATGAACTATCAGTATCAAAACCACAAGTAATATTTAAAGAAGAAAATGGTAAGAAATTAGAACCATTTGAAAAAGTAATAATTAATGTACCTAATGAATATTCAGGAACTGTAATAA
>CASEYV010000055.1 GCA_949292245.1 uncultured bacterium
ACATATTATATCAAAAAATCTAAAAAAACAAAAATTTTTAAAGAAAGGATATAATATATTCAGTTCTTTAAAAAGAACTAATTATATTATACAAGGTGATGAATAGAAATGATTACAACTGAACAAAATATAAGAAATTTTTTAAAAACTTTGACAGTAGAAGATATTGCAAATTCGGTTCACTTTTTTGGAATAGACTTTGATAACGAATCAATTGAGACAATAATGTAAATTTTAGATAGATTATATGAAGATGTAAAAACATTAAGAAATATAATTGATAGAGATTTTAAATCTAAAAATGGAGAACGGTTGCCAAAAGATGAACATACCCAAAAAATAATAATAAAAGATTGTAATAATAAAGAAATGATTCTATTTAAAATATTAAGTAATAAAGATATTTATAATATGTTTATAGAATTTAAATTTAATAATGGCAAAAACCAATAAGCCCAGTAAAATAAAGTATTAATAGTAGAATTGTTTTTAACAAATAAAAAAACTTAATTAAAATAAGTCTAAAGAGTTGATTTTTTTAGACTTTTTTGTTATTCTAAATATGGAGATTAATATGAATAAAAAAACAAAGATAACATTATTGATTATTTATGTATTAGCAATATTTTCAATGATAACAAGTGCAACTATGGCTTTTTTTACGTATATAAATGTATCAAATGTATCACCAGTAATAGATGCTCAAGCAGCAACAATTTTAGACTGGCTAACATTTGATGTTGGAAAACCCATTTATATATTAGCAAATGATTATAATTTTGGCAAAGACATGGGTAATTTAACATCTGACATTTCTGCAAGTGCTACTTTAAAAGTAGAAAGTGATGGTACAGTCACTAAAACATATTATTATAATTTAAAATTAGAAATAAAGGACAATGAATTTATTTATACTACTCCAGATGAAAAAGCAGAATTACTTATCAAAGTAATTGACCCTAATGGAGAAGAATTAACAGAAATTCCTGGTTTAGAATATGTTGAGAGTCAAGGATACAAAGGTTTTGATATAACAACTAAAAATGGAGATTTTTACATAGCACAAAATTATGAAATTTCAACTAATTCCTTAGTAGTACATAATTGGAAAGTAGAAGTAACGTTAGTTAATCTAGATACAAATCAATACATGAATATAGGAAATGATTTTAATGGGGTTTTAAAAATGGAGAGTGTAAGAGGTAATGGATAATTTACAAAAATATTTTAATAGAGAATATCAAAAACAATATGATGATACAGCATTTTTAAGCGATGAAGAATTAGCTCAAATGAACCCAGCAACAGATTTAGATAGAGAAATGCAATATTATTTAGAAATACAAAATTTAATTGCTGAAAAACGCAAAGAAATTGCATCGTATCAAGAAGATATAAATTATTTAGATGGAATAGTTAGTAATCGAAGGACAGATAGTGTAGTAAAAACTGAATCATATCATAATATAATGGAAGACTATGTTGCAATTCATCGTTTAAAAGTGGAAATTAGTGAACTTGAACAAAAGTTAAGTGAAGGTCATGGTAGAAGTAGGTAATTTTTTAGTTTATTTAAAGAAAGAATTAAATTATTCTGATAATACAATAAATAGTTATAAATTAGACTTAAATGACTTTTTTCTTTTTGCTAAAAAAAATAAAATTGATTATTTAAAATTAACAAATGAAGATATAAGAAAATATTTAAAATACTTAGATGAAGAAAAACTAAAAAATACAACGATATCTAGAAGAATAAGTGCATTAAGAAGTTTTTATAATTATTTGTTAAATAAAGGATTAATTGATTTTAATATATTTAGCAGTATAAGAAATCCCAAGTTAGAAAAAAAGTTGCCAAATTATTTAAATTATGAAGAATTAGCAAAAATATTTGATAGTATTGATACTACTTCTAAAGAGGGATTAAAGAATAGATTATTAATAGAAATGCTTTATGCAACAGGATGTCGAGTAAGTGAAATTGCTAATATTAAAGTAAAAGATATAAACTTTAGTAATAACTCAATAAGAGTATTAGGAAAAGGAAATAAAGAAAGAATAGTTTATTTTGGAGAATATGCAAGATATTATTTGAATAAATATATTGAAGGGCATAAAAGTGAGTATTTATTTGTAAATAAGGATAATGCCAAATTAAATATTTATGAAATAGAATACATGGTAAGAGAAATTGTTAAAAACTTAGCATTAAAAACACATGTGACGCCTCATACATTAAGACATACTTTTGCTACACATTTGCTCAACAATGGAGCAGACATTAAAACTGTTCAAGAGTTATTAGGTCACTCAAGTTTAAATACAACAGGAATATATACTCATGTATCAAATGCTCGGATTAAAGAAATATATTTAAAGACTTTTAATAGGTAGGAAGGAAGATATGGAAAAAGTATTAGAATGTAAAGATTTACACAAAAAATTTGGCCGTAAAGAGATATTAAAGGGAGTATCATTTACGATTAGTGAAGGGGACATATTAGCATTTATTGGTCCAAATGGTAGTGGTAAAACAACAACCATTAAGTTAATATTAGGGTTACAAAAAATAAATTCAGGTAAAGTAACTATAAACGGCTATGATATCAAAAAAGATTTTGAAAAAGCCATAAATAAAGTGGGAGCAATAGTTGAAAATCCTGATTTTTACATGTATTTAACAGGATATCAAAATTTAAAATTAATAGCAAGTTGTTATGATAATATAACCAATGAAAAAATTGATAAAATAGTAAAATATGTTGGATTAGAAAAAAGAATAAATGATAAAGTAAGTAAATATTCATTAGGTATGAGACAAAGATTAGGAATAGCAAGAGCTCTACTTAACAAACCAAATGTATTAATATTAGATGAACCAACTAATGGACTTGATCCTGAAGGAATAAAAGACTTAAGAGTATTACTTAAAAGACTTGCTAGTGAAGGAATGGGCATTTTGATATCTAGTCATAATTTAGCGGAACTCGAAAGTTTTTGTAACAAAGTATGTATTATTGATAGTGGAACAATAATTGAGACTAATGAAGTAACAGCACTTAAAAAGAATGAAAACCAATTTATATTTAAAGTAAGTGATACTTCTAAAATAAATATAAAAGGTGCTTATGATATAACTAAAAGTACTTTTAAGATTAATGGCGATAGAGATTTAATTGCAAAAACAATAAAAGAACTAGTAAAAGAAGATATAGATATATATGAAGTAAAACAAACTGAGATTACTCTTGAAGAAGCATTCTTGAAAAAAACTAGAGGTGACAAATGATAAGATTAATAAGAAATGAAATATATAGAATAATGCATAAAAAAAGCACTATAATATTTCTAATAATAGCTTTAATATATGTATTAATAACTAATATAATATACAAAAAAAGTGATTTATTAAATAGTAGTATGTATTATTTTGATGAGTATAATTACTATGATTATGAATTTGCTAAAGATTATATAAATGACAATTCGCCAACTGAAGCAAATGCATCAGAATATGCAGGATATAAATCATATCTTGATGCCTATGAACTAGCAATTAATTATGATAAAGAATCTTGGCAATATGAAAAATTTATGGAAGAATATAGAGTAGTAGATAATAATTATATATATTCAACCATTTATAATTATGAAGAAGACATTTTAGAATACAAACAAAAGTTAGAGGAAATCAAAGAAAATATTACAAACAATAATTGGAAATATTTTGTAAATAGTGAAATAGATGATTTAAACTCTGATAAAAAAATGTACACTGAATTACTTAATAATACAAATAACAATGATGAAATAATTTATTACAAAAAAGAACTTTTAAAAATAGATGAACAAATAAAATTAAATGAATACCGTATTACTGAAAATTTATGTTATGGTCATGATTATTTAAATACAGCTATTGCAGATATTAGAAACTCTTTATATGGTTATGCAGAATACGTAATAAGTAAAAATGCTGATTATAAAGAAGATTATATAAATTATCAAAAAGATCAGTATATATTAAAAGAAAAAGAGGATATTAATAATAGGCAAACACTAAGAGGAATATTAATAAACTTTTTTGGTGAATATTCATTTTTAATATTAGTTTTTGTCATTATGATAGCTGGAGGATTAGTTAGTGAAGAATTTAATAAGGGTACAATAAAAAGTTTACTAATTATTCCTAAAAAACGAGAAAAAATATTATTAGCAAAATACTTAAGTGCTATATTATTCATACCATTTATAATATTAGTATTATTAATTAGTCAATTAATCATCGGGGGAATATTCTTTGGATATAGTTCTCTAAATATCCCAGTTGTAGTATATAATTTAGCAAATAATCAAATAGAAACTGTTAATGTATTTAAATATTTTGGTTTATATTGTCTTACAAGTGCTCCAAAAATATTATTACTTACAACACTAGCATTTGCTTGTTCAGTAATTCTTAATAATACAGCATTTTCAATAGCATTAACATTCTGTGGAATAATTGGTAGTGAATTAATAAATAGTTTTGCATTATATTATGATACAAAAATACTAAATTATTTTGTAACAACAAATTGGAATTTTTCAGACTTTTTATTCGGTGGGGTATCGACATTTGGTAATTCATTAACGCATTCGATAATTACCTGTTTAGTATATTTAGTAATAATGATAGTAGCTATGTTTATAGTATTTAAGAAAAAAGATGTAAAAAATGTATAGAAGGTAGTAAATATGAAATTTAAATTAAAGCAAGGTAAATATATTAGTGTTTTTTGGACAATAATTTTTGGCCTTGCTTTAATTTTTTGTGTATTTACTAATAATTATCTGCATAAATTATCTGATAATACATTGATTGAATCTACTACAGTAGTAAAGACTGATAAAAATAAAGAAAGAAACAAAAAAATTGATGAATATATTGCAAGTATAGATGATGGATCTATATCTATAGTTGATGTAATAGATATAAAACTAAGTGTAACATCAATATTATTATTAGAAAATGAACAATATACATCAATTTTATTTGATTATCAAACAGGTAAAGAAATAAGTATATTTGATTTAATCAAAGAAGGAAGAGAAAGTGACTTTAATAATAAGATTGAAGAATTATTATACTTAAAATATCCTACATTTATTGCAGATGTTTTAAATAATGGTGATAAAAACAATGTATACTTTATGAAAGACAATGAATTAATAATATATTATTATGATTATGAGATAACACCTGTTGTAAAGGAAGATTTATATTTAACTATTAATTACAATGAAATAAAAGATTATATAAGTATTAATTTGGATTTAGATAGTGAATATCAAAATGAAGATGGAAAAGCAATAAATCTAGCAAAAAAACAAATAGCTATAACTTTTGATGATGGACCAGGAAAGTATACTAAAAATTTAATAGATATTTTAGAGAATAACAAATCAAATTCAACATTCTTTATTTTAGGTAAAAATATTAAAGAATACGAAGATGTGTTAAAAGAATCTTTTACTAATGGAAATGAGATAGGTTATCATTCATATAATCATGAAAATTTCTTGCGTCAAGATATTGAAAAAATAAAAGAGGAATTTAATAAAAGCAATGAAGAATTAATCTCTGCTATTGGTAGTGGTTATACATTAATAAGACCACCATATGGATCTATAAATAACAAAATTAAAGAATCATTAGATTTACCATTTATATTATGGAATATAGACACCGAAGATTGGAGATATAAAAATATTGATTACTTAGTAGACTATGTATTAGATAATGTAAAAGAAAATTCAATAATATTATTTCATGACATTCATAAAACTAGTGTATCAGCAATAGAAAAATTATTACCATATTTATATGTTGAAGGTTATCAATTAGTTACAATATCAGATTTAGCAAATGTTAATGGCATAACTTTAGAAGCTCATAAAACATATCGTTATTTTTTTTAAACAAAGCCAATTTCATCAAGTTCATTAGTAGACACTTCTTGTACTAAATAAATAGCTCCGCCGATAAGAAACAATAAAGCAGCAATTAGTTTTAAAAAAGTATTTCGATAATTACTATTATTAAAATTTTTTTCCATATTATTTAAATCATTAGTAATAGTTAATACAAAATATAGATATATAAAAAAAGCAATCAAAAAAATAGCAATATGAATTGCTTTTTGTTTGCCATAAGAATCTTTATTTTTATTTAAAACATAATCTTTTTCGTAGTAATTTGCAAGTAATGCAAAAGCTGCGATAAAAAAATATATTATCCAAATTATATTTTCATTATTTAATTTATTTAAGCGATTAAATACATCCATATTTAATCATATGCTATTTTTTCTTTTTATTTGTTTTTTTAGGATTATTTATCATATAAGTATTACAATTTTTAACTTTAGCATAGTAACTTCCCACTAAGAACAAAATTGCAAACAAAGCAAAGACAACTCCCAAAATAATTTCTGATACATTATTATTATCCATTATACCATCGATTAAAAAATAAATGAAAAAACCAAACAACAATACACTATATATCAATAAGCGAGTTAGTCTAACTTTTAAACTATGACCATATTCTGTATTAAAAAATTCTTTTGCTACTTCTTTTTTAGTATTTTTAGATGCTCTTTGATATTTATTTTTTTCCATACGAATCACGTATAATCAATCTTATAGAAATATTAATCTATTTGATTGATCCCTTTCTATTTATATTTTTTTTGATTTATTATACAACTAGTTGTATAATAAA
>CASEYV010000056.1 GCA_949292245.1 uncultured bacterium
GAAAGAAAATTACTTCTAGTAATCATAATTATATTACTTTTAATTATTATTAAATTAATATAAGAAAAAGACACTAGCCTAAAAAGGTATAGTGCCTAAACCAAACAGGCATTATCCACTAGGGGTAACGCTTTCATTTATAGTATAACAAAATTTTATATATATTACAATAAAATGATTATTTTTTTAGTAATGTTTAGTTAAGTGATTTATTTAGATGATGAAATATAAAAATCCTTTACTATATTTAATTATAGTGTTATAATAATAGACAACTATTTGACATGTATATGTGTCAAATTGTGTATAAGGACTTAAAATGTTTACAATTATTTGATAAAATAATAGTGTGGTGGTAGAGAAATGAGTGTAATACAGGACATTGGTGATTTTTTAAAATCTTTAAGTTTTATTGATATAGTTTTCTTTTTTTCAATAGTAATACTTATGATTTTAGTAGTAACACTTATATATTTTATAAGAATTAATGAAGATGAAGATGATAAAAAAAACGAAGATGAAACAGCAGAGATGAAAATTGTAAAGGAATTAAGGGAGAATATGAAGAGTGATGATGAAGTAGTAATTAATTTTACTGATTATGAAAAAGAACAAGAAGATAAGGCGATAATTAGTTATGATGAATTAGTTAATAAAAATAATAATTATGGCTTAAATTATGAAAAAGAAGATATTTATGATGATTTATCAGTAAAGAAAGTTAATTTAGATAATTTGACTAATAAAAATAATGAAAATAAAGTAAATAGTGAAATTAGAGTTATTAGTTTTGCAAAAGAAGAAGCTTTTTTAGAAGCATTAAAAAGATTGCAAAAAGAGTTGGGGTAGGTTATGAAATTTAATATTATTACTTTTGGTTGTAAAGTAAATCAATATGAATCTAATATGATGAAGGAATCCTTGCTTCATCATAATTTTTGTTATGAAGAAAATATTGATGATTGTGATATTATAATTGTTAATACTTGTACAGTTACAAATACTGCAGATAAAAAATGTTTAAAAACTATTAAAAGTTTTATAAATAAGTATAATAATAAAATATTAGTTGTATGTGGTTGTAGTGCTCAAAATAAACAAGAGTTATATAAAAATTTGAAAATTGATATACTTATTGGTAATAAAGATAAAAGTAAAATAGCAAAAATAATAACTAATTATTTAAAAGATAAAAATAGATTTATTAAATTTTATAATAATAGGGATTTAGAATTTGAAAATATGGTTATTAATAATTTTAATCATGTACGTGCATATATTAAAATTGAAGATGGTTGTGATAATTTTTGCTCTTATTGTATTATTCCATTTGTTAGAGGTAGTGTTAGGTGTAAAGACTATGATGTAATATTAAAAGAAGCAAAGTGCCTTGCGGATAATAATCATTGTGAAATAGTTTTAACAGGAATACACACGGGAAGATATAATTTTAATAACTTAGATTTAAGTGATTTATTAAATGATTTATGTAAGATTGAAAAAATAAAAAGAATTAGAATATCTAGTATTGAAATAACTGAATTAAATGATAAATTTATGGAAACTTTAAAAAATAATCCTAAGATTTGTAATCATTTACATATTCCATTACAATCTGGTAGTGATGTAATACTTAAAAAAATGAATCGGAAGTATGATTTACAATACTTTTTAGATAAAATTAAAGTTATTAGAAGTATTCGACCTGATATATCGATAACAACTGATATTATTGTAGGTCATCCTTATGAAACTGAAGAAGAATTTAATAATACTTTAGCTTTTGTTAATTTAGTTAAATTTAGTAAAATTCATGTATTTCCATATTCTATTAGAGAAAATACTGCATCTTCTAGAATGCCACAGATTGATGAAGTAACTAAAAAAAGAAGAGTAAAAGAATTAATAAATTTATCAAGTAAATTAGAAAAAGAATATTATGATAAATTTAAAGGAAAAAAACTTGATGTTTTAGTTGAAGAATGTCATAATGGTATTAGTATGGGCCATACAAGTAATTATTTATATGTTACCATTCACAAAAAATTAGAAATAGGAAAAATATATGAATACGAATTACATTAAAGGAAAATTAAAGAAAATAATATATCAAAATGATGATAATGGTTATGTAGTAGCATTATTTAGAATTAAAGAAACTAATGATACTAAGTTAAGTGATTTAGTAAATAAAACTATTACAGTAACAGGAACTTTTAATGAAGTATATTTAGATGTATACTTGATTTTATATGGAAATTATGAAAAGAATAATCGATTTGGAATGCAATATAGGGTTTTAAGATATGAAAGACCTATGCCAACAACCAAAGATTCTATTATTGAATTTTTATCAAGTTCTTTTATAAATGGTTGTGGAATTAGAACTGCTAAGAAAATTGTAGATTTTTTTGGAGAAGAAGCCTTAGAAAAGATTAAAGAAGATAAAAATAATTTATTACAAATAGATGGAATGAATGAAAGTAAAGCTAATAAGATTTATGCTTCATTAATTAATTATAGTAAGAGTAGTGATACAATTATTAAATTACAAAATTATGGTTTTTCAACTGAAGAATGCAGTAGAATATATAATCATTTTAAAGATAATATTGAAAATATCTTAGCTGATAATTTTTATGATATTAAAGAAGTTGTAGAATTTAATAAAGTAGATAGTATATATGTGAGAAACTTTTCAGATAATTCAATTATTAGGATTAAAGCATGTTTATTACAATCTTTACTTATTTTAAGTTTTCAAAATGGAGATACATATAGTTATAAAGAAGAAATAAATCAAACATTAAATATTGAGTTTAATATAGTTTTAAGTGAAGATGTTTTAGATGAAGTATTAAATGTATTAGTAGAAGAAAATGAAATAATTATTGTTGATAGAAGAATATATTTAACAAAATATTATGAAGCAGAAGTAGATATTGCTACGAATTTAAGAAATATAGATAGTTATAAAATTGATACTTTTGATCATATAGATGAGTTATTAAATGATTTAGAAAAAGATTTAAAAATAGATTATAATGTTGATCAAGAAAAAGCAATTAAGACTGCTCTTAATAATAATATAACTATTATTTCTGGTGGACCTGGAACTGGGAAAACTACAATAATTAATGCAATTACTAAAATATATATTAAAGAAAAGAATTTAGGGCCTGCTGATATAATGAATACTATTGCTTTATTGGCACCAACTGGAAGGGCTAGTAAAAAAATGGCTTTATCAACTTCCTTGCCGGCCTATACAATTCATAGATATTTAAAGTGGTATAAGGAAGGTAATACTTTTTTCTTTAATGAGTTTAATAAAACAAATCATAAATTAATAATTGTTGATGAAGTTAGTATGATAGATATTGAATTATTTGATGCTTTACTTAAAGGAATAAGTCCTAATATAAAACTTGTTTTAGTTGGTGATATCAACCAACTTCCTAGTGTGGGACCTGGTTTAATTTTAGAAGATTTAATAAATAGTGATTATTTTAATTTTGTTCCACTTAATCAAATATATCGTCAGAGTGATAATTCTTATATACCTTATTTAGCAAAAGAAATTAAAAATAGGGATTTATCAGAAGAATTTTTAAGTAAAAAAGATGATTATAATTTTATTCAAACTAAAAAAGAAAATGTTAAAGATGTACTAGAACAAATAATTAGATATAGTTTAAGTAAAGGGATAAATGAAGAAAAAATGCAAATACTTGCTCCCATGTATAAGGGCGAAAATGGTATTGATAATTTAAATGTTATTTTGCAAAACATCTATAATCCAAATAAAATAAATAAAAATGAAATAGTTTATGGTGATGTTATTTATCGTGAAAAAGATAAAGTATTACAGTTAGTAAATGATTTAGAGAAAAATGTCTTTAATGGTGATATTGGGTTTATTAAAAAAATTGATGATAAAGAAATTACTATTAACTTTGAAGGTAATGAAGTTGTTTATACTAAAAAAGATCTAAAGCAAATAAAACACGCTTATGCAATAACTATACATAAAAGTCAAGGTAGTGAATTTGATCATGTCATTATGCCAATGGTTAATAATTATTATAAAATGCTTTATAATAAACTTATCTATACAGGGGTAAGTAGAGCTAAAAAAACATTAACAATTATTGGGGATGCTAGTGCTTTTGTTCGAGCAGTTAATAATAATTATTCTCAAAATCGTAAAACTACTTTAAAAGATAAGATTTTGGAAGTATATAATTTAAAAAAAGTCTCATAATAATAATGAGGTGGATAAATGAAAAACTTTTTGAAAGTTGCTGGAGCCATTACAGCATTAGGTTTAATCGGAGGATCTGTTTATATGATGCAAAATCAAAGTGCTAGAAGATCTACTGGAAAAAAAGTATTAAAAGTAATGAATAGTGCTGAAGATGTGGTTGCTAAAAAAATGAATTAAAAAGGACAAAATGTCTTTTTTTATTTTGTCCAATTTTATTTTTTTCTTGTATGAAGCATTGCTTCAAATTCATTAAATTCTTTTTTAACAGCTATTTTTCTTTGTTTTTTTACCTCTTTTTCTTCTTTTTCTGCTATTTTTTCTTTAATTTCTGGTAAGTAAGAATCAATTAATGTATCAATTTCATCACTTTTAATTAGTTCTATAATATTACAATTATCTTCGACTGAAAAATCCATTTTTAAATCAGGAATTTGAAGAGTAGGGCTAATTAAACTAAATGATTTATCAGTAACTGCGACAATAGAAATAGAAGTTTTATCATCGATTTGTACTTTATAAGTAATACGATATGTATCTTGTCCAGGATTTATTCTAGCAACAAAGCATTTCTTTTCTAAATCATATAAACATATTGAATCGTTTTTTACTACTTCAATTAATCTTTCATTTAAAATAGTATATGGTTTTAATCCTTTTTTAGCATGACCAGTTTCAATTCTTAAAACCCCATTATTATTACTAATTAAATAAGTTGTTATATCACCATTTTTTTCAAAAATAGCAATTATATCATTACCATTAATACTTTCATAATGTAAAATATCTTTTGCTCTTTTTATTCTTAATCCTTGTAGACTTTTAATAGTAACTCCTGTAGTAATTTCTTCTAAAGATTCATCACTTGTTAATTCAACTTTTTTTTCAATAATCGTATTTTCTAAATATGTTTTAGTAGTCATATTATCTCCTTCTTTTTTAAAATGTAGAATTATTATAACATTAAATCCTAAATTTGACAATTTTTTTAATTAATTTATTTTATAATAAAATTGGTGATAAGATGAAAACTTATTTAAAGGTAATTATTATAGCAATTTTGTTCGGGGGTTTAATAGCATTTTTGTTTTATCGAGATATTAAAAAGGAAGTTAATGCTTTAACTAGTAAAGATAATACTATAAATTTATTTCAAGTGGGAGTATATAAAATATATGATAATGCTATAAATTGTAAAAATAATTATGATAATGCTATTATTTATGAAGATAATGGTTTATATAGGGTTATAATTGCTGCAACAAGTAGTAATGAAGTAAAAACTTTGTTAGAGACTTTTTTTGCTAATCAGGATATTAAATATTATATTAAAGAAATAAAAGTAAATGATGATACTATTAAAAAAATTAAAAATTATGAATTAGTATTATTAAAAACAAATAATACTGATGTTATTAATAATATAAATAAATCTATTTTAGATACATTATTAATGGTTTTAAGTTAATACTAATAATATGTTAAGAAAATATAAAGATTATATAATATTATTAAGTATTTATCTATTTGTTATATTTTTTAGTAATATAAGTTATTTTATTATGCCTAATGATATAGATATAAATAATTTGAATAATAATTATTGTAATAAAATAAATGAAGAATATAATGAATTATTAAATATTAATAATATAAAATATAATAGTACTTTTAATTTAAATATTTCTAAAGTAATGTATCGAGATATATATGATTATAATAATTATATTACTATTTATAAGGGTAGTAATGATAATATTGAAAAAAATATGGCAGTAATAAACGAATATGGTTTAGTTGGTATAATTGATAAAGTTAATAAAAATAATAGCATAGTTAAATTAATTACTAATATTGATAGTAATGTATCTGTTAAAATAAATGATAACTTTGGTATATTAAAAGTAAATAATGGTAAATTAATTGTTAGTGATATAAGTAATTATAATGATATAAATATTAATGATAAAATATATACTTCAGGACTTGGTAATATACCGGGAGATTTATATGTTGGAGTGGTTAGTGATATATCTTTAAATAATACTAATATTGAAAAAATTATTACTGTAAAAAGTGATGTTGATTTTAATAATATTAAATATATTGCGGTGATTAAATGATTAATTTGCTACTTGATATATTAATATATAATTATACTAATTATTTATCTTTTTTCTTTTTAGTAGATTTAAATAAGAGAAGTTTATTAATAAATATTGGGATTGGTTTATTAATAGATTATATATTAAATATTTATTTTTTTAATGTTATTTTTTTGAGTATAATTTTTATTATTACTAAATTATTTAAATTTAATATTAATAATTTTTTATATTATTATTTATATAATTTATTTATAATTTTACTATATTATATTTTAAGTAATTTATTATTTAATTATATAGATATTTATAATTTATTAAATGTA
>CASEYV010000057.1 GCA_949292245.1 uncultured bacterium
AATTAATAAAAAATAGGGGTGATTAACAAAACTGTTAATTATTCTCAATAAAGAAAGGAAATATAGGTTGTGGAAAGTATATAACTTTTCACACTACCTAATTTAGTATAGGGTGAGTATATGGAACACATATTTATTAATGAAGCATTTACTAAAGCCATAAATGACTATTTAAAAAGTGTAGAACAACCTAAAGGGGTAGTTTATAACTCATTTTTAGTAATTGTAATAAGAATGTTAATTATATTATATAGTGAACTAGATATAGTAAATCCATTAGTAATAAATGATGAAGAATTATTAAAAAGCAATTTAACTAAATACGGATTTTCTAGTGAAAAAATAAATATTTTCTTTTCAGAATTACAATTATATTATGATATAGAAAAAGAACAAACTAATAAAATGATAAAAAAGTCAAATCTCTATTTTATATCAGTACAAAAATTATTAATAGATATGTTAATTGCTAAAAAATTAAATTTCCAATTAAGAGAAAAAGAAGTAAAAGATTTTTACAATTTATTATATACGCCATATTCACCAAATCCATTACAAGTATCATATAATTTTTTAATGGCTGAAGATGTATTAGAAATAGATAAATATTTTAAACAACAAATGAAAGAAAATGTAAAACAAGTTAAAACAAGAGAAAAGCATTATTTAAATGTTAAGGCATATGAATTGTTAAACTATAGTATGAATGATTTATATCAAATGGATGCAAACGAAGTAGATAAAATAAATCATCAAGTATATGATTATTTTAAAATAAGAGAAAATGCTATAAATAAAGAATATTTATTAGATAAAGCAATTGAAGCCATAGAAAGAGAAAATAACAAAGTAACATCAGGAAATGGTTATGTTGATATTTTATTAGTATTAAGTGTAATATGTACAATAATAATGGTAGTAGGTATACTAACATTTATAGTTTTATAGGGGGATAGTTATGGAAGTAATTATAGATAATAAAAAATATGAAGTAATAAAAAATTATAAAGATGCATTAGATGTATCAGATTTAGAAGGAAAAATTACAGAATATTTTGATAATTTTGATTATATTTTAGGGGATTATGCATATGGTAAAGTAAGATTAAAAGGATTTAATGAAAAAGGAAATAAAAATTATAAAAATATAAATGATTATAAGAAAATAGATGAATACATTAGTAAGAATTGTGCTTTTGATTGTAAATATTTTATTATCAAAAGGGTGGTTGAAAAAGAATAACTATTTTGTTATAATTGTTTTAAGGTAAATGAAGGGATTGATAAATGTGGAAAAAATAAAAATAAATTTAACTAACGGAACGAGTTTAGAAAAACCTTTAATAACAGCATTTAGGGGTAATAATGGAATATATGCAGTATTAGATAATGAAATAAATGGAACTATGGGGTTACCTATAATTTTAGTATCCAAATTAGAAAACAATAAATTATTAAAAATAGAAGATCAAAATGAGTGGAATGCAGTAAAAGAAAATTTAAGAATGATTATCGCTGGGAATCAAGTAGATTATGTTAAAGTAGAAGATGCCTTAACGGGAGATGAAGTGTTTTTTACCCAATTAACATTACCAGTAGCATCATTTGAAGCATTAAAAAACAATTATAAACCACAAGAGGGAAGTAATATGACTGGAGTGCCACCTGTTGGAGAAACACCAAATGTTGATGTAGCACCAACAAATCCTGAAGTTGCAAATCCAACACCGGTAGTACCAAATGTTGATGTAAATCCAACAAATCCTGAAGTTGCAAGCCCAACACCGGTAGTACCAAATGTTGATGTAACTCCAACAAACCCTGAAGTTGCAAATCCAACACCGGTAGTACCAAATGTTGATGTAACTCCAACAAACCCTGAAGTTGCAAGTCCAACACCGGTAGTACCAAATGTTGATGTAGCTTCAACAAACCCTGAAGTTGCAAGTCCAACACCGGTAACAGTAACACCAGAAGTAAGTCCAGTTATGCCAGAAGCTCCACAAAATTCACAAGTTGAAGCACCAGTAATGGATCAACCAATGGTAACTCCTGTTGCTGAACAAAATACTGAAGAAGTTCCGGTAGACTTCACAGCAGATAAAGAAGCATTTTTAAAAGCATGTGAAAATATGTTTGATGCATTAGTAGCAAAATTTAATAAATAGGTATTAAAACCTATTTTTTTTATATAATTTAGTATGAAGGAAACGATTAAATATTATTATAATATTGATATTGATGATTTAAAAGAACAAGATGGTAAATACTTTTTTAAGTATCAAAACCAAGATTTCTTTTTTGTTTATTTTAATAGAGATTTAGAAGAATTAAATGATATTTTGATATGTCTTAACAACATGAAAGAAAAAGGAATAGATGTTCACAATATTATAATTAATAGAAACAACGAATATTTAACTAAAGTAAATAATTTTAATTATATTTTAATGTCAGTAAATAACTATAATGAAGAATATGATATATTTGATATTGTTAATATGACTAGTAAATTAACATTAAATTATAATACTAGTAAAATGTATCGTAATAATTGGAGTAGTTTATGGATTCAAAAGATGGATTATTTTGAATATCAAATAAGAGAATTAGGAATAAATAAATCAGTAATTAAAGATTCATTTAGTTACTATTTAGGTTTGGCGGAAAATGCAATAAGTTATGTAAACAATACAAATTTAAAATATAATGCTTTAAACAATGCAAAAATCACTTTAGCACATCGACGTATTTTTTATCCAAATTACAAATTAAATTTTTTAAATCCTTTATCTTTTATTTTTGATTTAGAAGTAAGAGATATTGCAGAATATTTAAAAGCAATGTTTTTTACAAGTGATAATGTTGAAGAAGTAATTGAGGAATTAAAATATTATTTACAAATAAAAACATTATCTATTTATGAATATCATATGTTATATGCAAGATTATTATATCCATCATATTATTTTGATTTATATGAAAATATAATGAATAATGATACATCAGAAGAAAGTTTAGTAAGTATTATTAAAAGAAATAAAGAATATGAATTATTTTTAAAAAATGCATATTTAGAAATATCTAAATATGCACCTATTGAAAAAATAGATTGGCTTATAAATTAATATTTATAACGCCTTTTAAAGTAGGAATTTCTTCTTTTAATAAATTATATATCCCATCATTAATTTCCACACCTAACATATCACAATTATTACATGTTCCAGTTACTTTTATATATACATAATCATCTTCATATTTAACAAATTCAATATCTCCACCTTCTAAAATAAGATAAGGTCTTATTTGATCAATTGTTTCTATAATTTTTTCTTCCATTAATATCACCAAATAATATTATAAAGGCAAAAACTTGTTAAGTAAATAATTATTTGTTATACTAATTATATATAGAAGGTGAAAACATGCCTAAAATAAAAAATGGAGATATAATAAAATGCACAGTAACGGGAATAACTGATTATGGTATTTTTATAAAAAGCGAAAATGATTATACAGGATTATGTCATATATCTGAAATATCAAATGATTATGTTAAAGATATAAATGATTTTGTTCATTTAAATGAAATAATTTATTGTCAAGTTATAGATGTTGATTATAAAACAAAACAATTACGTTTATCAATAAAAGATATATATTATAAAACTGAAGATGATGGTAAAAGAATAGTAGAAACTAGAAAAGGTTTTTTGCCATTAAAAGAAAAATTACCTATTTGGATAGGGGAAAAGATGAAAGAATATGAGAAAAAGTAATGTATTTTACGTAAAATGCTAAAATATCTTGCTTTTTTTTACTGTATTTAAATTATATTTGTGTTATTCTAAAAAAGAGGGGAGGATAGAATGAATCCTTATAAGCTAAGTTTTGAAGAAGTAAAAAAAACTGCTCAAGATTTTAATAAAACTGGATTTGGTAGAAGAGCATATATTTATTCATTACTTCCAATTTTTACTTTTTTTGTATTATTGGTATTAGGAATTATCTTAAGTATAATGAAAGATGATATTGATGTAACAACTATAGTTGCATTTACTGGTGCTTTTATTTCCTATTCAATGACATGGATTACGCAATTACAATATGGTTCTTTATTAAAAGATTATATTAAATCTTTAGATAAAAAAACTACTAGTAAAAAATAAACTAGTAATTTTTTTTATTGTGATAATTATTTAATAATATTTTCTAAAGCATTTAAAATGATTTTAAATCTCATTTACAAAAGAAGAACATGAATTTTCTAGATGGGGAAAACATATTATCACTAGTTATGAGGATGCTTGGACTAACCATCAACTAATTCCTAATTATAAAAATAAAAGGGTTATTTGGACAAGAACTTATAGTAGATGTGGATATGTAGAAGAGGTCTATCAAGAACCTCAAGAGTTAATTGATGAACGAAAAGAAAAAAATAAACAAAAAGAAATAACAAGATTAGAAAGAAGATTAAAAAAGTTAAAAGAGAAAAACTAAAGTATTTTGATTAGCATATGAGAAATTACTAATTTGTTATAAATGTTAAAATAAAACTACAACTTTTTTTAAATGGTTGTAGTTTTAATAATATAAATATCAATCAATTTGGTGCCGTAACAGTGAATTGAACACTGATTTAATCCTTACCATGGATTTGTAATACCATTATACTATTACGGCGATTAATAAAAAGACAGTCGCTAGTTTAAATTTATGATGCCTGTAAAGAAAAAGATAACTTTTTTAGCAAACATTAATAAGTAGTAATAACTCATTACTAATATAAGTATACTACATCTTTAATAAAATTGTAAATAACATTTAAACCTTTCTAAAAACATGTTATAATTTAGTTGTATACGAGGAGATTAAATATGACAGATGAACAAAAAAGATTTAAAATTCAAAAAATAGAGTATTATAATGAACAAATTTCTCAAGAAAATAAAGAGTCAATTAAAAATACTTTTCTTCTTGGTATAACAGCTGTTGGCACAATTTGTTACTTTACAGCTATACCAAATGAAAGAGATGAAATCTTTCGACTTATTTATTTTTTTACGGGGTTAACAGAAATGGGCCTTAGTTCTTATTGGTTAAAAAATTTAATAGAATCAATTAGCAGAAAAACAAATTTGGAAAATAAAGTGGATGATATTAATCGTGAATTAGAAATGTCTAAATGTAAAGAAAGTAGAGGTATGAGATAATGATAATTAATATTAAAGATATTTTAACACTAGATGACAACAAGGAATACGTTGTAATCAGTAAAATAAATTATGATAATAAAAATTATTATTATTTGTTAGATAAAAATAGTAATGATAATCCTAAATTTTGTTATGAAGATAATGATGAACTTGTTGAAATTGATGATAAAGATTTAACTACAAAATTATTGCCTTTATTTATAGAAGCAGCAAGAAAAGAAATTAATATATAAATTGAAAGATTTTGTGGTTGCAAATGAAATAAAATATATTTTCATTATGGATTTTGAAAATTATAATATTTATTGTAATTTAAAAATTGACTTTATCAAATGGAAAGTGTGTTACTTTGTTAGAAATAGAGTTTCATATGACGAGCAAAATGCTTGTCTTTTTAAATTTATGTTGAACTTTTATTTATGTTGAACTTTTAAAAAGAAGTCCTTTAAATAAAGACTTTTATTATAAAAAGTTCCACATAATTTTTTTATTTCATATTATTTTTTAACCAATTATCTAAGTTGTCTTTCTTTTTATTACTATATTTGTTTTTTGTTTTAATTGATTTTGAATTTTTTAATATTTCTTCTCGTTGTTTTTTAGAGTCAGGAGTTGCATATATTTCGGTTGATGAAACTGTACTATGTCCTAAAAAATCCTTGATATACAAAAGTGGTGTTCCATTATTGTAAAGATGCGTCGCTTTAGTATGACGAAAAGAATGTGGAGAGTAACTACCATTAAAATTGGTGGGATATTTGGCTTTTAATATTATTATAAAATTGTGAATGATTTTATTTATACTTGTTCTTTCGTATTGTTTTTTATAATTTGAATAGAATAAATAATCATCTACATAGTTTATATAAATTTCTTTTAAATATTTGTTTATAAGTTTAACTAGTTCTTCACTAATAGGAACAACTCTAGTTTTATTCCCTTTACCATATAAAGTAATACTTGCATTGTCTGATAAATTTAAATCATTTAATTTAATGTTTATAAATTCTGATACTCTAGCACCAGTTTCATAAAGTACACAAATCATAGTTAACTTTTTTAAATCTTTAGAGTTATTTAAATAATTTATCATTATTCTAATCTCATCTTCTGAAAAATATGATATTATTTTATTAGGAACCTTTTTATTTTTAACAAGTATCAAACAAATCCGGTTCGTTTGATTGGACATACTTGTAAAATGACTTAATACAAGCAAGTCTTTGGTTCCGTGTTTGTATAGAAACATTTCTATTTGTTTCTAACCAATCTAGAAATTGAACGATTACTTCTTTAGTAATTATTTCGATTTCTATTTTATTTGGTCTAATATTCTTCTCTTTATTCATAAATTCTAGCAATAAATGAAATGTAGTTGAATATGATGCTTTAGTATTCATAGAGTAATTGCATTCACCAATAATATATGTAGTTAAAAAAGATTGAACTGATTTACTAAATCTATTAATCATCTAAATCAACTCCTTCATATAAACTTTTTGAAAAAGTATCATTAGTTTCAATAAGTTTCTTCTTATTATAATCAGTAAAATGAAGATAATATTCAGTTTCAACAATAGTTTTATGTCCCATATACTTATAAAGGTAAACTATAACAACATTTTCATCATAGCCTTTTTCTAACATTTGATTTAATGCTTCATTACAAAAACAATGACGAAGATCATGAACACGGCTCTTGTTATTTAAATTACATGATTTTAGTATCTTGTCATAATATCTTCTGATAGATTCACAACTAATCATTTTATTTCTTGAATTTTTAAATAGTAATCCATTTTTAATATTAAATAACTTAGTATAATTTTCTAAACATATTTTCATAGAATTAGAAAAAACAATTAATCTCGATATATGCCTTTTAGAATCTATAATATTAATTGTATTCTCACTAAAATGAATATCACTTATAGTTATCTTAACTACTTCTGAAACCCTTAATCCACAAGCATATAGTAAACGAAATAATATAGAATATGAATAATATAGTTTATAATATTTTTTATCTATATATTGATTTTTATATTCGTCCATGGTTCTAAACAATAGAATTATTTCATCATCACTAAATATAACTGGCTTATAATTATTTATAACATTAAACTTCTTATTTTCATAATAAATATTTTTATATCCATTAGAAATTAAAAATTTACAAAAGTCTTTAGTAACTCCATATTGTCTAGCATAATTTTCTCCATGCATATTATTTCTTTCCGTTAATTTATAAAAAACTTCTTTTGTTATTTCCTTAGATTTAATATTGAGATTATATAAAATATTATCGATGTATCTCAAACGAGATATTTCTTTTTCGTATTTTAAGCCTAGACTTCTCTTATATTTAATAAAATAGTTAAGTTCATTTTGAAAAATACTTTTAAAATTATAACTATTTAACATACGGAACCTCCAAAGCAAGTTCTTTAAGTTTTGATATGTCTATATCTAAATAAGACATTGTTGTTTTAATATCTTGATGTCCTAATATAGTTGAAATAGAATATAGAGAAGTATCTTCATTTAAAAGTAAGGTACTGAAACTATGCCTTAAACTATGAAATCCATGTTTTCTTCCATTGATATTTATACCAGCTTTAATTAAATAATTCTTAACAATATAATTGTGAGTTTTTAATTCAACATGATGTTTGTAGGGTTTATCAAAAGTAATAAAAATATAATTTAAGTTGGTATCAGTAGGTCTAACATTTTTTAAATAATCTAAAAGTGGGTATTTTACTTTATCTATTAATGGTAAAGTTAACTGATTATCAGTTTTATATTGAATAATTGAAATCGTATTATCATTAAAATTAATATTCCTTAATTTTAAATTAATAACATCGCTTATTCGGAGACCCAAATAACAAATAAAACTTATTATCAAATAATTTTCTTTACCTTGTTTTGTTCTAATATCAATAACATTCAATAATTTAGTTATTTCTTCTTTAGTATAATAGGTCCTTATATTAGTTTTGCGATGCCATACAATCTTAGGTAATATCATATCACCTGATAATTTAGTTAAACCTTTTTGATAGGTCCAATTAAAAAAATTTTTAATAACTAATTTATTCTCATCTTGATATGATAATCCCCAAGACAATTTAGAACATTCATTAAAGTAGTCATAGATATTTTCTTTAGTAAATGTTTTGAATGTTTTATCAATAGAGAAAAGATAATTTTCCAATAAATATATGAATCTTATTTTTCTTGATATAGTATTATTTTTATTTCCATTTGAAATTAAATAATCTTTATAAGACACAGCAACCTTATTATCACTGGAATCTTTTAATAATATTCCTCCTTCCCTTAAAAATCGATTTACTCTTTTAAAAGAGTAATTTAATTGTATTGTACTCATATTCATCACACTCCTTATTTTTATGAATACAATACAATTTTAACAAAAAATTATGTGGAACTTTTTATAATAAAAGTCTTTATTTAAAGGACTTCTTTTTAAAAGTTCAACATAACTAAAAGTTCAACATAAGACAAATTATGTGGAAATCCACATAATTTAATATAAAAAAATTGGACATCATAATCTTTATATAACCACCAACTAAATATATTATTACACTTATCAACCATTAAATAATCAAGTTTATTAATAGTAATGCATAAATTTGCAAACCATTTCTAAATTTTTTCTATTAAAAAAAACTAACATATCTGTTAGCAATTTATTACTCCTTGAACTTTGAAAGTTCGAGTTTTCTATCACAATGGTGGCTCCAGCGGGAATTGAACCAGCGACACAAGGATTTTCAGTCCTCTGCTCTACCGACTGAGCTATGAAGCCATATGGCGGTTCGTACGGGATTTGAACCCGTGATCTCCTGCGTGACAGGCAGGCGTGATAGACCACTACACTAACGAACCATTGGTTGCGGGAGTAGGATTTGAACCTACGACCTTCGGGTTATGAGCCCGACGAGCTACCAAACTGCTACCATCCCGCGATATCAAAATCATTGGCGGAGGAAAAGGGATTCGAACCCCTGCGCCGATTTCTCGACCTGTCGGTTTTCAAGACCGATCCCTTCAACCGAACTTGGGTATTCCTCCATGCATTTTGGTAAATGCATATAGATTATAACAAATTGAAAAAGGCATGTCAACAATTTTAATGAAAAAATGTCAATTAATACTTGCATTAATTAAAAAAAAATATTATAATAAAGAAGTCTTAATCAATTAAGACAGTGCCTGCCCAAGTGGCGGAATAGGTAGACGCACAGGACTTAAGGCCTCTGACATTTGGAAGGCCTTGAGCACTAACTTAGAAATGAGTTATGTGAATTTGCTCAAATTCGGGGAAACCTTACAGATAACGCTGATGGCAATCCCGAGCCAAGATTTGTGGGGGAATTTTGAGATTGAAATATTCTAAAGATGTATTGACAGAAATAGTTATGAAATCCAGGAGTAAACGCGAATGCTTGTTGACATTAGGATTAAAACCCTATGGTGGAAATTATCGTGTTTTACAAAAACATTTGGATAAATATAATATTGATACATCCCATTTTTTAGGACAAGGCTGGAATAAAAATAATAGTCCAGCTGATATCAAGCCTATCGAAAAATATTTTAATAACGAAATACCCATTACTAGTTATAAGTTAAAAACTCGTATTTTAAAGGAAAAATTAAAACCTTATAAATGCGAAATGTGTGGTTTGAGTCAATGGAACAATCAAAAAATTCCATTAGAATTACACCATATCAATGGCAATAACAAAGATAATTCATTTGGAAATTTACAACTTCTTTGTCCAAATTGTCATGCATTAACTGATAATTATAGAAATCGCAAATAAGGTGTAGAGACTTGACGGGCAATACCTAAGTCGTAAGATATGGTAAAGAGAAAGTCCAGACTACAAACATGTATGTGGTAGTGAAAACTAATAAATATTGACTTTTTAAGGAATCTAATCTATTATTTAGATGGAGGTAACTTATGAATTCAAAACAAAAAGTAGAATTAATTATTGCGGCATTTTTAATTGTTTGTGGAAGTTTGCTACTTATTTTTCCTTTATTTCATTTTGTAGATGTCAAATTAATATTTTCAATAGTTTTAGGAGTTTATGCACTTTTAAATCTTATTAAATTCATACTTATAAGAAAATCTAAAGATTATGAAGGATTATTTACAATGCTTGCATCAATTATTGTACTAATCATAGTATCACTTCTTGATGTAGATAATGTTCCTTGGTATTTAGCGTTAAGTTTATTTGTATGGATTGCTTTAATGTCAGTTATTAAACTTAAGAAGGCCGATTATTACAATGACCGCAAGGATGGGGTCTGGATTTTAGAAATTGTTTGTTTAATATTGTTCATTTTAAGTGGATTATTAACAACAATCAACCTATATTATGAAAATGATATACAAGTATTAGTATTAGGATATTTTTATTTAATCCATGGAATATTAGAAATAATAGATCCACTAACAACATATTTAATAGGAAGTAAATAACTTCTTTTTTTTATGCATAAAAGTAAGCAATGAATAGTATACTTTGTTAGAAAGAGAGGAATATTATAATGGAAATTCTAAAGGTTTCATCAAAATCTAACCCAAGTAAAGTAGCGGGAGCAATAGCAAACATTTATCGTGAGAAAAAGCAAGTGGAATTACAAACAGTTGGAGCTGGATCATTAAATCAAGCCATTAAAGCCATAGCAATATGTAGGGGATTTGTAGCTCCGACTGGAGACAATTTAGTAGTAATTCCGGCCTTCAACGATATTGTAATTAATGGAGAACAAAAAACAGCAATAAAATTAGTTGTCGAAAGCAAGTAAACTAAGAGCAATTTTGTTGCTTTTTTTTTATAAATTTTGTATACTTTATATGAATGGAGGTATAAATAATGGAATTAAAAGGAAGCAGAACAGAAGCAAATTTAATGGCTGCATTTGCTGGTGAATCACAAGCAAGAAATAAATACACATATTATGCATCAAAAGCTAAAAAAGATGGATATGAACAAATAGCAGCTATATTTGAAGAAACTGCAAATAATGAAAAAGAACATGCTAAATTATGGTTCAAAGAATTACATGGTGGTGACATTCCAACAACAGCAGAAAATTTATTAGATGCTGCTGAAGGTGAAAATTATGAATGGACAGACATGTATGCTGAATTTGCTAAAGTTGCTCATGAAGAAGGATTTGAAAGAATTGCATTTCTTTTCGAAGGTGTTGCAGCAATAGAAAAAGAACATGAAGAAAGATATCGTAAATTACTAAAGAATGTTGAAGATAAATTAGTATTTAGTAAAGATGGTGAAGCAGTATGGATATGTCGCAATTGTGGCCATGTAGTAGTTGGTAAATCAGCTCCTGCAGTATGTCCAGTATGTGCACATCCACAAAGCTTCTTTGAACTAAAAAAAGAAAATTATTAAAAAAAATGTAGGTTTTAATTCCTACATTTTTTTTGTTATAATCCTAAAGATAAAATTGCAATAAACATTCCAAATGTAATGGCTGAAATTAATATAAGCACAATATTTGAAAATCCTGCAAGTCCAAGTCTATTTTTGGCTTCTATCTCAGCATCTATTTCACTTTGTTCTCTAAATTCGTAATTAAATGGTACAACATTATTTCTTTCTCTAGTTAATTTCATTCCACGATCAAGTTCATTAGTATTACTTTTACTTTCTTCTTGATTAATATCATCTAAACTTTGACCTGATGCTAATGAAAAAACGGTTTCATTAATTATTTGAGCAGCAATATTATCAGGCATATTTTTTGCTACTTCCAAAATTTGATTCCTATCTTTAATATCTTGTACAAAAGAACTTAAATAAAGATTATCGGGATTAGCATTAAATAAGACATTATTATTACCATAGATACTCATTTTGCCATAAGTATCTTTGACAAATTTCTTTAATAATTTTTCTTCTTCTTCAGTAATAATAGTTTCTTGCAATAACATACTTTTAATTTTTTCAAGGTCTAATCCACTTAATCGATAAAATCCATTTTTTAAATAAGTAAATATATCATCAGGAACTAACTGAAAGAATATTGAATCAATATGATCCAAACTAGCTCCGACATTTTTAATTGTTTGATCTTTATAAGTAATAGTATCAGTTTCTTTATCATAATAAAAATCCGCTAAATTAGGATATTTACTTTTTAAAGTATCAAATCTATTAACTTCTTCCCCTATACTAAATAATTCACCCATACAAAAACACTCCTTGTATTCTATATATAGTTTAGCAAAAAAGAATAAAAAAAACAATATCATTTTTTAAATATTTATAAAATTTAAAAATTTAGGGGAAAAATTAAAAAAAATAAACAAAATATTAAAAATTATTAAAAAATACAAGCAATTTTTTATAAATTTGTCATTTGCTTAATTTTAAAATAACTGATAAATTAGAGAGGAAAGGAGGATTAAATGTTGAATCAAGTGGTTTTGGTTGGCCGTCTTACAGACAAACCTACAATAATTGAGGCAGAAAATGGCAAAAAATACACAACAATAGTTCTAGCTGTTCAAAGATCATTTAAAAATTCTGAAGGAATATATGAAACAGACTTTTTTAGATGTGTACTATGGAATGGTATTGCTGCTAACACAAGTGAATACTGCAACACTGGTGATACAATAGGAATAAAAGGTAGATTACAAAATAGGATATATGAAACAGAAGACAAAGAAAAGAAGTATATCACTGAAATTATAGCTGAAAAAGTAACATTTTTAGCATCAAAAAAGCAATAATTCGCTAGTTTACAAATGGTAAAAAACATACATAGATAAATAAAGATTCGTTATACTAAATGTGAAGGTGGTATTATGCTTAAAGGTAACAGATTAAAAGATGCAAGAATAAAAAAGGGATTAACACAAGAATCCTTAGGAAATTTAGTAGGGGTTGGCAAGTCAGCGATTTGTTGTTATGAAAAAGAAACAAGGAATCCCAGTTTAGAAACAATAATTGAATTTATGCATGTTTTAGGAGTAACCGCCGATTATTTATTAGGAACTGACAAAATAATTAAAGTAGTAGACCTTGAAACGCCAGAATATAGAACTATGACAAAAGAAGAAGTTTTATTTATTGATGAACTTAGAAAAGATAAACTTGTTTATGAAATATTATTTGAAGATCCTAAAAGAGGTTCAGAATTAGTAAAAAAAAGAATAGGTTAGAACTAATTGTTAAAATGCAATTAGTTTTTTAATATAAATAAATTTTTACACATATATTTAAAATGGGTGAAGTAAATTTGAAAATATTTAGAAACATTGGCCTTTTAGCGATAGTGGCTTTTAGTTTTTTTTATACAGAAAAAATTGCCAATTTTGTTTTAGAAAGCAATGATTTATATAAAACAATAAATGAAGTTAAAGATGAATATAGTATAGAAAGTATTAATGCAGTAATTGATGGTGATTATATTATTCCTGGGTTAAATGGTTTAGAAGTTAATATTAAAGATAGTTATTTTAATATGAAAGACTTAAATGTTTTTAATGAATATTATTTATTATATGATGCAACATACCCGAGCATCTCTATAAATGATTACAAAGACAAGATAATAAATAAAGGTAACAATAAAAAACATAGCATAGCATTTATACTTGAATATGATGAAAATATAATTAATTATTTTATAAACAATAATATATCCGCTAGTTTATTAGTAGACACTAATACTTTTGATAAAAATATAACTTTAGAGCAATTAAATAATGAAACTAAAAAATTTGATGATTTAGAAACATTAATCAACAGATATCATGAAAATGTCAATATATGTTATGTAAATGATAATAATTATGAAATATGTAAAGAAAACAATAAATATTTAGTAAAGACAGATAATATTATTAACAATAATACAATTTTAACTATAAAAAATAATATTGAAAGTGGAAACATATATTATATAAATAAAAATACAGACATAAAAAATATACAATTAATAATAAATAGTATATTATACAAGGATTTAGATATTGTAAAACTAAGTGAACTTATAAGTGAAGATATTTGAGTTTCGGTGAAAAAAATAGTTGACAAGAAAAAATCAGAAAATGTTGATAACTTTTTCTGATTTTTGATTGAAAAATAAAGTAAAACACTCCAAAGTTTAGTATAATAAAGTTGTATACTAAATTATCATAGTAAACAAAAATATGGAGGTGTCTTACATGAATAATTTTACTACAAAT
>CASEYV010000058.1 GCA_949292245.1 uncultured bacterium
AAATTAATAAAAAATAGGGGTGATTAACAAAACTGTTAATTATTCTCAATAAAGAAAGGAAATATAGGTTGTGGAAAGTATATAACTTTTCACACTACCCACTTAATTTGGAGGTGTAAATATGAGAAAAAACCAAGTGAAAAATATTTTAATTCAATCCACAAATCGTAAGCGCATTATTTTTGGAATGGTTGGCACGACAATTATTCTTATGATTCTTACTTTAGCAATGCTCCTGATATATCGTACGGGTGGAAAAGTGCAGACAGTTTCCTATAACGAAAATAGCAATATTGATTACTGCGTATTCTTAAAAGACAATGAATTTTTTAATAGTGACTATTTAGTAGATGACAAAGGTTACATCGCTAGTCTAATCGATTATATTCAAGCAAAGTTCGAAGGAAATGTAGTGGTTCGTCAAAAAATATGGAGAAACCTTTATATGAATCATCTGATGTTCTAGTGAACGAAAAAGTGATGACGGGAACGAAAGAGCCAGTTACGATTTCTGAAAATGTACAAATAGATTACAATCACTACAATCAATTGATTAAAAACTTTATTCAAATTTACGGTCTTGAAAATACAGAAAGTGTTTTAAATGTGAATTTACACGTCGATGTTCTAGGCACATGTGATGAATTAGAAAAAGATCCAAATCGCGAATCTGTTATTACCCTTAGTATTCCTTTGACTACAAAAACAACTGCAATCGATATTAGCAATCATCTTGCAGGAGACGAAGACGGCGTTATTATTTGCGGTACAAAATCCAATCGTCAAGTATTCTTAGTGCTAGGCATTGTATTTGGAATTGCCATGATATCAGTTGGAATTTCCACCATTCGGTATTACATTCGAACTAGTTCTTTAGAAAATTTGTATGAAAGTGAACTAAAGAAAATACTAAATCATTATAGTGCTTATATTCAACAGTTGGGTAGTGATTTTGATTTTAAAGATTATCAAATTTTAAAGATTGATACATTTGAAGATATGTTAGAAATTCGTGATACAATTAAACAACCGATATTGATGAAAGAAAACGAAGATAAAACAGGAGCATATTTCTTGATTCCAAGTAATACCAAAATTTTGTATGTATATCGAATTTTTCAGAATAGAATTGTTCATTTGCATCAAACTATTAATAATCATGAAGGGTATAATGAAATCAAAATATTGTTTGGAAGGAGACTAAATATATGAAAAAAAGAAACCGAAAATTTTCCTTTTCCATTTATTCTTTTTTGATATTGATTGCAACCATCTGTATGGCCATTGGTTACGCTGCAGTGAATTCGGTTTCTCTTGATATTGATGGTGAAGCCGGTGCAATTGAACAGAACAATATTTTTATTACGGATGCTCAATATGTGGGAAATGTAGATGCCGATTTAACGGCTTCTAAAGTTGTTACAACATATCAAACCTTATTTCAAAGTGAAGTTACATTATCTCCATCGAACGGGAATTCTTCTATTACATATTCCATTACTGTGTATAATAGCACAAACGATGAATATTTCTTTAAAGGAACAGAATACGATGAAGAGTTTTATTCCAATCAAGGAATCACGTTTGATTTATCTGGAATGGAAGTAGGAACACTTTTAAATGGAAAAGAATTTTTAACATTTGAAATCACTTTTCATTATGTAGATAATGTTGTCGCAAGTTCTAATTTTTTATCTTCCTATTTAAATTTTGAGTTTGTCCGCAACCGCTTTGCTGATATTGTTTTAGCAAGCAATGATTTATCAGATGACTGTCCTAATGAAGTACAAAATCATTTGTATTTAGTAGATGGAGTTGAAAAAGAAAGTCGTTTTTGTAAAGCCAAAGATAATTTTGGCGACACATACTATTTTAGAGGAAGCAGTGACAACAACTATGTTTCCTTTGCTGGTTCTACATGGCGAATTATGCGTGTCAATGGGACTGGTTCTGTACGTTTATTGTATGAAGGCGATATTGGCCTAGTTAATATGGGAAGTGATGCTGCAAGCGATAATGCGGATATCGGCTATATTTATGGAACTTCTTCTCAAGGAAGTTATGACGCAACTCATACGAATCAAACAGATTCTGCAATGAAAAAAGCAATTGATACTTGGTATGAAAATAATATCTTAGGAAAATACGATGAATATGTCGATGCCATGTATTTTTATAATGACCGTAGTACAACCCAAACGCTTTCTTATTATCAAGATATCGTATCCTTACCAGTCCATTATGATGCAGACGCTGATTGGGGTGTAGATACCGGTTTGGGATTTGGGCAAAACAATACTTATTATGGAACATGGCTTCGTTTAGTTGACAATATCGAAAACTATTATCGTAAAGGAGTGGGCAATCCATATGCTTATCCTACGTTTTACTGTGCCTCTGCAAATGATTGTTATACAAGTAGTTCGGATTTATATGGAGTAAATGTATTAAAATATCCAGTTGCAAGCATTACGATGGATGATGCTGTTTTTGCCGGTACTGGTTATAAAGAAAACAATGCGAATGATTCTAGTTACATTTATTATGGTGGTAGATTTCAGTTGATTGCATTTCCTGTATTTTCTACCAGAGTAGTACCAGTTTGCAATATGATTGGAACCCATTCTCTTGGAAATGGCTGGATTACTTGTGACTCGCGTGGAAATTTTGCCGTTCGTCCAGTGATTAATGTAAAAGGTGATTTGATTGTGACATCTGGAAACGGTAGCAAAGAAAGTCCATATGTACTTGGAATAAAAGAAAATACATCCGAACCAGAGCCGGATGAACCAATAACGGAAATTGCTATAAAAGTAGAAGAAAAACTACAATCTATGTCGTTAAAAGATAAAATTGGGCAAATGATTATCGTAAGCGCATCTGGTCATGGAACTACTTTGAGTAGTAGTTTTACCAATATTATCAATACCGTACATCCTGGTGGCGTATTGATTATGAGCGATAATGTCGGAACCAAAGATAATCTTAGTTCCCTAATATCAGGCGTAAATCAATTAAATAGTGCCTATACAGATATCCCGTTAATTTGGGGTGTCGATCAAGAAGGTGGTCGTGTACAACGGTTATCTTCGGCCAATGTAGGAGCAACCACAATTCCTCAAATGTATGATTTAGGAATGACAGGGAATCCATCTTTGGCTTATGATGTTGGCGTAGCCGTAGGAGAAGAATTGAGAGTATTTGGTTTTAATATGGATTTTGCTCCCGTTGCAGATATTTGGTCTAATCCCAATAATACTGTAATTGGAAAACGTTCGTTTGGCAATGATTCAGCATTAGTATCTAAAATGACACTACCATTTGCCGAAGGATTAGAAAGCACAGGCGTAACAGCAGTGTTTAAACATTTCCCAGGTCACGGCGATACGTTGACAGACTCTCATGTATCACTTCCTTTGATAACAAAAAGCAAAGAAGAATTATTAGCAAGTGAAATTATACCATTCCAAAATGCAATTGCAAATGGTGCCAAAGTGATTATGGTTGGACATTTAGCAGTACCTGCTCTAACGGGAGATAATACAACTCCAACTTCACTTTCTAAAAGCACAATCACAGATTTCTTAAAAGGAGAATTAGGTTTCGATGGTATTGTTGTGATAGATGGCTTAAATATGGCTGCTTTAAATGCTTATTCTAAAAAAGATCTTTATACAATGGCTTTAAATGCAGGTGTAGACTTGCTATTAGGGCCAACCGATCCGGTTGAAGCAGCAAACATTATTTATGAAGGTATCCAAAATGGAACCATTTCAGAAGATATTATCAACACTTCAGTCAGAAAAATTTTGACATTAAAATATGAAATGAATGAGACAAGTTATGATGATTCCTACTTAGGTAGTACTGCTCATAAGGACTTGATGAGTCAAATACCGTCCTCAAATTAGAAAGTTCGTTATGATTAGAAATTTATTCAAAAATATTGCATTTTATCGATAAATAGTGTATATTATTTATCGAGATGTGCCTAGGAAACTTTAGAAGCCTTAGGTCTTTTTCATTTTTATAAAAAGATTTATCAAAATTAGTTAAAGTCATGGTATAATGGATATAGAATTAAATTGTTTATTTATTTGTTGTGATGGTTTTAGATTATCTTAACTATCGCACCAGATTGATAAGAAACTCGAACTTTTCGAGTAGTAATAAATATTAACTAGAATTACCATCTAGTTTTTTGGTTATTATGAGGAAAGTGAGGAGCTGTTCCCAAGAAAGTTTTAAAAAATTTAATATGATATGCAGATTTTCTTGTTGTATTTATTCTATTAACCAAAAAATATTATTAATATAAATTGCAAATGAGAAAGTAATAAAGATGTAAATGTCAACATATAATATCATAAAAATTTCAAGATTAAAATTGCCATTTAAAACATCTAAAACCTTGACATCTACATTATAATAATATCAAAAGCTGCCACTTTTCTATCATTAGATGGTTGAATAGAAAATATTAGTCTATCATTAATAGTTAGAGCAGATTCTATTAAATTAGAACCTCTATTATAAAAAATGTTTTTTCTGTAGCTTCACCAAAACCAAACATATTGGCTGTTGAAGGAAAATACTCAACCACAACTGGTATACCAATTTCAACTTCACCATTATTATTTTTATATAATACATATAGTAAGTCCCATTCAAATTCTTTATTCATTTACTCCTGTGATACAGGAACAATTATTAGTGTGGGATTTTTTAATTTAACTCAAATCATATATAAATATTTTTACAAAATTTTTTAAAACTACAAAAATAATTTTAAATATATGGTATACTAAACGTAAACTGATTTTGGAAGATGATAAATTTGAAAACATATATTGTACTAGATGAGTCGGGCGCAATGCATTTAAAAAATGAAAGATATTTTGTTATAGCCAGATTTATTACTAGAGAACTACATAAAGTGACATCAGTACATAAAAGAATTGAAGAAATAGTGAAACAAAGAAAAAATATACCTATTAATAAAAAAATAGAATTAAAATCATCTCAAATAAATGATAGTCAACAAGCATTATTCCTTAATAAATTATATTCTTTATCAGATGTAGTACCAATAGCTATAGTAGTTGATAAAGAAAATCTCAAAAAATTTGGTGCTTCTGAAAATATTTCTGAAAATATAATAATATAGCTAATAATTTATAAGGTTCATCTCTTAATCCAAATTTTTTATATTCATACAATTTTATTTGATATAAATCGAATAGCGTCATAAAAAGTCCTCCTAATAATTTTTATAAAATTAAAATCAAATTTTTATCTTATTATCTAAAAAAATATTTTTAAGAACAGTTAGTTGCATTTCTTTATTTGTCAAAAGTTTTTCTTTAGGAATATCCAAAGCATTAGCAATATCATAAACAAGTCATTCATTTCAAGAACACTTTGTTTTACAATTTTTAAAAAATATTGAACTGCTTGTGCTTTTGATAAATTCAATTTTTTTTAATGCGTTCAATGCATCCTCTAACTAATAAATAAGAAGAAATATACGAAATCCTAAAATAGCAAGAACAATTTAGTAATATTTCTTTAGCTCTATAACCACTTTCCTCACTTAATTTCAACGGCATTAAATCCAAATTCTTTAATCATTTCTATATTATTAGTATCATTTAAATGCATACAATAAATTTTTTCTATTAATTGTTTTGGAATAACTTTTTGCAAATCTCCAATATATAAATGAACATTTCCAGAATAATTTTCTGTTGTGGTATCTATATAAATTTTGTCAATTTTATTATTACTTGAAATTAATTTTATAATATTATTTAAATCATTAGTATCTCCAGAATAAAATATTATACCTTTATTAGTATAAAAAATAATACTATAACATATTAAATTTTTTGAATGTACCGTTTTTATAAAACGCACTTTTTCAAAACTTTTAAATTTATTATCATAATTTTTTTCATCAATAAAAGTGAATTTGTTTTTTCCACATCCAAAAATATTTAACAAATTTTTAAGATTTTTTTTAAATTTATAATTTTTAGGAACAATTATATTTATTGGTTTATGAAGTTTATAAAAAGAATAAGAAATTAAACTTCCTAAACTTCCAACATGATCTGAATGAGTATGAGTTATAATAATATTAATAGTTTCAATATTATTTAATATTTTTTTATTTATTATTCTTTCAAAAACACTTTCTCCACAATCAATTAAAAAAAGTTGATTGTTTTCAAGAAAATAAGCAGAAGTATTACCCTCTTTAGGATTAAATGCAGCTCCTCTTCCTAAAAACAATAAATTCATAATAACCACCTATAAATAGTATAACATAAAATAAAAATTAATTATAACTAAAACATTGAAATAAACCCAAGTAATGCTATAATAAATATCAAGGTGATAAAACATGTCTAAAATAAGCAATGTTCTTACCATGTTAGAATATTTAAGCACAGGAAAAAAATACAGTATTAATGAATTATCTCAATTATTAGAAGTATCTCCAAGAATGATTAGAGTATATAAAGATGAAATAGAAAAAGCAGGAATCTACATTGATTCGATTAAAGGGCCTTACGGAGGATATGTTTTAAATCAAAGTATAAAATTACCTAAAAGATTTATTAATACTCAAAACATAAATATTGATAATAAAGAATTATTTAATAAAGTTAATAAAGCAATAAAAGAAAAAAGGAAATGCTTTATAAAATATTATTCTCAAGATAAAAAAAGTATATCTCAAAGAATAATTTGCCCTTATGATTTAATTCTTCTAGGGGGGACATGGGGAATTGCAGCTTTTTGTGAATTAAAAAAAGAAATAAGGCATTTTTATTTAAATAGGATTAAAGAAATAAAAATTTTAGAAGAATTTTATAACTGACATATATATTGCCACTTTATTTGTTATTCTATATTTAGAAAGGAGAGAAATTATGTTAAAACATTTTTATACAGATCCAACAGAAATTAATTTTTCTAAATTAAAAGAGAGGTTACTACAAATAAACACCAAAGAGTTACCATTAATTTTTTATAATCAATTCACAAGTTTAAAAGGGAAACCAACATTAATAGTTGCAACTGGTGGTTCAATAGTAGTTGCTTATTATTTAAAAGAGTTTTTAGAAGCCAACAACATAATATGTGAAGTTATAAAACCTAGAGATTACTATTATAAAAGTAATATTTTATCTTATTATAATTTAATTGCGATATCAAATAGTGGTACATCTAACGGTATATTAGATATTTTAAAAGATTTTAAAGGAAATGCTATTTTAATAACTGGAGAATATATAATGCAAGATCAAGACCATGATGAAGAATTTAAAGTTATTAAATGGGGAAATGAACAATATTTAAAAAACAAAGAAAAAAGTTTTATATCGATGTCATCAACTTTAGGACCAATGTTAATGTTTTTAGAAACAAGTATATTAATAGAACAAGCAAAAGATTTAAAATCTGATATAGACATAGAAAAAATAAATATTAAAATAAAGCAATTAATTGCAAGAAGTCAAGAAAAAATAGCGAGAATTAATTATGATTTTAAAAAAGCAAATTTAATTCAAGTTATTTATGGTTATGATACAAATTGTGCTGCAGTATTATTAGAATCAAATATTATAGAAACAGGAGCATCGAGTGTTGTAATTCATGATAAAGGAGATTATTGTCATGGAAGAAGTAATTTATTATTTCAAAATCCAGATAGTCCTATAATATATTTAGCTCATCAAATGAAGAAATTAGATGAAGAAATTTTAACAATATTAAAGCAAGAATATTCAAATGTTTTTCTTTTTGGCACATTTGATGAAGAAACTAGTAAGCTATGGAAAGAATATTATTTAGTATTGCAAATGTATTATTTATCAAAAAAGATTGCTGATGATAGGGGTATAGATTTGACAATGCCAGAGTATAATCAACAAGTCGTAAAAAAGCTATATCGTTACAGAGGAGAAATGTAAAAATGGAAAATTTAACTTATGTAACAGGCAATTACGGCAAATACATTTCTGTAAAGGAAAAGACTGAAAAAGCAGGGTTTACAATAGAATATTATAAATGTGATTTAGATGAGCCTAATATTAATGATATAAAATTTATTTCACAAGAAAAAGCTAGACAAGCATATGAAATTTTAAAAAAGCCTCTTTTTGTTGCGGACTCAGGATTTTTTATTGAAGATTATCCTAACAATCCAGGATATCCTGGAGCATTTGTCAAAAGAAGTAATGTAAGTTCAAATATAAGTGAACTTTTAGAAACAATGAAAAATGTCAGTAATAGAAGTTGTTATTTTCTAGATTGTTTAACTTTTTATGATGGAAATGAATTTTATCAATTTTGGGGTATAAGCAAAGGTACATTAGCAAAAGAAATACGTGGAGATCAAATAAAAAAAGCTAAATCAAATTTATGGTATGTATTTATTCCAAATAACTGTGATAAAACTTTAGCAGAAATGTCAGATGAAGAAAGATGTAATAGACCAGATAATAGCACAAGTGCAACAGATGCTTTTATTAGTTGGTATCAAGAAAAATATCAAAAAGGTCTTAAAAGAAATTTACAAAAAAGCACTAATTCCATGTAACAATATAAAATACACTTTAAAAATAAAAGGAAATATAGATTTTGTTTTAATAATTTGATAAAATAAAAGAGGGTGAAGTAATTTGAAAAATATTAACAAACAAAGAAAAGAATATTTATCATGGGATGAATATTTTATGGGAGTTGCAAAATTATCAGCATTAAGGAGCAAAGATCCATCAACTCAAGTTGGGGCTTGTATAGTTGGCTCAGACAACCGTATTTTATCGATTGGTTACAATGGAACACCAAATGGTTTTCCCGATTGTGATTTTCCATGGGATAGAGAAGGAGATGCACTTAATACCAAATATTTTTATGTTTGTCATGCTGAATTAAATGCTATATTAAACTTTCGGGGAAATCGTCGTGATTTAGAAGGCGCTAGAATATATGTAGCATTATTCCCATGCAATGAATGTGCTAAAGCAATCATTCAATGTGGTATAAAAGAAGTAGTATATTTAAGTGATAAATACAAAGATAGTGATAATTTTATAGCATCTAAAAGATTATTTGATAAATGTGGTGTAAAATATCGGATTGTAGATACTAAGAATAAAGAAATAACATTAAGTTTAACAGAGTAAAATATGGCTATTAAAAAAAATGATAAATTATTAGAATATTTAATGCCGGAGGATGTTGATGAAATAATCCTACCAATGTTAAAAGCCGATAAGGCTAAACAAGCAATTTATCAAAAAAGAATAATAAAGAAAAGAATATCTTGGAAAAATTGTATAGTGTTTTTAATTTTTTTGGCATGTTTAGGTTTTTGCTTTTTTTCAGGTTATCAAATTCTAGCATGGAAAATAGATTCAAACAATACATATAAGCAAATAAAACTAATTGAAGAAAATGTTGATATTAAAGAAGTAGAAGATAGTGAAAATACAGAAATAGTTAATCCTCCGGTGGAAGAAGATGAATACAATCCATATTGGGATTATATAAAGATGAATCTAATTGATGTTGATTTTTCAAAACTATTAGAAATTAATAGTGATACAAAAGGCTGGTTACAAGTAAATGGAACCAATATAAATTATCCTTTTGTTCAAACAAGTGATAATTCATATTATTTAAAAAGAGATTTTAATAAAAAGTATAATTCTGCGGGCTGGGTATTTTTAGATTATCGAAATAATATTACAAATTTAGATAAGAATACTATAATTTATGCACATGGAAGAATAAATGGAACCATGTTTGGTTCACTTAAAAATATATTTGAAACAGATTGGTATAATAATAAAGACAATCACGTAGTAAAATTATCAACAGCAACAGAAAATACATTATGGCAAGTATTTAGTGTTTATCACATACCAACAACAAGTGATTATTTACAAATAAACTTTAGTAGTAATGAAGATTTTTTAGAATTTGTTAATAAATTAAAAGATAGAAGTCAATATGACTTTAATGTAGAATTTAATGAAAATGACAAGATATTAACTTTATCAACATGTTATAATGATGATGAAAAAGTAGTATTACATGCTAAATTAATAAAAAGAGAGGTAAAATAATGATTGAAGAATTAAAAATGAGAAAAGGATTTATTGCAGCGATGGATCAAAGTGGGGGATCTAGTAAAAAAACATTAGTAAATTATGGCTTTAAAGAAAATGATATTACATCAGATGAAGTTATGTTTAATTTTATTCATGAAATGCGTTCAAGAATAATAATGAATGAAGCATTTAACTCTGAACACATTCTTGGAGCAATACTATTTAAAGACACGATGAAAAGGACAATCAATGGGATAAATACAGTAGAATTTTTAAAAAACAAAAACATATATGCATTTTTAAAAATAGATATTGGGTTAGATGAAGAATTTGATGGGGTACAATTATTTAAAGACATACCTAATTTAGATGAAGTATTAGATGAAGCAATAAAATATGGAATTATAGGTACAAAAATGCGCTCTGTAATAAATGAATATAATGAATATGGTATTAAAAAAGTAGTTGAACAACAATTTAAAGTAGCAAGAGCAATAATAAACAAAGGATTAATACCAATTATTGAACCGGAAGTAAACATAAATGCTAAAAATAAAAAAGAAATAGAATCATTTTTAAGACAAGAAATATTAAGACAACTAGCAAAATGCAAAAAAGAAGACTACTTAATTTTTAAATTTACATTACCAGAAGTACCAAATTACTATAATCCATTATTAACAAAAAAGAATGTTTTAAGAATAGTAGCCCTATCAGGTGGTTATAGTAGAGATATAGCATGTGATAAATTAAGAGAAAATAAAAAAATGATAGCAAGTTTTTCAAGAGCATTACTTGAAGGATTAAATAAAGAACAAAGTGATAAAGAATTTAGTGAGTTATTAACTAAAACAATTAAACAAATATATAAAGCATCAATAACAAAAAGTAGCAAATAAATGCTACTTTTAATTTTTCATAACTGATTTAGGATAAGGTTTTCTTTCATCAGTTTCATATAATAAATAATCTATGCTAGTATTATAAAATCTAGCTAATTTTTTTAGTATTTCAGTAGGAATATCATTTGTTTCAGTTTCGTATTGTGAATAACCGGTTTGACTCATATTAAGTATTTTAGCAACATCTTTTTGATAAAGATTTTTATCATCTCTTAATTCTTTTAATCTATTCATTTTATCACCGTGCCTTAAC
>CASEYV010000059.1 GCA_949292245.1 uncultured bacterium
AGCCGTATACTTTAGATGAAATATTAAATCATCAAAAAGAAGATGCTAATTAGCATCTCTTTTGCGTGTTTTAATTTATTTTAGCTGTGAATAGTAACATTTATTTTATTATATCACTAAATTTCTATTTACAAAACACAGAATTTATTGTATTATGTATTTAGAGTACTGGAGGAAGTTATGGATTCTAATAAAAAAATTATAAGTTATTGTAAAAATTTTTATAAAATTATAAATTTTGTTCCTTATGAAAGCGATGTAATAAGTGAAAAATTAATTGCTATTTATAAAAATTATATTTTTAAAATAGATGTTAATAATAAAGAAGATTTAGAAACTGTAAAAGAATTAGATTTTGTTTTAAATAAATATATTGATGATTTTTTATTTAGAAAAGAACTTCAAAAACAAATATTGACTATTAGAGTACGAAAAGATGCTAAAGATGTTTTAAAAGAATTAATAAAATCAATTTTAAAAATATTTTATCGTTATGAAGAAAGTAGTACTAGAGTAATATATATTTCTCGTTGGATTTAAGAATCTATATTTTTATAGATTTTTTTTATGAGAAATAAAATTAATAATAATACTAAAAATATTGCTAGAATTAATGGAAATGATTTATAAATAATCATAGAATTATAAAAGTTGTTGGCAATATATTCATTTACAATATATAGAATTATTAAACTTATAATGAAAGGGATTAATTGACATTTAGTATTTATTACTTGTTTTAATTTAAAAGTACAAACAGATAAACTGATAAATATATCAAAGAACCAACTTGCTGATATAAAGTTTTCAATATTTTCAATGAAGTTAAATAAACTTATTTTTCTTAATACTGAATATTCTGGATAACTATAAATATTTACCATTTGACCTAATACAATAGTTATTACAATTACTACTATAAATATTGTAAAAGTACTTATTAAATAATATTTTAAACTTTCTTTAAAGGTAATCTTTTCATCTATTAAGGTTATATATGGAACTGTTGATAATATACTAAATATTAAGGCAGTTTTAAATATATTAGTACTTTTAATAGAAAAAATGGGTAATAGATTGTTAAAATCATAATTGTTTGCAAGTAATACTGTTTTTAAAAATACTAAGATAAGGCTTATTACTATTAATACTTGAGCAATAGATGATATTTTATTTATGCTTTTAGAATTTAAATAGGTTGCTAGAAAGATAAATGGTAAACAGGAAATAAATGATGGAGTAAATACTAGAAAATAAGAATATAGGAATGTTGCTAATATTGTTAGTAATAAAAATATTAAAAATAATATATATAATATAAAGGAAATTTTTATTAATATATTTAAAAAATTATTTTTCTTTAAATATTCATGTATATTAGTATTTATATCATTACTAATATAACTTATTATATAAACTATTATTATTCCTAAAAGAGTACCTAAAATAATAGATATATAGGCATCTTTACTACTATATAAAAATAGTGTTGATATACCTCCACCTAGAAATAAACTACGAGATAAAAAATATAATAAGTAACTTTTTTTAACTTTCATCTTGCACCTCATAGATAAGTCCTTTTTTATTAATATTAAATTTTATATCAGTTTTTATATCTAAATTATGCCAAAAATTTTCTTCTTTTATTCTATTTTCTTGATAATATTTATTACTTAAAAATAATATATCACTTTCATTTTCTTGTAATATTTGAATAAACTCTAAAAAATCAGCATTTATTATTTTGGTAAAATCTTTATTTAGATTATCCAATACATCTAAATTTCTTATGTCAAAGTTTGACTCGTTATCCATAATTTTACCAGTTAAGTTTCCTGATAGGGTTATTGTATTTGTATTTAAATTAGTATCAACTTTTCCTTCAGTTATTGCTATAGAAAAATATAAATTATCATATTCTTTAGAAAATATAGGACGATAAAAATTATTAGTTAAAATATTATATAAAACAGCAAATTTATTTTCTATTGTATCTTTAAATTCATAATCTTTAAATATTGTAAGACCATCTATTTTAAATTGTTCATTATCTAAAGTAATATTAGAAAAACATGTATCTTTACCAAATGCTAAAGTTTCTTCGATTACTTGATCAAATGTTTTTAATACAGAATTGTTACTTGAATAGTTTAAACTGTCAAGTAAATTAATAATAGATGTACTTGCTACTTTTGATTCATCTGTTTTATTATTTAATATTTCTTGTGGTGATGTGTCCATAGAACTTATTACATAAAAGTTTTCTCTAAAATAGGTGCTTCGCATGAAAAAGTCTATTATAGTATTAAATTTATCCTCTATAATTGTGTTACTTAAAACCATTAGTTTTACATGAGTGTACTTAGCTTGGTCACTTAATAAATCTGCAGCATTTTCTAAAGCTTTTGCTAAAGTTTTATCTTTGCCAGTTTTGGTGTATGCCTCAATTTCCCCCGAATCCTTGTCAGTTTGATCATTTAATACTTCTAAAGTTATGATGTATTCATCATTTTTAAAGTCAACTCCAATGGCAGTAATTATTGCTAAATCATTTATTTCTTTATAATCATAACATCCCCCTAAACATAGTAGTAAAAGTATTAATATAATTTTTTTCATGGCATCTTCCTTTGCTTTGTTTGATTTTTCTTAGTTAGTAATGAACTTCTTTTAATATCTTTTTTAATTGGAATTTTAAAGACAGTATTGTTAAAATATTCTTTGTTAAATGGGGCAATTGGAACAAAATAAGGTTTGCTGAAACTAGTAATATTGGTTGTATATACTAAGAAAAATAGAAAGCCTAAAGTTATTCCATAAAGACCAAAGAAGCCCGTTAATAAAATAAATATAAATCTAAAAAAACGAAGAGAGTTGTTTATTTCTATGTTGTTGAATGTTAAACTAGATATAAATGTTATAGCTATAACTATTATTGTTATTGGACTGGCTATTCCTGCTGAAACCGATGCTTCACCTAAAACAATAGCACCAAGTATTGATATGGCAGAACCATAATTTGATGGGAATCTTAAATCACTTTCTCTTAAAATTTCACATACAATTAGCATTAATATCGTTTCAACTATAGTGGGAAATGGTACACCATTTCTTTGAATAGCAAAATCGATTAGTAAATTTGTTGGAATAGTTTCTTGATTGTAATTCATTATTGATATGTATAATGCAGGTGCTATCATCGATAAAAAATAAGCAAATATTCTTAGTATTTTAATAAAATTGATGTTTTTGCTTTTAGAATAATTATCTATGTTGGGATTGATAAAATCAATAAAAAATGCGGGAATTATTAAAACATATGGAGTAGTATCAACTACTATGGCAATTTTTCCTTCCAAAAGGGCAGTCGCTACCATGTCTGGTCTTTCAGTTTGTAAAAATGTCGGATATACATTGTTGTTTTCACCATCTAGTAAAAATCCTATGGTGCTAGAATCAATTATGCCATCAATATCTATTTTATCTAATTTAGTAAGTATGTTATTTATTAAATCTTGTTCTACTATATCATCAAAATATAAGACCCCAACTTGAGTACTAGTTTTTCTACCTATAACTTTATTTTCTATTTTTAAATTATGTGATTTTATTCTTCGTTTGATTAATCCTATATTGATTTGATAATTTTCAGTAAAAGAATCTTTAGGACCATTGATTGATGTCTCAACATCAGCATTACTAATACTACGATTGATATCTGCTCTAGTTTCTACAGAATATATTTGATTTTTTAATATTAGTAATGTAAATCCATTTGTTAATAAATATTCTATTTCATCTAAATTGTTTACTTTATTGGTATTTGGTCCTGCAATAAAGTCTGGTAAATTATTTTGATTTATTTTATCCTTGGAATTTATAATATTTTTTAATATATAATCATTAACTTTATCACTACCACTAACCGTTTCTAAATAGACAATATATAATGTGTTAAATAAATTTAATTTTATTTCTTTTATAATTAAATCTGGGGTTTTATTAAATTCTTCTTTTATTCTTGCAATTATTTTATTCACATTATCACCATTTATAATATTTGCTAATTTTTGGAAAATATAATATAATTTAGTTGATTGTTATGTATAGTGAAATTTTTTATGTATCTAAAGAAAAATTTAAAAGAGATTTTATATTAATGATAGTAAGTTATTTTATCATTATGTTTTTAGTTCCATTTATTTTAATTAAGTTAAATGTTGCTTCAGTTGTTCCAACTGAGAGTGCTTGGGATTATAAAGGTAATGCTAATTTAGCTTTTATTATCTTATTTTTAGTGGAATTTATTTTAGGTTTTATTTTGGGATTGGTTTTAGTTAATCCTTATATATACTATAGTTTAATGCTTTGTAGTTTTATTATTAAAACTATTTTATTCTTTTTAGTATCAGGTATTTTATGGTTTTTTAGTTTCTTTTCTTTTGTTTCACTAACGTATCATATTGATTTTTTATTATATCGATATGTTATGGCATTAAATGCTTATGGAGGTATATTTTTTATCCCTACAATGTTATGTTTTGCTACATTTTTTAGTATACAATTTGCTATATTAATAAAAAATAAGAGAAAGGAAAAAGAACTAAATGCAAGTATTAATAGAAAAATTTGATGATTTTGGGCAAGGCATTACTACTATAGATAATATTATTACTTTTATTCCTAATACTGTTCCTAAAGATGTAGTTGATATAGAGATTGTTAAGAAAAAGAAAAAATATAATGTAGGAAAAGTAGTTAATTATATTAAATTATCTAGTGATAGGGTTGAAGTTAAATGCCCTTATTTTTATAAATGTGGTGGTTGTGTTTTACAATCAATTAGTTATGATAATACTATTAATTTTAAATTAAATAAAGTACTAAATTTGTTTAATAAATATAATTTATCTATCACTCCTGAAATAATAAAAAATAGTAATGATTATAATTATCGTAATAAAATAAAATTAGTTGTTGTTGATGGTAAAATTGGTTATTATGAAGTTAATAGCCATACTTTAGTAGAAATTAATGAGTGTATTATTGCAAGTAGGGCAATAAATAAAGTTATTCCTTTGTTAAAAAATATTAATATTATTAATGGTAGTATAATTATTAGATCTAATCAATTAGATGAAATATTAATTGTTATTGAAACTAATGATAAAATAGATATTGATATCGATAAATTAAAAGAGAATATTAAGTTAATAGGTATTATTATTAATAAAGAAATTTTTTATGGTAAAGATTATTTAATTGAATGTATTGATGACTTATGTTATAAAATATCATATGATTCTTTTTTTCAAATAAATCCCTATATTGCTAGTAAATTATTTAATATTGTAAAAGAAAATATCGATGATGCTGATACTGTTTTAGATTTGTATTGTGGAGTTGGAACTTTAAGTTTAAATGCCTCATTAAAAGCTAAAGAAGTCATTGGTGTAGAGATAGTAGAAAATGCTATATTAAATGCCATTTATAATGCTAAAATAAATAAATGTAATAATGTTAAGTTTATTTTAAATGATGTTCAAGATGCCGTAGGTAAAATTAATAAAAAGTTTGATAAAATAATTATTGATCCACCAAGAAGTGGTTTAACTAAAAAAACAATAGATATTATTTTAGATATTTGTCCTAAAAAAATTATATATGTTTCTTGTGATCCTAATACTTTGGTTCGGGATATATTGTTACTAAAAGATAAATATAGAATTGAAAAAAGTTATATTTTAGATATGTTTAGTTATAGTTATCATGTAGAAAGTATTGTTATATTAAATATTATAGAATAAATTTTTTATCTAGTTTTGTCGAATTACTTGCATAATAATAAATTATCTATATAATAGACAACTGTTACCTGCTAGTGGTAGTGCCTGCTTTAAATCTGAGTAATCTATTACTACTCTTAATTGGGGGTTTTGGATAAAAGGAGGCGAAGAGATGAAA
>CASEYV010000060.1 GCA_949292245.1 uncultured bacterium
TCAATAATAAGTGGTTTAAAATTTCCAAGACCTTCACACAAAGCAGGATGAGTGGTGTAAAAATGAATTACTGGATGTGTGTTTTTAGAAAACATTGCCCACTTGTTCTCACAAATCGTAATTTGAATATTCTTAAATGCCAAGTTGACATCAGTTGTATATATATAGTTTTCGTGATTATTTTTATATTCTTTCAACAAATTTAAATGTTCTAAATATTCTTCATAAGTATAATAAATTTTAGTATCAATAAAAGTATCAATAATAGATAGACACATAGGCGAATTTTCAAATGACTCTTTTGAAACCTCTGGCACAACATCTTCAAAAATATTTTGTTCTAAAATTTTTTCAACTAATTCTTTATTCTTTCTTAATCGTAAAAGTATTTGTTTAGTATCATCTTCGGAAATATTATTATGTTTTAAAATTCTTAACAATAAATCTTCAGAAATAGTATGAAAAGGTAAAGAACACAAAATTCTTTTTCTTTTTCCAGAGTATTTTGAGTCGATTTTTTGAAAAGCATAATAATCTTCTTTAGAAGTGTTCGTATATATATTAAAAAGAGGAGTAGCACTTGAAAGTAGTAATTTAGATTTTTCTTTATAATATTCTACATCTTTTTTATTTGTAATTAAATAATATCTGCCTTGTTCTTGATACCCTCTTACTGATTCACCGGTCAGTGCAACATTTCCAGAGACATAATTGGTATGAGTGTATATATTAGCATTAAAATTCTTAAAATAATATGCCGAAACTTGTCCTGTCATATATAAAGGAATCCAATTTTCTAGTCCAAGTAAAATTTCTTTAAAAGGTCTATTCAAAGTGTGAATCATATTTATATGTAAGCCTTTTTTTAATATCATTGCAATTCCGAACATATATTTTTTTGCCCATTCTTTATCTTGCACAAGTTTTTCCATAGGAACATCATTACACATAAAAACAGGTTCAGTTGATTTTGACATAACAGTTGCTTTGAAAAAATCTAATTCTCCCATTCTCATTTCTTCTATACCAGTATGAACTTTCATTTCATCAAATTTTATTACTTTAATATATTCCTCTAAATCAAAATTATCTAAATTATTTAAAAAAGAATTTATAACAGTATTATTTGAAGAAGTGTTAGAGGACATCCATTTTTTTAAAAGTTCTAAATAGTGCGAATTATCTTCTAAATCATTAATTTTACAATTTAGAATGCTTGAAATTATTTCTTTTGAATTTGTATCATTATATTTTTGAACAATATAAGTACTAACACTTTCAATAAATTTTACAGGATTACTTGGAGTATGTTGTCCTGAACGAATTTTTGAAAGTAAACTAGAATCAATAGAAATAAAATTTGATAATTTAGATATATTTATATTTAAACTAGAGATAACGGCATTAAAATTATTTCTTAGTTGTGAAAACTCAATAGGAACATCATTTAAGGAAAGAGAAAGATCTTTTAAAATCATTTCTTTGGTTACATTAATTCCATTTTTAGTCGCAATTTTGGCAAGACCATTTGAAAGAGTGTCTAGAGCAGAACTCTTTAATTTAGGTTTTCTTTGATTACTACGATAACGACTTATAACTGCAGGGGATATACCAGATGCATTTGCTAATTCTTGTGATGAACAAGAAAAATCCTTTATATAATGGTTTAATTGTTCGGAAAAATTCATAAATTTCACTCCTAGTATAAAAAGTTTTATTAGAATAAATTAATTTTATTATATCATAATATTATAAAATATAAAATAGCAACAAAAAAAATTGCCAAAAATTCAACTGAAAGTTTGACAAAAAGTATTTTAAAATTTAATTTATATGATATAATAAACGCGAAATTGGAAACTAAAGACAAAATATGGACACAAAGGAGGGATATATTATAAATAAAATTTAACAATAAATAAAAAAGAAAAGGAGAAATTTTAAATGAAAAATAAAAAAATATTTTATTTTATCGCTATTTTTATAGCAATAATTGCTGTATCAATTTTATTACCTAATAAAGCAAATGCAGCGACAATTAAAGAAGATGGAGAATATGATGTAATAATCAGTAGCATATATGAGTACATATATACAAATGGAAAATCTACATATGTTGTTTCATTTGACTTTGATGAAGGAGAAGAAGAAGTATTAGTTGAAGATTTAGTTAAGGATTTAGATGTTTTTGCTTATGGACGTAAGGTTTTAGGTTGGAAAAAATCTTTTGATAATAGTGAAAAACCAACCAATATTACAAAATTAAGCAAATCTGATTTTAACTATTGTGAATCTGGTGGAGTAAAAAGTGACAAAGGCTTTTTATTAAATCCAATTCTTGAGGAATATGGACCTGTTAATTCTGGAACATCTTATTTAGTAATAAACGCATTTATGGGAAGTATTAATGGAAAAGATATTGAAGTAATTAAAGCACCAACTTCATCATTTGCAACTGTTGATTTAACAAAATATGTTCCAACATCAACTTACTCTGAATATTCATTCGAAGGATGGAGTATTGATGGTAAAAGTTATGTAAAAAGTATTTCAGCAGAAGATTTTGAAAAAGTCCCTCATGACATAATTGAAGTAGTTGGAATATGGAAGAAAAATACATTTGATTCAAACTCTAGTCTAAATTTTAGACTAGATGCTAATGGTGGTACTATTGATGGAGAAACATCAAAATTATTTAATTTCTTTGTACCTAGAGATTCAAAGGATCCATACTATTTATTAGCACATAATCCAAAAAGAGAAGGATATAAATTTACTGGATGGAATACCAAAGCTGATGGTACAGGGTCAGATGTAACAACTTTAATTTGGGGCGAAGTAAGAGATGCAGAATCTGCTGGTCTAGATGTAGATGAAAATAAATTCCTAAAGCTATATGCAACATGGGAAAAAACAGCCGAAACAGTAACACCAGCCCCTACGCCAGAGGAAAATAAAGGAACAGAATTATCAACTAAAGTAGAAAATAGTGAAGTTGAAGTAAAAGTAGAATTAGAAAAAGCAGTAGAAGAAGGAAGTAAACTACAAATAGTAAAAGTAACAGAAGAAAAAATAGAAGAAGTAAAGAAAGTAGAAAAAGATTTAAAAACTGTATTTGATATAAATGTAGTTTCAAATTCAGGAAATATAATAAAAATAGAAGATAATAAAATGCAAATAAGAATATTACTAGAAGAAGATTTAAGAGGATATAAAAATTATCAAGTAGTATATATAAAAGATGGAAAAATAGTAGAGGAAATGCCAACAAAAATAGAAGGAAACTATATAGTATTTGAAACAACTCACTTAAGTGAATATGGAATAATAGCAAATAACAATGAAAAAGTAGAAGAAACACAAAAACCTCAAACAGATAATAAAGAAACACAAGGAGTAGCAAATAAAATACAAAACCCACAAACAGGAGATAATGTTTTAGTATTTGGAATAATATTTGTAGTAGCAGTTTTAGGTTTGACAATTTCAACTAAATATAATTCTAATAAAATCAAATAAAAAAGGGGGAAAATAACGTGAAAAAAAGCATAATAAGTTTATTAGTAGTAATAGTAATGCTACTAGGAATAATTTTAGGAATGACAAATACTGTACTTGCAGAAACACCAACAACAAAAACATACACTATAATTTACAAAGTTGATGACTCAATGGGACCAGCAACTGGGACTGGAGATATTAATGGAGAAACAATGGCTCAAACAACAGTAGAATTAACAGAAGGTCAACAAATCAATGTAGATGAAGTATTTAAAGAAAAGGGTTTTAAAGTATTTTATGAAGGGAAAAAATTCTTGAATTGGAAGAAATATAGTGAAACTGAACCATCAAAAGAAGTTGAAACACTAACTACAACTGATTTTGGGCAAGTTAAACTTGGATATGGCGAAAATGCAAAAACAGTAGAAAATGCTGTTGTATTAATGGCAAACTTTGATTATGAGGGTGGATATGAAAGTGATGACTATTATTATATTTCATTAAATCCTTGCAAAGGAAAAATAAACGATAATGGAACGTTAAAATCTATTGTTAACATTATAATTCCAAAAAGTGAATTTACAACAGTTGATTTAACAAAATATGTACCAACAGGAGCAGATGGATATACATTTACAGGTTGGTATATTGGTGAAAGTGGAAAAGGTTTGGGCTACGAATACAAAGAAGAAATAACTAAAACAGACTTTAAAGAAAATTATTTGTATGTATATGGGGCATTTCTTTCAAATTCGGTTGAAAATGATTATAGTGGTTATAGCATTAGTTTTAATGCAAATGGTGGAACAATAGATGGAAAAACAGTAAAAGAATATGGATATGTAGCACCAAATTCTGGATATCCAATTTATTTTGAAAAACTTATTCCAAAAAGAGAAGGATATAAATTTATTGGATGGAATACAAAAGCTGATGGAACAGGAGACAATATGTCAAGCCTTTATTGGCCTGTTTGGAATGAAAATCGTTGGGGCGAAGGCGTGTGGTATGAAGTAGACGGAAAGAAACTTACTTTATATGCAACTTGGGAAAAGACAGCAGAAACACCAAAACCACCAGTAACAAATAAAGTAGAAGAACTTTCTACAGTGGTAGAAGGAACTGAAGTTGAAGTAAAAGTAGAAGTAGCAAAACCATTAGAAGAAGGAAGTAAACTTCAAATAGTAAAAGTAGCAGAAGAAAAAGTGGCAGAAGTTAAAAAAATTGAAAAGAACTTAAAAGCTGTATTTGATATAAATGTAGTTTCAAATGCAGGAGATATAATTAAAATAGAAGACAATAAAATGCAAATAAGAATACTATTAGAAGAATCTTTAAGAGGATATGACAAATATCAAGTAGTGTATATAAAAGACGGAAAAATAGTAGAAGAAAAGCCAACAAAAATAGATGGAAATTATATAATATTTGAAACAGACCACTTAAGTGAATATGGAATAATAGCAAGTAATAATGAAAAAACACAAGGAGCAGTAGATAAGACACAAAACCCACAAACAGGAGATAATGTTTTAGCATTTGGAATAATATTTGTAGTAGCAGTTTTAGGTTTGGCTATATCAACTATTATATCTAAAAAAAAATAAGAATATAAAAAAGAAAAACAAATAAAAAATTAAGAGACTAGTAAATATAAAATCGCTAGTCTCTAATTTATAAGGGTGTGTAATATAGATGAAGAAGTGTAAACATTTAAAGAAGGATTCAAAAAGAAAAATAAACAAAAAGATGTTAATTATGAGGCTAATACAGCTTACATTCCTAATATTAATAATCTTTTCATCAATAAAAATATATAATTGGTATAAGGAAAATAAGGCCAATGAACAAATATTAAAAGATATATCAAATGCGATAGTAGTTGTGGAAAATGATGACGAAAACCAAAAGGAAGAAGATAAATACAAAATAGATTTTGGAGAATTGAAAAAGAAAAATGAAGATGTTGTTGCTTGGATTAAAGTTAATAATACTAAAATAGAATATCCAGTAGTTAAATCAAAAAATAATGATTACTACTTAAATCATAGTTTCGACAAATCATATAATATAGCAGGTTGGATTTTTGCAGATTATAGAAATAAAATAAATGAAAAAGACAAAAACATTATTGTTTATGGACATAATCGTAAAGATGGAAGTATGTTTGGTAGTTTGAAAAATATTTTAGATGAAGAATGGTATAATAACGATGAAAATAGAAATATAATATTTGCAACAGAAGAAAAAGTATCAACATATAGAGTATTTTCAGTATATCAAGTAGAAAAAGAAGATTACTATATACAAACAGAATTTAAGGGTGATGAATTTGAAAAATTTATAGAAGAATTAAAAAGAAGAAGTAAAAAAGATTTTGATGAAGAAGTAGATAAAGATAGTCAAATACTTACATTATCTACTTGTGCGAATAATAATAAATACAGAGTAGTATTACACGCAGTTAAAGTTGAAGAATAAATTTCAAAATGAATAATTCTATTTAAAGGGGGAGTAAATAGTGAAGAAAAAAAATACTATCATAATTGTTATGGGAGTAGTTATACTAATTTTAGTAGCTGTTATTGGTGTATTTATATTTTCAACAATAAACAATAATGACGAGCAAAAAGAAAATAAAAATGCAAAAACAGAACTTCAAAAGCAAGGATTTACAATTAAAGAAAATGAAACAAAATCAATAAAACTAGTAGATTATGAAAATAATGAACTTACTATGAAAATACCAGAAGGCTGGAAAGTTGAAACAGCAGGAACAGGAATGTTTTATGCACTTAAAGTATATGACCCACAAGATGAAAGAAATCAAATATTTACTATTTTAAAAGCACAACCATTTTTAAAAAATCAACAATCAAAAGATGTTTGGAAAAATTATAGCAATATCAATTCATCATATAAATTAATATCTGATGCTGTTATATTGCAAAATCCAACTGTAGAAGGGTTTTATACTAAATTTCCAGAGTATATTAATTACGCAAAAAAAGCTGAACCTTTGTACTCAACATTTGCTTTTCCAGAATTAAATGATTTTAAAAAATTAGAAGAATTCCCAGCAAATTCTAGTATGAAATC
>CASEYV010000061.1 GCA_949292245.1 uncultured bacterium
TTCAAGATTTCACACTTGTGAAATCTTTTTGGCATGGAATCTTTTCCATTCTATAACTTTCTATTAAAAAGTACTTGACTTTTAATAGTTAGTCACCTATAATAAAATAATATCATTAATTTAATATTTTTTCAATTAAATTAATGATATTATATAATATTTTACATCAAAACAATTCACTATGACTTCCAGTATCTACTAATAATAGAATTAAATTATCATAATCATATCTATAAATTAATAACCAATCTGGTTCAATATGACATTCCCAACAATTTTTATAATATTTATCATTAATTAAGTTGTGATTATGAAATTTATAATCCAATTCTTCATTATTAGCAAGTTTATTTATCACAAAAATTATTTTATCAATATTTTTCCCTTGCTTTTTCATTTTTTAAAACTCTTTTTGAAATAGCTAGTATATTTAATTGTATATTTAGTCATCGTTTAATAAAGCCCCTTGTAACTTTTCAATATCATTATATCCAGAAAATTTTTCTGGATTTTTTAAAATATTATCTGCTTCTTTTAATGCTTTTTGTAATTTTTTATTAGGTTTTGGATTAACAACTTCAAAAGGAAGACCATCTTTTTTTACAACTTGTCTTAAAAAAATGTTAATTGCTGCACTCATACTTAATCCTAGATCATTTAGTATTATTGTAGCTTCTTTTTTAGTTTTACTATCAACTTGCACATTTATTGCACTATTTATATTAGCCAAAACAATCACCTCCAAATCATCTAATAAAATATACCATATTATTTAATAAAAATCAATTATTTTACTACAATATTACTACAATATTACTACATTATATTATATGTTATTTTTTTTATTTGTATTCATCATCTTTAAATGTAAACATATAATCTAAAATTTGTACTTCATCTCCTGGTTTTGCTCCTAGTTTTTCTAGAGCCTCTTCAATACCCATACCTTTAAATTTACGAGCAAATCTTAATGTTCCTTCATCTTCTTCAAATTTAGTCATTTTAAGTAAAGTTTCTATTTCTTTTCCCTTTACTATCCAAATATTACTATCACGAGTTATAGTAAATGGTTCATTTTCAACAAATTTATATAATTTATAATCACTTTCATCATATAATTTTACTTCTGGTAAAGAATCTAGAATACTAGCAAGTTTTTCTATTAAATTATCTAATCCTGTATTATTCATACAACTAACTTCAATTATATCTAAATTTGGATAAGTTTTTTTAAATTCTTTTAGATTTTTAGAAGCACTATCCAAATCCATTTTATTAGCAATAATTATTTCTTTTTTATTTTTAAGTAAATTACTATACTTTTCTATTTCACTTCTAATAATTTGATAGTCATCTATCGGATTTCTTCCTTCACTAGAACCCATATCAATAACATGAGCAAGAATTTTAGTACGCATTGCATGTTTTAAAAATTCATGACCTAAACCAACACCAACGCTAGCTCCTTCAATTAAACCAGGAAGATCTGCAATAACAAATGATTTATTATTTTTAAGTTTTACAACCCCTAAGTTTGGGGATAATGTAGTAAAGTGATATGAGGCAATTTTTGGTTTTGCTGCTGAAATCAAAGATAAAATAGTAGATTTACCAACACTAGGTAAGCCAATTAAACCAACATCTGCCAAGACTTTTAATTCTAATTTTACTACTAGTTCTTCACCAGGCTCTCCTTTTTCACTAAACTTTGGAGCAGGATTATCATGAGTAGCAAATGCTTTATTTCCTCTTCCTCCTCTGCCACCATGAACAACTACAACTTCTTCATCATACTCTGTTAAATCAGCAATTAATTCATTATTATCTTTATTAAAAACAGTTGTTCCTGCAGGTACTTTAATAATTATATCAAGAGCATTCTTACCATATTTACTAGAGCCTTTACCATTTTCTCCCTTATCGGCTTTAATAATTTTTTTATAACTTAAATCAATTAAAGTTTTTAAATTTTTATCAACTTTAAAAATAATACTAGCACCCTTGCCACCATTTCCACCATCTGGTCCTCCCATTGGAACATATTTTTCTCTTCTAAAAGAAGTACAACCATCTCCACCAGAACCTGCTATTAATTTTATTTCTAATTCATCAACAAACATAGTTATCACCCAGTAATTATTTTAACACAATTAATTGTTATTTAATAGTTATTATGCTAAAATAATTTCAGGTGATTACATGGAATATAATAAAATATATAATTCTTTAGAAAAAATTAATAGTAGTAAGTATTTAATAAAAAATCCAAGAAATTATAAAAACAAATGGCATGATTTATTTCAAAATCATAATCCCATTTATTTAGAACTTGGTACTGGTCGAGGAGATTTTTTATTTAATATGGCTAAAAAGTACCCAAATATTAATTTTATAGGTATTGAAATAAATTCTTCTCAATTAGTAAGAGCTACTCAAATACTTGAAAATAGCAATTTAAAAAACATTTATTTAATTAATATGGATGCTAGAGGTATTACTCAAATATTTGGTAAAGAAATAGATACAATTTATTTAACATTTTCTGAGCCATGGCCGAAGAAAAGAGATGAAAAAAATAGATTTACTCATGAATCATATTTAAAACTATATGATCAAATATTTAAAAAAGATAAACATATCATATTAAAAACTGATAATGCATTACTATTTGCCTATTCCCTTGAAACCTTATCTCAATATTGGTATACTTTTGAAACGATTAGTTTAAATTTACATAATGATGAAAGAAATATTCCTAATATTATGACTGATTTTGAAAAACAATATTTTAAAGAAAGAAGACCAATATATTATTTAGATGCTTATTTCAAAAATTAATTACAAACAAAAGTTTGTAATTTTTATTTACAAATAGTAGACTTAATGATATAATTAAATTACTAAAATATTTTTGAATAAAAGGAGGTTTTGGAAATGAATTATGAAATTTTATTATTTGAAAATCAAGGAATTAAACTAGAGGTTAATCTTAAAGATGAAACGGTTTGGTTATCTTTAGATCAAATTGCAACTTTATTTAATCGAGATAAATCTGTTATATCAAGACATATAAAAAATTCTCTAAAAGAATAATTAGATTGTTCAGTTGTTGCAAAATTTGCAACAACTGCTAAAGATGGTAAAAGTTATCAAGTAGATTATTACAATCTAGATATGATTATAAGTATTGGATACCGAGTTAAATCACAAAATGGTATTATATTTAGAAAATGGGCCAACAAAGTTTTAAAAGATTATTTGTTAAAAGGATATGCTATTAATGAAGAAAGATTAAAATATTTAGAAAAAACTGTTAAGTTAATAGATATTGCCAGCCGAATTAATGAATCTATTACTGGTGATGAAGGAAAAGAAATAATTAAGATAATCAATAATTATTCTAATGCTTTAAATTTACTTGATAATTATGATCATCGCAATGTAAAGAAACCAAAAGGTACTACTAATAAAAACATTATAACTTATGAAGAATGCATGGATATAATAAATAAACTTAAATTTAATAATAATAGCACTCTATTTGCAGTTGAAAGAAATGGTGGATTAAAAGAAATACTTGGAGCAATCTATCAATCTTTTAATGGAATAGATGTTTATCCATCAATTGAAGAAAAAGCCGCTAATTTTTTATACATGATTATAAAAAATCATGTATTTATAGATGGAAACAAAAGAATAGGTGCAACCCTATTTATTTATTTTTTAAATTATTACAAAATATTATATAAGGATGACTTACAAATAATTGATAATAACACTTTAGTAGCTCTTACCTTGTTAATTGCCCAATCAAATCCTAAAGAAAAAGAAATACTTACGGATTTAGTAATGAATTTCTTAATTAAAGAAAAAGAAGAATCAATTTAATTTTACATATAATTTTTCATTAAGTTTATTTTGTCAACTTTTACGGTTATAACCGTAAAAGTTTCAAAAAACGTAAGTTTTACGGTTACAGCCGTAAAACTTACAAACAACAAAAAAGTGCTTACGCTTCGTAAACACTTACCTTTTTTCTATTTTTACCAGTTCTTTCATATTTTACAACGCCATTAATTTTAGCAAATAAAGTATGATCGCGACCCATTCCAACATTTGTTCCTGGATAAATTTTTGTTCCTCTTTGACGATATATAATTGAACCTGCTAGAACTTTTTGACCATCACTAGCTTTAGCACCAAGTCTACGACCAGCAGAATCTCTACCATTTTTAGTTGAACCTTGAGCTTTAACATGAGCAAATAATTGGATATTTAACTTCATTAATTCCATAGTTCTTCCTCCTTAATTATTTTTACATTTTTTTTATAAGTTTTTGCTAAATCTTCTAATAAAGATAGCATATTATTTATAATTTCTTTTGTAACATCATCACTATTTAAAATATTAATAGTAAATTTATTATTATTTTCCTTATATTCTAAAGATTTATTATTTAATCTAAGTGCCAAATTAACACTAGTAGTAACTATTGCAGATGTACTAGCACAAACAATATCTTTACCATAATCAGCATAATCAGCATGACCAATAACTTCTATTTTTTTATTTTTTATATAAATTCTTATCATTAGCCAATTTTCTTTACTACTAATTTTGTATATGGTTGACGATGTCCTTGTGTTTTTCTATATTTCTTTTTAGGTCTGTATTTAAAAACCTTAATTTTAGGACTTTTGCCATGTTTTTCAACACTACATTCTACAGTTACCCCAGAAACATAAGGATTACCTGCAACACCATTATAAAATAAAACCTTATCAAATTTTACTGTACTTCCTACTTCATTATTTAATTTTTCAACATATAAAGTATCTCCAACAGTAACATAGTATTGCTTTCCACCAGTTTCAAATATTGCTTTCATTTCATACCTCCTTAACTTTTTCGAAGTCGCGCCCTCATGGTAACTATTAAGTTTTTTAACCATTTTAGTGCGGTTTTTTAAGAAATTACTTAAAGAACGAATTTATTTTATCAAATTATTATTCACTTGTCAACTTTACTTTTTCTAGTTAAAGTAATATTTATATCATTAACAATATCTCTATCACTTAATTTATTTTCTAAAGTATTAATTATATCATCTATCACTTGTTTATCTTCAATTTCTTTTAAACCCATATCTTTTTTTAACATTGCAATCTGCATACTTTTATCCTCTATTTCTTTTAGCAATTCTTCTTTATCATTTATTAATTCATCCAAATTATTATTTTTTATGTTTTTATATAATCTTATTAAGAGTCTAACTATATATCCTATACTTCCTAAATAAAAAATAGTTAAAAAAATAAATGATATACTCATAAAATTTAAAAACAAAAGGAAAAAAAATAATAATGAAACCATTATAGAAATAATTCCCCAAATTAAATTTTTCTTATTTTCTTTTAATTCAACCATATCATCTTCAATTTCTTTATTTTTTTCTTCTAATTCTTTTTCTAATTGTTCTATATTTTTTTCTAGTTCAAATAAATCTTCAAATGCATAAGCATTATTACTTTTAATTAATAATACCAATTTACCTAAATGATTATTAGCTAAACAATATAAATCATTCAAATTTTTATAAAGGCGATACATAAACATCCCCGTTTCTTTAATATTTTATAAAGGCGATACATAAACATCCCCGTTTCTTTAATAAATTTATTTTTAATGCCAATATCTTACTATAAAATAAATTTAGTGTCGAACATCTCCTTTAACTTACTATATTCACTAACTATTTTATTATTTTCTTTAAAATATTGATAAGTATCTATTTTTAAAATATCTAAATCCCCTGTTTTAGTACTAATATATTTATATTCATATTTATTTAAATATCTTTCTAGTAAAAACCTAGTTTTTAAATACTTATAATTTTTTATAGCGTAATAAGTTTTAATAATAAAAAGCGAAACAATTAAATAATTATTTAAAGAATACCAATAATTAAAAAATAAATAGAAAATAGAAAATATTATAGAAATTATAATATATAAATAGTAAGATACTTTATATGAAAATATTTTATTTAATAAGGAATTAATAATTATACTTCCATCTAGTGGTATTATAGGTAACATATTAAATAATAAAATACTCATATTATATTTATATAATAACTCTTTAGTAATTACATTTATTGGTACAAAATATATAATTATAAATAATATTAACTGAAATATTATACCACCACAAGCAATTAATAATTCTTTATTAAGTGGAGTATTAATATCTTTATCAACTTTAGTAATACCTCCGAAAGGATAAATTGTAATATCTATTATTTTATATTTAAACAATTTTATAAATAATATATGTCCCATTTCATGAAACACTACTATAATAAAAACTATTATTCCTAATTTTAAATACCCACATAAAAAAAGAAGTAATAAAAAATATAGTGTTAAAAAATTAACTTTGATAATCTTCATATTTTATAAAATCATTATCTTTTTTTATTACTAAATATAAATATTCATCTTTAGTTTCTCCGATGACTGTATTTGCTTCAATATAATCATACAAAGAAACAGAAACATTTTCTAAATTGCCATACCAAATATCTACACCATCTATTCCTTGAATAATAACAGTATTTCCATAGTTATCTTTTTCTCCAGAAAAAACTACTACTCCACTAGTAATATTATTAACTAAAGTATTTTTACTTACTAATAACTTTTCTCCATCATAATATTCACTTATATCTTTATACACCAAATTACCATTAAATACTGTTTGACTATTATCTTGCGTTGGTAATACTTCCCCAAATAAATCTTCATACCACCCCTTTATTTTAGTAAATGGTAATGATTCTGTAAAAACATATTCTTTATATAATAATAAATTTTTATCACTATAATTAGTAAATATTATACTAATTAAAAAGAATATTATAGCAATCATAAATTTAGTAATTAATTTATTAATATTTTTTTTATTTAAACTTATTTTTACTTTATTAAAACTTTTCTTCTTTTTTTTAAAATTATTTAAGTACTCATCCATATGATCACCTAAAAAATGATATGTACTTACCCTCTTTTTTATAACTAATATAAATAAATATACTATTTATTAATAATACATTTAATAAATTATAAATATCTATAT
>CASEYV010000062.1 GCA_949292245.1 uncultured bacterium
TTATCAAAATAAAACACCTCTTTCTCTAGAGGTATATTATATAATAAATGTAACATTTTAAAAAAATCTCTATGTAACATTTTAAAAAAGCTTTAACACAAAGTTTTTTAGACTATCCAAATTGTACAAAATTTGTTATAATTAGATATGATTGGATTTGATATAATGGAATTTTTAGGAAGATTTAATATTAATTTTAAAGATAAAACACTTTTACAAACGGCATTAACACACAGTAGTTATTCTAATGAACATAAAGGAGTAAGCAATTATGAAAGGTTAGAATATTTAGGTGATGCTGTATTAGAATTAGTAACTAGCGAATATTTTTATTTAAATACCAAGTTGAAAGAAGGTCAAATGACAAAAATGCGAGCAAGTTATGTATGTGAAAAAGCATTAGCAACATATGCTAAAGAAATTGGAATAGATAAGTATATAAGACTTGGTCATGGTCAAATAAATAATTTAAATGATACAATAATTGCTGATGTATTTGAAGCTGTTGTAGGTGCTATATATCTTGATCAAGGTTTTGATACCGTTAAGAAATATATTGATGAAATAATAATACCCTATATAGATAAAAAGATTGATTTTAATATTGATTACAAGACAAGATTACAAGAATTAGTTCAAACAGATAAAAAATCAGTAACATATGAAGTTATAAATGAATATGAAAAAAATCACAAAAAAACATTTGAAGTAGTAGTAAAAGTAGATGAAATAATATATGGAAGAGGAAAGGGATACAGTAAAAAGGAAGCAGAACAAAAAGCGGCCTTAGATGCATATAACAAGAGTTGCAGGTGATATTATGTTTTTAAAAAGTATAAAAGCTCAAGGCTTTAAGTCATTCGCGGACAAACTTGATTTAGAGATTAATCCGGGGATAACAGGAATAGTGGGTCCTAACGGTAGTGGGAAAAGCAATATAGTTGATGCTGTAAAGTGGGTTTTAGGTGAACAATCATTAAAATCCTTACGTGGATCTAATTCAATGAGCGATGTAATATTTAATGGTAGTGAATCAAGAGAACCTCAAAAAAGAGCAATGGTAGCATTAACTTTTGACAATTCAGATAAAGCGTTAAATAGTGAATTTGAAGAAATAGAAATAAAAAGAGTAGTATATATTACTGGTGAAAATGAATACTATATTAATAATACTAGGGTTCGTTTAAAAGATATATTTGATTTATTTATAGATTCTGGGGCAGGTAATCAAGCATTTAATATTATATCTCAGGGCAATGTAACAGATATTGTTAATGGTAAGGCCAGTGATAGAAGATTAATATTTGAAAGTGCTGCTGGAGTATTAAAATACAAAAAGAGGAAAGAAGAAAGTTTAAGAAAATTAGAAAAAACAGAAGAAAACCTAACTAGAATAGATTTAATCATTAATGAGTTATTACAAACATTAAAACCTCTAGAAGAACAAAGTAAAGTTGCTAAAAAGTATATTGAAATAAAAGAAGAATTAGAAAATACTGATATAGCATTATTAGTAAATGATATAACCAAGTTAAATACTGAATATCAAAATGCTAAGAGTAAAGTAGAAATATTACAAGAAAAAATAAGTACTATTAATAAAGATAATACATTTTCTAAATTAGATAAATTAAAATTAGAAAGTATTACTTTAGATGAAAAAATTACAAAATTAAGAGAAGAACTATTAGAAAAACAAACAAAAATAAATGAATTAGAAAGTGAAAAAAAGATTACAATAGAAAGACAAAAATATGAATTAGACAAAAAGACAATAGATAGTAATATAATTAGTTTAAAAGAAAAAGAATTAAGTTTAGAAAAAGAACTAGCAGTATTAGAAAAAGAAGTAAAAGACATAGAAAGCAATATAAAGACTGAATTAACAAAATTAGAAGATGTTAAAAATGAGTTATTAGTAAAAAAAGTAAAAAGAAGTACTACTTATAATAAATTAATGGAAGAAAGCAAAAAAATATATTTATGGGAAAATAAAATTAGTATATTAGAAAACAACATCAATAATTATGAAAACACGCCACTTGCAGTAAGAAATATTTTAAATAATCCGAGACTTAAGGGAATACACAACACGATAGGTAAATTAATAAGTGTTGATGACAAATATTTAGTTGCTTTAGATGTAGCATTAGGTTCAGCAACAAATTATTTAGTAGTAGATGATGAAGTTAGTGCAATTACAGCAATAGATTATTTAAAAGAACAAAAATTAGGAAGAGCAACTTTTTATCCATTAAATATCATAAAACCAAGATATATAAATAAAGAATTAATTGATAGTATAAGAAATATCAAAGGTTTTATTGGTGTCTTTGCGGATTTAGTAGAATATGATTACAAGTACAAAAATATTATTGATAGAGAATTAGGTCAAGTAATACTTGTAGATAATGCTAGAACATTAAATGTATGTGGTAAATTAACAGACTATAAATATAAAATAGTTTCACTAGATGGAGAAATCCAATATGCGGGTGGATCAATAGCTGGTGGAACTAGTAAGAAAAATAGTATGTTAAATGAAAAAAGTGAATTAAATAAATTAAAAGAAGAATTAAACATATTAAAAATAAATAGTGAAGAATTAAATAATGAACTAACTAATTTTGATAAAGAAATATCAGAATTAGAAGAAAAAGAAAATGTAATTAATAAATATGTAATATTATTAAATGATGAATTATTTAATAAAAAAACAAATTTAAGTCGTAATAATGAAGAATATAAAAATATAACTAGTGAAGTAAATGGTTTAAATGACATATTAAATAATAAATCTAATAAATATTTAGTTAAATTAATGGAAGATATTAATAATTTAATAAAAGAAAAAGATATAATAGAAAAAGATATTAAAAATTACAGTAAGAATAAAAGTGAATTAAATGATGAAATAAATGATTTAGAACACAAACAAAAAATAGCAAATAGTAATTATAATACAATAAATAATGAATTAAAAGAAAATGAAATTAAAATGGGTAAAATAGAAGTTAAATTAGATAATTTATTAAATAATTTAAGTGAAGAATATAATTTAACATATGAATACGCCAATTTAAATTACAATTTAGAAATAGAAATAAATTTAGCTAGAGAAAAAGTTAGTAAGTTAAAAAAAGAATTAAACTCTTTAGGTGAAGTAAACACTGGTTCAATTAAAGAATATGAAAGATTAAACACAAGATATGAATTTTTAAATAGTCAAAAAGAAGATTTAGAAAATTCAAGTAGTGAACTAAAAGAAATAATTAGTCAAATGGATGAAATAATGATTAAAAAGTTTAGAGAATCATTTAATAAGATTAAAGATGAATTTACAAATATTTTTAAGATTATGTTTAAGGGTGGAAATGGAGAATTAAGATTAAGTAATCCTGATAATATATTAGAAACAGGTATAGAAATTATTGCAATACCACCTGGTAAAAAAATAAATTCACCGATATTATTAAGTGGTGGTGAAAAAGCATTAACAGCAATTTGTTTATTATTTGCGATTCTAAAAGTAAAGCCAGCACCATTTGTAATATTAGATGAAGCAGAAGCGGCATTAGATGAAGTAAATGTTGATATGTTTGGCAAATTCTTAGTTAAAGAAAAGAAAAATACACAATTTATAATTATTACTCATAAAAAAAGAATGATGGAATATGCCGATTTATTATATGGTATAACCATGCAAGAAAGTGGAGTAAGTAAGATAGTAAGTGCTAAATTAGAAAATTAAGCATAAAAAAGCCCTAATATTAAAAGTTAGGGTTTTAAATTTCTCGCATTTTATCTTGATTTTTATAGGGATTATTTGGATCAATTTTATCAGTAAATAAAATTCCATTTAAATGATCTATTTCATGTTGAAAAGCAACTGCTAATTCTTCTCTTACACGAATAGTTTTTTTATTACCATCAATATCATAATAAGAAACAGTAATTCTAGCATGTCTTGGAACAATACCTTCAACAGGTCTATTAACACTTAAGCATCCTTCACCTTCACCAACATATATTAATTCTTCACTTTGACTTAATATTTTAGGATTAATAATAATATATTCTTCAAATTTTTTATCTTCAATTTCATTAGCAATTACAAATATTCTTTTTAATTTACCTAATTGAACAAAAGCCATTCCCATACCAGCTCTTAAATTATATTTTTCAGCAATTTCTTCATCTTGACTCATTTTTAAATATTTTATTGTATCATAAGCTAATAATTTATCTTCATCACTTAAAGGAAAAGTAACATCTTTACTTTTTTGATGTAAGATTTTATTTCCTTCTTCATATATTTTAATTTTTGGTAGTTCCATAAAAAATCACCTAGACATATTTTAACAAATTATGAAAGAAAAAGCAAAACATAAAAAAAAGAAACTATTAAAGCTTCTTTATTTATTAATTATTGTGATTATTAAAACTCCAACCGGCACCTAAAATGATTACAAGTAAAATGAATAATACTATCCATATTGCTCCACCAATTCCATAACCACTTGTATATCCGGCATATCCACCATAGCAAGGACTTTGGTATCCACCACCATAGTAACCGTTATTTCCATAGTAATACATATATATACCTCCTTTTTGTATCTATTATAATTTATTACTAATTACTCTTTTTTGACATTAAAAATACCTAAATTTTATAATTTTTATTAAAAAAAATATTAAATGTGCTAAAATATAATTAATAGGAGAATATATTATGCGAAAATTACTAGCAAAAGTTGATATACCATTATTATTAGTAATGTTATTATTTATATTATTAGGTTTAGTAATGATTTATAGTGCATCAAGTGTTTCAAGTGTTGTAAGGTACGGTTATGCTCCATATCATTTCTTTATAAGACAAGCAATATTTGTAACAGTAGCTTTATTTGTTGGTTTTACATTAATATTAAGATTACCTACAAGGACATATAAAGCATTAGCATGGCCTTTAATAATAATTATTATATTATCATTAATATTATTATTTATAAAAGGAAAAGTAACTAATCATGCTCAAAGTTGGTTTGATTTTGGTTTTTTCAGTTTACAACCTAGTGAATTTGCTAAATCTATTTTAATTATATTCTCAGCAGTATTTTATGATAATTTATATAATAAAAAAGTTAAAAATATTTATACGTATTTAATACCTTTAGGTATGTGTGCAATAATTGCAGGATTAGTAATAATGCAACCGGATTTAGGTAGTGCTGCTATAATATGTGGTATTGTATTTTTAACATTTATTAGTATACCTTTAGTTAAAAATCAATTATTAAAATTTATAAAAATATTAGCAGTAGCATTTTTAATAATAGTAGTATTAGTAATATATTCCGGCAATGATATTTTAAATAGTATGCAAATTGATCGTTTTACATTTCAAAATCCATGTAGTAGATACACAGAAACTACTGGTTATCAAGTATGTAATGGTTTTATTGCCATAAATAATGGTGGTTTATTTGGAGTAGGGTTAGGTAATTCAACTCAAAAATATCTTTATCTTCCAGAATCTCACACAGATTTTATTTTCCCAATAATAGTTGAAGAATTAGGTTTAATAGTTGG
>CASEYV010000063.1 GCA_949292245.1 uncultured bacterium
GTATTTCAAAGAACAATATCTATTTATAACATCATCTGATGTTATAACCATTATTTTTTCATTTGGGATTAGTTTTCCATAAAACTTTTCCCACTACCTTACATAAATATATTACCATACTTTACAAAATAAGTAAATATTATTTTATATTTTGAGTAAAAATCATTTTACATTTTGAGTAAATTTTACTTTACAAAAAAAGGAAATATTTAATTTCCTATTCTGGTTTTATAACTATATGTCTGTTAGGTTCTTCCCCTTCACTTTCAGTTTTTATTCCTTTAAAATCAGTTAATTTATTATGAATGATTCTTCTTTCATAACTAGTCATATTATCAAGTGCTACTGGCACTTTTGTTTTTACTACTTCTTTAGCAGTAGTTATTGCTAATCTTTCTAAATTTCTTTTTATTTTATCTTTGTAATTTGAAACATCTAAATTTATTTTATAATGTATACCTGTAATGTTTTGAATTTTTTGTTTAGCTAATATTTCTAATGCTTTTAATGTTTGACCATTTTTTCCTATTAATATAGGGTTATTATTTGAATACATTTTAATTGTTGTTCTTTCATCTTTAGTATTAATTTCAAAAGATATTTCTAAACCCATGTTTTCAATTACTTCTTGTAAATATTTCTTTATTTCATTATTAATGTCTTCTTTTTTATATACTGTTACTTCTTTTAAGTTTCCTTGAAATAATTTTCCTTTTTTTTCACTTGTCGTATAAACTATTTCTTCTTTTGTTAAGTTGTTTTCATTAAGTATTTCATCTAGTATTACATCTATTTCTTTACCCTCTTTAATTATTTTTTCCATACTTCATACCTTCTTTCTTAACTAATTTATCTTTTATTTTTTCTTTATCTTTTTTCTTTTCTTCTTTATTTTTTTTATGTTTATTAGTTAAGGATCTATTATTTATCATGTTCATAACAATATTTTGAATAGCAATAAATGCATATGTTACTATCCAATAAAATGCTAATGCTGTTGGTAAAGATAATGATGCATATACTACTATTACTATCATTACATATAACATTATTTTCATTTGTTTAGCTGCTTCAGGTGTTGCTTGACTAGTTTGACTCATTGTTTGTTTAAATGAGAAGAAAGTTGATACTATGATTAATATTATTAATAATATATATAAATAATTGCCTTTTTGTAGTCCTGTTATCGGAGTCATTCCTAAATCAAATCCAAAAAGTGTTTCAGTATATATTGATGGCGTTCTATAAATTGCTTGTAAAAATGCAAAGAATAATGGAATTTGGATAAAAGCCATTAAGCATCCTATCATAGGACTTACTTTGTATTTTTTATAGATTAACATCGTTTCTTGACTTTTCATCATTAATGATTCTTTATCAGTTTTATTACGATATTTTCTTTCAAGTTTTTCTATTTCTGGTTGAGCTTTTTTCATGTTGTAAGTTTGTTTAGAACTTTTTATTGTAAATGGTAATAATATTATTCTTATTGTTAAACCAATTAATATTAATGATATACCTACATTTCCTAATACATTACCTAGTTTTAATATTAAATATGCTAGTGGTTTTACAAATAAAAACTCCCATAATCCACTACTTTCTGTTGAATATAAATTATAATCTTCACAACTTGGTAAATCTTCAATATCATATGTTAATTGTTCTTTATTTTCTTCATAAAATTTATATAAATCACTATCTTCATTCGGTAAACATAATATATTTTTTTGAAGCATTTGACCTGTTGGTTCATATTCTACTATTTTTCCATCTTCATCTGTTATATAATTAGATGTTCCACACCCAGATGTTAATAATAATACAAATATTATTGCTATTATTTTTATCTTATTTTTCATTATTATCCTTTCTTAAAAGATTAATTAGATCATTTTCTAATTCTTTATAAGAAGCTAAAGCTGCTTCTTTCTTAATCATTATAATATAATTTTTATTATTTTTAAATAGTAACCTATTATTATCTATAATATTTCTTAATCTTCTTTTTAATTTATTTCTTAAAACTGCATTTCCTACTTTTTTACTTATTGCTAAACCAAAATTTGGTTTTGTATATGTTTTATTTTTATAAAAAATAAGAAGATATTTTCCTTTAAGTTTTATTCCTGTATTTATTATTTCACTAAATTCTTCATGTTTTTTAACCATTTCATATCTTTTCATAAAATTTATCCTTTAGGAAAAAAACCACATTAAAGTGGTTTTTACTTACATAAAACTTTACGGCCTTTTCTACGGCGACTATTTAAAATTTTAGATTCTTTTCTAGCAAAAAATCCATGTTTTTTTGCTTGTTTTCTTTTATTTGGTTGATATGTTCTTTTCATAATATAATTTCTCCTTTTCTTTAAGCGTATTTATTATAATATTAAATATAATGATAAGTCAAGAAAAATTAACTATATATTTAATATAATGTACTTATATCATAACATATTTTATTGATTTAACAAAATAATCTTTGATAAATTGATAGTTATCAACAATTTTGTTGATTTTGTTGATAATTTGTTAATAACTTATATTTTTATTAACATAATTAACAACAATTTATTAACTTTTAATGTTAATAAGTTGTTGATTATTTTGTGTTTATATATTTTTTTTGTTAATTATGGGGATAACTCAATTTTTTGTCGAATTTTGCCTATGTTTTTTTTAATTATTTTTGTTGATAAGTAAGAAGTTATCAAAATTTTAAATTTACTCTTTTATTTTTTTTTAAAATGGTTTAAAATTGTTTTAGGAGATGTGTTTTAAGTGGGGTGAGGTTTTGAAAACAGATGAACTTTTTACCAAATTTTTAAATGATATACAAGAACAAGTTACCCAAAATGCTTTTACAATTTGGTTTTCAAAACTTGAACTTTTATCAATTCTTAATAATGTAATCACTATAAAAGTACCTATGGAAATACATAAACAAATGCTTAGTGAAACTTATAAAGATATTATTGACTCCGCATTTTTTGCCTTAACTGGTGTTAATTATACATTTAAATATATAACCGAAGATGAAGTAGATACTTTTACTCAACCACCAATTGATGAAATAGCAGAAAATAAAGAAATAGAATGGAATACTAATTTAAATCCTAAATTTACTTTTGATAATTTTATTGTTGGTAATTCTAATCGTCTTGCTTTTGTTGCTGCTAGAGCTGTTGCAGAAGCTCCCGGTACTATTCATAATCCTTTATTTATCTATGGTAGAAGTGGTTTAGGAAAAACTCATTTGATGCAAGCAATTGGTAATTATATAAAGGATCACTCAAAATTAAAAGTATTGTATACAACTAGTAATGAATTTATGACTGAATTTACAGGTATTGTATCAATGGATAAAGGAAATAACTTAAATTCCGCAAATGAGTTTAAGAATAAATATCGTAATGTTGATGTTTTAATAATTGATGATATTCAATTTTTAGTTGGTGCTGAACGAACTCAACAAGAATTTTTTCACACATTTAATGCTTTGCATCAAGCAAATAAACAAATTATTATTAGTAGTGATAAAAGCCCTGATGATTTAAAGAAAATCGAAGAAAGACTTAGAAGTAGATTTATGTGGGGACTTCCTGTTGATATTTATCCGCCAGATTTTAATTTAAGAAAAGAAATTATTAAAGCAAAAGTAAAAAATACAAGTATTGAAAATAAATTAACTGATGATGCTATCGAATATATCGCAAATTCTTGTGTTAATGATGTAAGACATATCGAAGGAACTATTAATAGATTATTAGCTTATTCAGCAATGATGGTTCCTGATAAAATTACTTTGGACTTTGCAAATGAAGCTTTAAAGGATTATGTTAATACAAATATATACGTCAACAATTCAATTTCTTCAATCCAAAGTATTGTTGCAGATTATTTTAATATAACTGTTGAAGATTTAAAAAGTAAGAAAAGAACTAATAGTGTTGTTAGACCTAGACATATTGCAATGTATTTGTGCCGAGAGGAGACTGATGAAAATTTAGCAAAAATTGGCTTGGAATTCGGAGGAAGAGATCATTCAACTGTATCTACTGCAATTGATAAATTAAAAGAAGAATTAGAAACAAATGATAATCTTAATAACATGTTAAAAGAAATCAAAACTAAGTTACAATAATGTGGATAAATTTTATTAGAAAATGTCGAATTTATGGAAGAAATTTTAACAATATCAAAGTTATCAACATTAATAACACTATTAATATTATAATTAAAAAATATATAAAAAAGAAGGAGAGAAAAATATGAAATGGAGTATTGAAAAAAGTGTCATTTTAGAAGCTTTAAATAATGTTACTAAAGCTTTATCTCAAAGAACTACTATTCCTGTATTAAATGGTATTGTCTTTGATGTTAGTGAAAAGGGTATTGAATTATTAGCAAGTGATACAGAACTTACTATTAAAGTAATGATAGAAGAAAAAGATATTAAATTTTTAGAAGGCAAAGGAAAAATTGTTATTCAAAGTAAGTATTTTGTTGATATGATTAGAAAAATGCCTGCGGATGTTATTGATTTTGAAATAGAAGATAATTTAAAAATTAAAATATCAACTCCAAATAATCAATATCGTTTAAATTGTTATAATCCAATGGATTATCCAAATATAAGTATGGAAAAAAGTAGTGATGCTATTAATATATCTGCTAGTACTTTAAGAGAAATTATTAATCAAACTTCTTATGCTTTATCTACACAAGAAGTAAGACCTTTACTTACAGGTATTAATTTAAAAATTAATGGTGATATTTTAGAATGTATTGCAACAGATTCTTATCGTTTATCTAAGAAAAATATTAAATTAGCTACTCCAATTGAAAAATTAATTAATATAGTTATTCCTGGAAGAAGTATAACTGAAGTTGAAAAAATTATAAGTGAAGGTGAAAATGTGGAAATCCATGTATTTACTAACAAAATTTTATTTATTTATAAAAATATAAGTATTCAAAGTAATTTATTAAGTGGATCATATCCTGAAACTTCTCATTTCATTCCAAATGATTATGCGTATATGATTAATCTTAATTTAAAAGATTTTTATGATGCTGTTGATAGGGCTGCTTTACTTGCTCAAAATAAAGAAAGAAATATTATTAAAATGCATATTGAAGATAAAGATATGATTATTACTTCATCATCAAGTGAATTGGGTATTGCTGAAGAAAAATTAAAGATTGATTGTAATAATAAAGAAAAAATAGAAATTTCATTTAGTTCTAAATTTATGATGGATGCTTTAAAAGTAATTAAAGAAGATAATATTTTATTATTAATTAATACTGATGATAAACCAATATTAATTAAACCAATTACTGATGAATCTTTATTAGAATTAATTTTACCAGTTAAAACTTATTAATAACAAATAGTGAACAAATTTAATAAATTTATATTTGTTCTTTTTTTTTCGACATTTTATTTATTTTATTTGTGTTAATATATTAAACCAGGTAGTGGGAAAAGTTTTATGGAAAACTAATCCCAAATGAAAAAATAATGGTTATAACATCAGATGATGTTATAAATAGATATTGTTCTTTGAAATAC
>CASEYV010000064.1 GCA_949292245.1 uncultured bacterium
ATCAATTTTTTGTTATCTACTTTTTCCATTAATTCACCATCCTTACTTCATATTATTTATTACTCTAGCACCATCACTAGCTGCAGTAACTAATTGATAAACATCTTTTTTTATTATATCTCCAATAGCATATACATTTTTAATAGTTGTTTCAAACTTATCATTTACTTTAATATAACCTTCAGCATCTAATAATTTTTTATCAATAAAATCTGTTGCTGGACGATATCCTATATATATAAATACTCCTACAACTTTAAGTATCTTTTCATTATCTAAAGTAATTGATTCTAACTTATTATCCTTTTCTTGAAAACTTTTTATATTAACATTATAAATTATTTCTATTTTAGGATTACTTTTTACTTCATTAATATACATTTCTTCGCCTTTAAAAGAATCATTACGATTTAATAAGTATATTTTATTAACTATTTTAGATAAATATAAAGATTCTTGTAAAGCACTTGTCCCCGAACCAACTACTGCAATATCTTTATCCTTATAAAAAAATGCATCACACATAGCACAAGTTGATAAGCCATGACCTAATAAATCTCTTTCATTATCCAAACCTAAATATTTAGGTTTTCTTCCCATCGCTAAAATTATTTTTTTAGCTGTATATTCATTACTTGTAGTAATAACTTTTTTTTCTTCACTAGTTAAATCTAAATTTATGACTTCTTCTAAAACATAAGGAATATCCAATGATTTAATTTGTTCAAATAAAGTACTAGCAAAGTCCATTCCTTTAATATTAATTAAACCAGGATAATTGCTAATCATATCAATATTATTTAAAAGTCCACCCGGCATTCCTTTATCAATAAGTAAAACTTTTTTATTACTTCTTTTAGCATAAATACCTGCAGTAATGCCTGAAATTCCCATGCCTATAATAATTATATCGTACATAAAACCACCTTAAAACCTTACAGCATTAGATGAATCTTGATTATATAAATCTTCGTAGCGTCCTTTCCTACTAGATATCATCAGCATAAAAAGACCAACAATCATCATTATTACTGAAACAATTTGAGCAACCTTAAAACCACCAAGCATTAAAGAATCAGTACGCATTCCTTCAATTACAAATCGACCTAACCCATACCAAAGCAAATAAATCGATGTTGGTTGAGAAACTTTTGTAACTGGTATTCTTCTAACTATTAAAATAATAATTAATCCAAGTAAACACCATAAAGATTCATATAAAAATGTTGGTTCATAATATACACCACCGATATTCATCCCTTCAATAATGAAATTTGGAATATGTAAACTTTGTAAATGTTGTAAAGTAGTTGCTGCTCCATGAGCCTCACTATTAAAGAAATTTCCCCATCTGCCAATTGCTTGAGCTAAAAGTAACGCTGGACAAACAAAATCTAATAATCTAATTAATCTTGCATCATATTTAAAACAATAAATTAAACAAGTTAAAAAACCAAAAAGCAGTCCACCATGAATAGCTAAACCACCTTCCCATATTTTAAATATATCCCAAAAATTTGAATATAAATCTAAATTAAATACAACAAAATATAATCTTGCCCCAATTATACCAAAAATAATTGCCCAAAAACACATATTAAATACAAAGTCTGTTGGATAGTTATGTCTTTTTGCTTCTTTTAAGACCATAATTATACCAAGCAAAGCACCGATTACTATTAAAAATGAATACCATTCAAGTTTAAATTTACCTATTGTTAATATGTATCTATCCATATTGCCTCCCTATGATATATATATTATATCAATAAAATATTATTAATTAAAGCATATTTTTTAAAAATTCACCAGTATAGGAATCTTTACATTTTGCTACATCTTCTGGAGTACCAGTTGTAACAACCTTACCACCTAAAGAACCACCATCAGGTCCTAAATCAATTATATAATCGGCAACTTTAATAACATCTAAATTATGTTCAATAACAATAACAGTATCTCCATTATCAACTATTCTATTTAATATTACTAACAATTTCTTTATATCATCAGAATGAAGCCCTGTAGTTGGTTCATCTAAAATAAATAATGACTTACCGGTTGCTTTTTTTTGTAATTCTTTAGCTAATTTTACCCGTCCAGCTTCTCCACCAGATAAAGTTGGTGCAGGTTGTCCTAATTTAATATAAGAAAGACCAACATCCATCATTACTTTTAATTTATTATATATTTTAGGAACATTTTGAAAGAATTCAATTGCTTCACTAACACGCATATCTAAAACATCACTTATATTTTTACCTTTATATTTAACTTCTAAAGTTTCTTTATTATATCTTTTTCCGTTACATACATCACAAGGAACATAAACATCTGCTAGAAAATGCATTTCAATTTTTTTAACACCATCACCCCAACAATTTTCACATCTTCCACCTTTAACATTGAAAGAAAAACGACTTTTATCATATCCTCTAATCTTTGCTTCTTTAGTTGTTGCAAATAAATCTCTAATATCATCAAATACTCCAACATAAGTCGCCGGATTACTTCTTGGAGTTCTACCGATAGCATCTTGAGTAATTTGAACTACTTTATCTATATTTTCTAATCCTTTTATTTCTTTACATTTTCCAGGTACAACTTTAGATCTATATAAATTATTAGCCAGTGTTTTATATAAAACTTCGTTAATTAATGAAGACTTACCAGAACCTGATACTCCAGTTACAACAACAAATTTATTTAATGGAATATCCACATTAATATTTTTTAAATTATTTTCTTTTGCACCCTTAATTGATATTTTTAAACCATTCCCTTTCCTTCTAGTTTTAGGTATTTCAATTTTTTCTATTCCTGATAAATATTTACCAGTTAAACTATTAGGATTTTTCATAACTTCTTGAGGAGTACCTGCAGCCATAACTAAACCACCATATTCTCCAGCCCCAGGCCCAATATCAATTAAATAATCGGCAGCAAGCATTGTATCAGTATCGTGTTCAACAACAATTAAAGAATTTCCTAAATCTCGCATTTCTTTTAATGAATTAATAAGTTTTTCATTATCTTTTTGATGTAATCCAATACTTGGTTCATCTAATACATATAAAACACCTGATAACTTAGAACCTATTTGAGTTGCTAATCTTATTCTTTGTGCTTCACCACCTGATAATGTACCAGCACTACGTGATAAAGTTAAATATGAAAGACCAACATTATTCAAAAACTCTAATCTTGATATTATTTCTTTTAATATTAAACCACTTATTTCCTTTTGTTCATTATTAAGTTTTAATTTTTTTAAAAAGTCTAACAAATCAACAATTGACATATCAGTTAAATCAATAATATTTTTATTATTTATATATATAGATAAAACAGACTTTTGTAATCTTTTACCTTTACAAACAGGACATTCTGTTTCAACCATATATCCTTGCAACCATTCTCTTATCCAAGTACTTTTAGTTTCCAAATATCTTCTTTCTAAAGCGGGAATAATACCTTCAAAATTTCCTTTAGTATTTCTAGTATTACCATTTTTAGATACATAATTAAATTCTAATATTTCATCAGTTCCATATAAAAGATAATCTAATTTTTCTCTTGGTATATCTTTAAGAGGTAAATTCATATCAATATTATAATAACGACATACTGTTTCAACTTGTGTATAATAAGTTGTTGCATCCATACTAATAGCACTAATAGCACCATTCATAATAGATTTATTCCAATCAGTTATTAACAAATCTTCACTTATTTTTAATTTAGTTCCTAAGCCTTTACATTCTTCACAAGCACCATATGGAGCATTAAAAGAAAATAAACGTGGTTCTAATTCTGGAATAGAATAATTACATTTCAAACAAGCATATTTTTCACTCATTAAAATTTCTTCATCATTAACTAAAATAACAACTTTCCCATCAGCTTTTTTAGTAGATGCTTCAATTGCTTCAAATACTCTAGATCTTTCAGATACTTCAATCATTATTTTATCAATAACTATATCAATATTATCTTTAATATTTTTCTCTAAAGATATATCTTCATTTAAACTCATTATTTTTCCATTGACTCTAACTTTAGTAAAACCTTCTTTTCTAAGTTCATCAAATAAATCTTTATGAGTTCCTTTTTCTCCATGAACTATCGGAGATAAAATACTAACAGTTTCACCTTCATATTCCATAACCTTATTAGTCATTTCTTCAATGCTTTGACTAGTAATAGGAATATGATGAGTTGGACAATAAGGAACACCAATTCTTGCAAATAATAATCTTAAATAATCATATATTTCAGTAATGGTTCCTACTGTAGAACGTGGATTTTTATTAGTTGATTTTTGATCTATAGAAATAGATGGACTTAAACCTTCAATAGAATCGACATCTGGTTTTTCGGATACACCAATAAATTGTCTAGCATAAGCTGACAAACTTTCTACGTATCTTCTTTGACCTTCTGCATAAATGGTATCAAAAGCCAAACTACTCTTACCACTACCAGAAACACCAGTCATTACTACCAATTTATTTTTAGGTATTTCCAAATCTATATTTTTTAAATTATTTTCCCGAGCACCTTTTATAATAATTACATCATTTTTAGGCATATTTTCACTCCTTTTTGCATTAATTATTTTATCACAATTTAATATAATAATACAATTGTTTTTTAGCAAACTATAGTTTGTTTACTATTTACATTTTAAAATGTAAACAGTAATAAATTAGATTTGACAAAAAGTATCTTTTGTGGTAAAATAATGTCGATTTAACAATAATAGGTTTTCTATTGATAAAGGGGGTACTTATATGTACGAAGAAGGAAACAAAAAATTAAGTTTAAATTGGAGTTCATTGATAATTAAATTAATTATCTTAGCAGTTGCAGTATTTATTGTTTGTTTAATTATTACTAAGTTGATAAGCAATAAAAATGAAACATCTAATTCACTAGCAATGACTAATGAAACATACATTAATCAAATTAATGCTATGAAAGAAGCAGGCTTTGAATATTTTACATTATCAAACTTACCAGAAAAAATTGGTGGAACCAAACAACTAACTTTAGGTGAAATGATTGACCAAAAATTACTTATTGATTTCACTGATAATGGAAAAACTTGTAATTTAGATAGTAGTTATATTAAAGCAACAAAAACAGCTGATGGTAATTATGCATTAAAAGTAAATTTAGATTGTAATGAAAAATCTGACTTTATTGTTACAACTATTGAAGAAGATCCATGTATTTCTAATGGAAATTGTAACACAAATGATGATGTAATTATTGATGATAATTCAGATAATTCAAGCTCATCAAACAATAATTCAAGTAGTTCAAATAATAGTTCTAGTAATTCTAGTAGTTCAAGTAGTTCAAGCAGTTCAAACACTTCAAGTGGAACAACATCTACAACCACTTCAACAAGTTCAAAAACTACTGTTACTGTAAAAACAACTGTTAAAATAAGCATTTCATGGAGTGCATCTGGAGGCTGCGGTAGTTGTATAATTATAAATAACAATAATAATAATAATAA
>CASEYV010000065.1 GCA_949292245.1 uncultured bacterium
AAGATGAAGATGGAATATATACAGAAAACTTTGGGACATGGAACGTATTTATGGAAAAAGCAGAAGAAATATGTTACAATAATGAGGAAGAAAGAAAGATTAAGATATCTATTAATGCTAAACATGACACCAGAAGAATTAGAGAATATCTTTCCAGAAGATGAAATAATAAGAAAATTTACAAGGTGAAGTAATGAAATTAAATAAGAATACCAAATTTATAAGGGAAATAAGTGAAGAAGAGGAAAGATTAATGATCTCAAAACAAGAAGGACAAACCCAAGGATATAGTGATGGTAAAAAAGAAGGAATGAAAAAAACAATACCATTCAAAACTTAATAAAAATAAAGATGCCAATAAAGACCATAGCAATTGCAACAGATTTAACCGAAGAAGAAGTTAAAAAAAGAATAAAGGAATTCAAATTAGAGGAATAGAAATATTCTTTTTTTATTTATTAAATAAATTAAAGTAATAATGTATGTGCTTTTATTATTATCTTAAATTTGATATAATAAATGCGAATGGTGATTAAAGTGAAAGATAAAAATGTTGTATTTATGGGAACTCCTGACTTTGCGGTTCCAATACTTGAAATGTTAATTGAAAAAACTAATGTAGTTTTAGTAATAACTCAACCTGATAAAGAAGTAGGAAGAAAAAAAGAACTTGCTTATAGTCCAATAAAAAAAGTAGCATTAGAAAATAATATAAAAGTATTTCAACCAAATAAAATAAGATTAGATTATGATACATTAAAAAAATTAGATATAGATTTAATAGTAACTTGTGCTTTTGGTCAAATTTTACCAAAAGAAGTTTTAGATTTGCCTAAGTATGGATCTATTAATGTTCATGCATCTATTTTACCTAAATATCGTGGTTCTGCTCCAATTCAATGGGCAATAATGAATGGTGATAAAACTACAGGAATAACAATTATGTATATGGATGAAGGTATGGATACGGGAGATATTATTAAAATTTCAGAAATACCTATTGAAAATAACGATGATGTTGGTACATTACATGATAAATTAAGCATTTTAGGTAAAAATACACTAGAAAGTACATTAGAAAGTATTTTTAATAAGACAAATAATAGAATAAAACAAGGAGATAATTATAGTATTGCTCCGAAGATTAAAAGAGAAGATGAACATATTAATTTTAATGATTTTGGAAATAATATAATAAATAAAATAAGAGCATTAAGTCCATGGCCACTAGCTAATATATTAATAGATAATATAGAAATTAAAGTAATTAAAGCAAGATATAAAAAATGTGATGTTAATGTAAGTGGGAAAATAGTAGAAGTTAATAAAAATAATTTAGGAATAAGTTGCCTTGATGGAATAATATATTTAGAAAGGATTAAACCAATGGGGAAAAAAGAAATGGATATTAAAAGTTATTTAAATGGTATTGATCAAAAAAACTTTTTAGAAAAAGAGGTTAAATAATGGAACAAAATAGTTTTTGGCAAACAGAAAGAGGAAAATCATTGATTAAATTAGGATTATGGTTAATTTTTATATTAGCTATAATTATTTTTACTTATACTAATAAAAATGATGAGACTGTAAATAATGAAAATAAAGAAATAGAAGAAAAAGAAACATATGAATTTAAAAAATATGATGAAATGATTGATAGTTTATTAAATAGTAATTATGAATTTAATTATGATATTGTTATTGATGATAATAATTATTTATTTAATGGAACTAAATGTAATAATGAAGTATTAGGTTATAAAGAAAGTAATATGGGAATAGTAAAATATTATATTAGTGATAATACATATCAAGTTATATTAAAGGATTTAGTACCTATAGAAAATTTATATGAAAATATAGATACTAATTATTTAGATTTAAATATATTATTTAATAATTTAAATGAATATTTATATAATATTGAAAAAAATGAAGATACAAGAGTTATTACATATAAAAAAGAAGGGTATCAAGTAGAGGTTACAACTAATTTAGATAATGTTACAAATATTAATATAGTAGTTGATAATAATACTTATAATTTAAGTTATAATGTAGTAGATACATGTAATATAGGAGTAGTAAGTGAATAATATATTTGGATATACAAGAGAAATGTTAGAAGAATATTTTTTAAGTATAGATCAAAAAAAATATAAAGCAATACAAATATATGATTGGTTATATAAGAAAAATATTTATGATTTTAAATTATTTACTAATATAAAAAAGGAAATAATTGATAATTTAATAAAACATTTTAGTATAGATTTTATTAAAATTGAAAAAGTATTAGAAGGTAAAGATGTTAAAAAGTTTTTATTTAGACTTTTAGATGGAGAAAAAATAGAAGCAGTATTAATGGAACATAACTATGGATTATCAGTATGTGTGTCTAGTCAAGTTGGTTGTAATATGGGTTGTAAATTTTGCGAAAGTGGAAGACTAAAAAAAGTAAGAAATTTAGAGACATATGAAATAGTAGAACAAATATTATTAATTCAAGAGTATATTGGTAAAAGAATAGATAGTGTTGTATTAATGGGAATTGGAGAACCTTTTGATAATTATGATAATATAATAAAATTTATTAAAATAATAAATGATGCTCATGGATTAGCAATTGGTTCAAGGCATATTACAGTTTCAACATGTGGTTTAGTTCCAAAGATTTATGAGTTTAGTAATTTAGATTTACAGGTTAATTTAGCAATATCACTACATGGTTCAACAGATGAAGTTAGAGATAAAATAATGCCTGTAAACAAAGTGTATAGTCTAAGCCAACTCTTGACAGCAATAAAAGATTATATTGCAAAAACTAATAGACGAGTTACTATAGAATATGTTATGCTTAATATGGTTAATGATAAAGAAAGTGATGCTTATTCTTTAGCGGAACTTTTAAAAGGTTTAAACGTTTATGTTAATTTAATACCTTATAATGAAACTGAAAATATTGAGTTTAGTAAAAGTAGTAAGGAAAGAATAGCTAACTTTTATAATATATTAGTTAGTAAGAAGATTAATGTAACGATAAGACGCGAGTTTGGTGGAAATATTAAAGCCGCTTGTGGGCAGTTAAGAAGTGAGAGTGATTAATACGAAAACTTTTTATTTAACAGATACAGGAAAAGTAAGAGAACATAATGAAGATAGTGTAACTATTTTAAAAAATATGAATGATGAATATTTGATGGTAGTTGCTGATGGAATGGGTGGACATCGTAAAGGTGAAGTTGCATCAGCACTTGCTTTAACACACTTAGGAAAAAGATTTAGTGAAAGTGCATCAATTGGTACTAAAAGTGATGCTGTTAATTGGTTAAATGACAATATTGGAGAGATTAATAAAGAAATATTAACTTATGGTGAAGAAAATGAAAATTCTAAAGGTTTAGGCACAACAGTAGTTGCAGCAATTATTACTAAAGAATTTATAATATTTGCAAATATAGGTGATTCAACAGGTTATGTTGTTAAAAACAAAAAACTTCATCGAGTTACAAAACCACATACATTAGTAAATTTATTAGTTGATGCAGGGAATTTAACAGAAGAAGAAGCAAAGAATCACCCTAAGAAGAATGTTTTAATGAAAGCTCTTGGAGCATCAGAAAAAGCTGACCCTGATATATTTGACGTTGATAATGATAGTAATGAAGTATTACTTTGTAGTGATGGATTAACATCAATGCTTAGTGATGAACAAATAGAAAAAGTATTATTAGAAGATTTAACAATAGAAGAAAAAGTAATAAAATTAATAAAGAAATGCAATGCTAGAGGGGGAACTGATAACATATCTATTGCTTATTTAGTTCGAGAAAGTGGTGATTTAGTATGATTATGAAGGGGCAAAAAATTAGTGATAGATACCAAATAATTAAATCAATTGGTGAAGGTGGAATGGCTAATGTTTACCTTGCATATGATACTATTTTAGATCGCAATGTTGCGGTAAAAGTTCTACGGGGAGATTTAGCTAGTGACGAAAAATTTGTTCGACGTTTTCAAAGAGAAGCTTTATCAGCAAGTAGTTTATCTAATCCTAATATTGTAGAAGTCTATGATGTTGGAGAAGATAATGGTGAATATTATATAGTAATGGAATATGTTGAAGGCAAACATTTAAAAAATTTGCTTAAAAAAAGAGGAAAATTAACAGTTCCTGAAGTTATAGATATAGTTTTACAAATTACAAATGGTTTAAGTGTTGCTCATGATTCTTATATAATTCACCGTGACATAAAACCACAAAATATACTCATACTAGATAATGGGTTAGTAAAAATAACTGATTTTGGAATTGCTGTTGCAATGAATGCAACACAACTTACACAAACTAATTCAGTAATGGGAAGTGTACATTATTTACCACCAGAACAAGCAAGTGGTAAAGGAGCAACACTACAAAGTGATATCTATTCAATTGGAATACTCATGTATGAATTATTAACTGGGAAACTACCATTTAAAGGAGACAATGCTGTAGAAATAGCTCTTAAACATTTAAAAGAGCCAATGCCAAGTATAAGAGATGAAATTCCAGAAATACCTCAAAGTGTAGAAAATATAATTTTAAAAGCAACGGCTAAAAATCCTAAGAATAGATATGCTGATGCTAGAGAGATGCATGAAGATTTAAAAACTTGTTTAGATGATTCAAGAAAAAATGAACTTAAAATAACATTTAAGTATCCAGAAAGTGATTATGATGATACTAAAATAATAAAAGCAGTTAAAGCAAGTGAAAAGAAAGAAAAAGCAAAAGAAAATAAAGATATAAAAGAAGGTGAGGAAATTATAGCAAAGAAAGTATCAAGAGATAGTGATTCTCAAAACAAAATAATTATTATCTTAGCAAGTATATTTGTTGGTTTATTTGTTTGTATAACTGCAATTGTTTTATTAATACCAAAATTAACAAGTGCTAAACAAGAACAAATACCTGATGTTTCAGGATATACAGTTACAGAAGCTATAAATGTTTTGCAAGATGCTGGCTTTGTAGTTTCAGATGAACAAAGAGAAGAAGCAAGTGAAATTGTAGATGCTGGACGAGTAACTAAAACTTCACCTGCTGCAGGAGCTATTAGAAAAGAAGGCACAGAAATTATTCTTTATATTTCTTTAGGTGATATAACTGTAGAAATCGAAGATTATGTTGGGCAAAACTCATCAGAAGTAAAAGGAAGATTAGAAGCATTAAATTTACAAGTTGATATTGAACCAAAAGTTTTGGATGAAGGTGAAGATCCAAATGATTATGAAGAAGGTATAATCATAGATCAATCAGTAGAACCTGGGGAAAAATTATCTGAAGGCGATAGAATTATATTATATGTTCCAAAATTAGAAAATAAATATCCTAATTTTGTAGAAGATCAATATAGTATATCTGAAGTTGAAGAATTTGCAGAAGACTATGGAATAAATTTAACTATAGTTTATGAACAAACTGATGAATATGAACCAGGGACTATATTAAAACAAAGTAGAGCTGCAGGATCAATTGTTGTTGAGGGAGCTAAACTAACTATTACAGTTGCTTCAGAACCAAATTCTGATATAGATGATCCATCAACTGGTGAAGGATTAGAATAATGCAAGGTAGAATTACCAAACAAATTAGCAATCAATATACAGTAACAGTAAAAAAGGAAGAATATGTTTGTAATGCAAGGGGAAAGTTTAGAAATTTAAAACTTTCTCCTGTTGTTGGTGATATAGTAGAATTTCTGATGAGTTGGTTATAAATGAGATATTACCAAGAAAAAATATATTAACAAGACCTGTTGTAGCTAATATCGATTATGCTTTAATTGTAACAAGTCTTAAAAAACCGGATTTGTCATATACATTACTTGATAAATTATTGACTTTAGTTATTGCAAATAATATTAAGCCAATAATAATATTAACAAAATTAGATTTGTTAAATAAAAAAGAATTAAAAGAATATGCTCCAACATTTAAGTATTATGAATCTTTGGGTATTAAAGTTATAACTAATAAAAAATTAAACAAATTAAAAAAAATATTAAGAAATCAAACAGTTGTATTAACTGGTCAAACTGGAGCAGGAAAATCAACAATATTAAATAAATTGAATAAGAATTTAAAAATAGAAACTAAACCAATAAGTGAAGCTTTAAATAGAGGAGTACATACAACTAGACATACTGAGATATATGAAATAAATAAAATATATTTTGTTGATACTCCAGGATTTAGCTCATTAGATATTAGTAATTTAACTAAAGAAAGTTTAAAAGAAGCTTTTTTAGAATTTAAAAATACTAGATGTAAATATACTGGGTGTATGCATAATAATGAATCTGGATGTGGTGTAAAAGAAAAACTATCAAAAGGGTTAATTTTACCATCAAGGTATATTAACTATATAAGGTTTTTAAAGGAGATTAATGAAAATAGTAGTAAGTTATATAAATAGTAAATATAGTATTGATGAAACTATAAAAAAAATAGATTTATCTATAGCTGATGGTATTCATGTTGATTTAATGGATGGAATTTATGTTAATGGGAAGAGTGATTTGCCTGATTTTAATAATATTACTAAACCATTAGATGTTCATTTAATGGTTAAAAATCCAAATTTGTATTTTCCAAAGATAATTAAATTAAAACCTGTATGTGTTTATATTCATCCTAGTACTTCAGCAAGTCCAATAGAAGCTCTAAATTATTTAAGAGATAATAAAATAAAATCAGGTATAGTAATAAACCCTAATGAAAACATAGATGATTTTCAAGTTTTTTTTCCTTTTGTAGATAGAGTTTTATTGATGAGTGTCTATCCGGGGGCTGGTGGTCAAGATTTTTTAGAAGAAACTTCTGAAAGATTAAAATATTTAAAACAAATTCAACATAATTTTGAAATATATGTTGATGGTGGAATAAATGCTGAATCTATAAAAAAAGTAGCTTTAGCAGAAGGTGTAGTATCTGGTTCATTTATATGTAATAGTGATGACTTTAATAAGCAAATAAAATTGTTGAAAGAAGGTAAAATTTAATTTTTAATAATAGTATGATGTTTTTTAACTTGATTAGAATAAATTAACTGTAAAGTAGTGTAAATTAGTGAAAAAGTAAATAATTGTTATTTACTTTTTTTTCTATTTTTGGTACTATTATGTTGAACAGTGGTAAACTGTGGGAGAAAGTGGGGGATAATATGTTGCTGGGTGAATATCATCACAATATTGATGATAAAGGCCGACTAGTAATTCCTACAATATATCGTGAAGAATTAGGGGAAGAATTTATTATAACCCGCGGTATTGAAAAATGCTTATATGTTTATTCTAAAGTTGAGTGGGAAAAATTAGTGGCAAAATTAAATACTCTACCTTTCACTAAAAAGAATGCCCGAACATTTTCTAGATCCTTCTTTTCTGGTGCTGCTGTTTGTAATAGTGGTCGAATAAACATTACCTCCCCATTGGTTAGTTACGCCGGTTTAACAAAAGAATGCGTTATAATCGGCGTGAATGACCGATTAGAAATATGGAGTCAAGATGCCTTTAATTCATTTATGGAAGATAATGCCTCAGAACTTGAAGAAATTGCAGAACATTTATTTGAGGTTAATGATGCATTATAGTGTTCTTAAAAATGAATTAGTTGAAGCATTAAGTATTAAAGAAGATGGAATATATGTTGATGCAACTTTAGGCTATGCGGGAGATAGTAAAGAAATATTAAAAAGAATAAAAAAGGGATACCTATTCGCCTTTGACCAAGATTTTGAAGCTATTAAATATTCTAATGAAGTATTAAGTAAAATCAATAATAATTATAAGTTATTTAATACTAATTTTTCTAATATGGTAGAGTGTTTAGAAGAAAGTGGTATTAAAGAAGTTGATGGTATAATTTTTGATTTAGGCTTTTCTTCACCACAAATTGATAATGCTAAAAGAGGTTTTTCTTTTATGCAAGATGGACCTTTAGATATGCGAATGAGTAGTGAAGGAATAAGTGCTAAAGATATAATTAATAATTACAAATTAGAAGATTTAACTAAGATATTTTATGATTATGGAGAAGAAAAATTAAGTAAAGTAATTGCTAAAAAAATAGTAGAAAATAAAAATAATATTAATACTACATTAGATTTAGTAGAAATAATTAAAAGTGCTGTTGGAGCAAATTACTTTTATAAGTATCATCCAGAAAGAAAAATATTTCAAGCATTAAGAATAGAAGTAAATAATGAATTAAATATCTTGGAAGAAATATTACCAAAGGCAATAAAATTACTTAAAAAAGGTGGTATAATAGCTGTTATAACTTTTCATTCTAAAGAAGATAGAATCGTTAAAAATATTTTTAAAAAATATAGTGAAGTAGATGAAATAGTAAAAGGAGAAAAAGATATACCTGATAGTTATAAACCGCTAATTAAATTAGTTAATAAAAAGCCTATTGTGGCTAGTCAAAAAGAATTATTAGAAAATAGTAGAAGTGCTAGTGCCAAATTAAGAATTGCAGAAAGGATATGATAATATGGCTAGTAAAAGCAAAAGAAAGTTAAAACTACTTAAGGGAGAAAAATTTATGTATGGCTTACTTATTTGTTTAATACTTGCCATACCAATGTTTAATGTTTATACTAGTTCTTTATTAAGCGAAACAAATAATGAATTAGAAAAATTAAAAAACAATATAGAAAAACAAGAACTTACTAATCAAAGTTTATCAATGCAAATTGATGAATTAGCAAGTTTAGAAAATATTGAAAAAGTAGCTGAAGAACATGGTTTATCTTATAAAAATGATAATATAAAAATTGTATCAGCAGAAGGAGAATAATAATGAGAAAAAAAGCAACTGTTAAAATATCAAAATTTATTATGATAATTGTTGCTTTTTTATTTTTAGCAGCAATTGCTAAACTTTCTTATATTGTGTTAAGTGATAAAGTTGATGGTATTGATTTACAACAAATGGCTTCATCAATTACCACAGTAAAAAAGACTCTTTATGCTAATAGAGGTAATATTTTTGATGTAAATGGAGAAAAATTAGCAACGACAGTAAATTCATATAATGTTATTGCTTATTTAGCTGAATCAAGAACAACTGATGCGGATAATCCAAGACATGTTGTAGATAAAGAAAAAACGGCCTCTGCCTTAGCTCCTCTTTTAAATATGAGTGAAGAAAGAATATTAGAATTACTAAATAAAGATTTATATCAAACGCAATTAGGACCTGGTGGTAATGATATTACAGAAGTATTAAAAAATGCTATTGAAGAATTAGCATTACCAGGGATAGGTTTTGAAAGTAGTTCTAAAAAAAGATATTATCGTAATTCTTCTTTTGCGGCATATATAATTGGTTACGCTAAAAAAAATGATAATAATGAATTAGTTGGGGAACTAGGTATTGAAGGATATTTTAATGATGTATTAGCGGGAACAAATGGGTACACTCAATATTTAAAATATACATCTAGTAATTATAAAATTCCTAATACTCCAGAGGATACAGTAGAAGCAATAGATGGAGCTGATATATATTTAACAATTGATTTTGATATTCAAAAGTTAGCTGAAAAAGCCGTATCAACTTTTCAAAATGATTATAATACTGAATGGGCAATATTTACAGTTATGGATGCTAAAACTGGGGCAATTGTTGCTAGTGCTACAAGTCCAAGTTTTGATCCTAATGATACAAATACTATTACAAGTTATATGAATCCTTTAGTAAGTTATCAATTTGAACCAGGATCTGTTATGAAAATATTTTCTTTTGCTAGTGCTATTGAAGAAGGATTATATGATGGAGATGAAATATATAAATCAGGATCTATTCAAGTTGATAGTGAAACTATAGTTAATGATGCTGAAAAAGGTGGTTGGGGAGAAATAACTTTTGATACAGGGTTTGCCAATTCTTCTAATGTTGCAGCAACAATACTTGCTTTTAGAATGCTTGATAAAGCAGATAAGAAGTTGCCGGATTATTATTCTGATTTAGGTTTTGGCAAAAAAACAGGTATAGAACTTGCTAATGAAGCAGTAGGTGATACGAAAATAGTTTATAAATCTGAATTATCTAATGCCTCTTTTGGCCAAGGAATAAGTGTTACTCCAATCCAAATGTTACAGGCTTTATCTAGTATGACCAATGATGGTAATGTTATAAAACCATATATAGTTGATAAAATTGTTGATAGTGAAGGAAATGTTACTTATGAAGGATCTAGAGAAGTAGTAGGTAATGTATATAGCAGTAGTACAGTTTCAAAAATGCATGAACTTATGCATAAGGTTGTTAGTGAGGGAACTGGTAAGCCTTATGGAAATGCCGATGTAAGTGTTATTGGTAAAACGGGTACTGCTCAAATTGCTTCTCCAAATGGTGGTTATCTTGGGGGAGAATATGATACTATTCGTTCATTCGCTGGTATTTTTCCAGAAGATGATCCAGAGTATATTGTATATGTTGCAGCAAGACATTTTGTAGGTACTTCTACAAAATTTGCAAATGTAAATACAACTGCTATTAATGAAATTGCTAAATATGCTAATTTAACAAAAGATACTAATACAAATGATTTAAGTAAAGTATACACTTTAAATAATTATATTAGTAAAGAAACAAATAGTGTTATAACTTCATTAGAAAATACACCAATTGAAAAGATAATTATTGGTAATGGTAAATATATTATTAATCAATACCCTTTAAAAAATAGCTTTGTTCTTGAAGACGGTAAATTATTTTTAGTTACTAATAGTAGTGAAATAACTATGGTTGATTTAACAGGTTGGAGTTTAAATGAAGTTAAAACTTATTGTAATTTAACAGGTTTAAAATTAGAGTATAGTGGATATGGTTATGTAGTTAGTCAAAGTATAAGTAAAGATACTTTAATTGATAAAGAAAATATGGTATTAACTGTAGAATTAAAATAAAAAGAAGAAATTATAAACCGATTTCTTCTTTATGTCTTTGAAAGTATATATCTAAAGCATTTATTACTTCATCATCAGTATCTAAACCACTTAAATATTCTTTTCCGTTTTCATTAATTACTTTATTTACCATAATATTTAAGAGACTAGTTTCTAGGGATAAATAAAGATATCTAATATTGTTAATTATTATTTCATCTAAAATAAGATATTCATTACCATTAATATTTATATAATCCATTTATCTTCCTCCAGATTCATTTGCCAATGTAGCATATTCTATATTTTGATTTCCCATTACTTGGCGATATTCATAAATGCTTTTAAAACCACGACTAGCAATATATTCATTAAAAGTTGAATAGTTTAATGCCGCAACTATTTGTTGTGAATAACCATCAATATTTTCTTCAATGTATTGATGTATATAATTAAATAAAGTATTCATGTAAGATTCAACTTTTAAAGGATTGCGAAATAGTTCTTGAAAACATTTATATATTAAATAATCGTAATCATAATTTCCTTCTAATTCTAATAAATCTTTAGCCATTTTTTCAATTTCTTTGTCGGAGAAAGTAACTTCTGTATTATTAGAAGTACGGTGAACTGTTTGTTCAACTTTTATTGGCTCTTTTTCTATTTCTGTTCCCTTATCCATAGGAAATAATATTTTAGAAGAACCACAACCAATTACAAGTACTGCACTAAATCCAGCAATAAATTTTACAAATTGGTTTTGAGCATTCTTTTTTTCTCTTCTAAAATCGACTTGTTCTTTGTTTTTACTTCTTTCTATGGCATTACGATAAGCATCTTCTAGTACTTGCCTTTGTTCTTTTTCTTGAAAAAACATTACAATATAATCTATATTCTGCGGATTATTATTACTATATTTAGTAGTAATTAATTGACTTATTTTGTTATATGTTTCTCTAATTGCTTGTTGATAAGCAATATTTGATGCCATTCTTTTATCCATTTGGGAAAAATCTATGTATTGAAAAGCCCTTTTTATTTCTTCATTTGTTATATCTTGCATAATTTATCCTCCATTTTAATTTTACTTTATTTTTATATTTTTGACAATATTTATTAATCTTTTTTAAAAATTATCTAATGCTTATTGCAATAATTTTTTTTGTTTGATATAATTTATTAAGATAGGTTAGGTGACATAGATAGTGAGTTTAAATGTTATCGAAAAATATGTAGAAAAGAAGAAAAAAGACTTATTTGAATATGCTAAGATACTAGAGGAAATTATTAAAGTTGAAGGTAATACTTTGTGGAAGAATAAAGAGGAATTTAAGGGGTTAGCTAAAGGTATAATTGAAGAATATGCTAATACTTATTATTTTGAAAACAATGTAAACCGTAATAATCCTATCAAATATTCTAATGATAATATAAATAATGTATTGCAATCAATGATTAAATATTGTCAAAAAAATAGTACATTAGATATATTAAAAACAAATAAAAATGAAACTTTTTTACTTTCTGTAATTATATGTAGTGCATGTTATTTAGACTTTGCTTGTAATGTAGTAGATGGTAATTATGTTGATACTAAAAATAAATTTAAGTATTTACTTAATTATTTAAAAAAGACTAATATCTTGAAAGT
>CASEYV010000066.1 GCA_949292245.1 uncultured bacterium
TATGCTACCAATATCGGAACCTCAAGATAAACTTTTGTTCCATGTTTACAATATGCATAACTACTCAAGGAGGTTTGCAATGAATATAATAGAACAAAATAAAGAAAAAATCAATGGTATTTTAGAAACTTTTGATAGAATGATAATAAATGGGTATTTACTAAACTTATGTAATTATAGACATTTTCTATATTACTTAATACAAAACAATATTCAATTAAAAGATTTTGATAAATTTGCTTTAGAACAAACAAATAAATTATGTAATCACATTGATAATTATATCAATGAAAATAATGTTCAAACAATTTATCTTAATTCTGGTAAGATTGATAAGAATGAAATTGTTATGTGTGAATTAGATAAAAATCCTAATAAAACTGGTTTAATATCTGAAGTTACATCTAGACCTACTAAATGTAAACATTATTATTTTTATTTTAATGATGAAGAATTTGGATTAATGTATTTAAAAATACAAACTTGGTTTCCTTATAATGTTCAAATTTATATTAATGGACGTGAATATTTATCTAAGTTACTTGATAAAAACAATATAAAATATGAGATGTATAATAATTCATTTTCATATATTGAAGATTTTTCAAAAGCTCAAAAACTTGCAGATGATATTCTTAATAAAAAGATTTCTGATTCCTTTGATGGATTAATTAAGCAAATAAATATACACTTACCTAAAATAGAAAAAATATTTAGTCATTCTTACTATTGGTGTATTGATCAATGCGAGTTTGCAACCGACATTAATTTTAAGAGTCGTGATGACTTAAGTTTATTTTATAAGACACTGGTTGAAACTGCATATTTCACTTTTAGTTCTGAAGATATTTATTCTTTCTTTGGTAGAAATGTATCTAGAATTCATACTTTTTCTAAAGGAGAAATTGTTTCTGATTTAAGAAACAGGTATCAAGGTTACCGAATAAAATTTAAGATTAATAATAATCAAATAAAAATGTATGATAAAGGAAACAATTTAAGAATTGAAGTTACTATTAATAATCCAAAAGATTTTAAAGTCCTTAAAGAAAAAGAAAAAATTATAGAACATAAAACATTAGAAAAAGAAAAAGTTTGGGTACCTATGGGTAAGAGTATATCTAACTTATATAGATATGTTGAAATAAGTAAATCTATTACTAAGAGGTATATTGAAGCATTGCCTCTAGTAAATATTAATGAAGTTCCAATTTCTGATATAGAAAAACTTTCTTCTTCAATAACTGTTAATAATAGAAAATATACTGGTTTTAACATACTAGAAAAAGATACGTTAAAAATTTTTTCTATTATTTCTAAGGGAGAATATTTAATTAATGGATTTTCTAATAAATCAATTAGAAATCAATATTTTGAAGTGGATATAACTTCTAAAGAAATAAATAAGCTTACTAGACTATTATCGAAATTAAAAGCTCATGGAATAATTAAAAAAGTAGCTAGAAAAAATAAATATTATCTAACTACCAAAGGTCGTAAAATAACAAATAGTATATTGATCTATACTAGAAAAACGTTGTTAAACTAATCATCAGCAACTATACTGATTTGGGGTAAGGGGCATTATACCCTTTTTTATATAATTATTTAAAAACTTGTTTTTTATTTATGTATTTAGAATGCAATAGCATATTCTATTAAAATTGATAGACTAATAAAACACTCCTATTCCTTGACAAAATTACTGAATAGTATTATAATTTCAGTAGAAATGTCAAAAAGGAGAATACTATGAGAAAGTTAACTATAAAAGAGTTCGTAGATAAAAGTAATATTGAAATTATTGAAGAACTTATGAAAAAGAATAATGGTTATATTACTTCTAACGAGTTAGACATGTTCGATATACATAGAATGTATCTTTCAATTATGAAAAAAAAAGAAATTATAAAAAAGATATCATCAGGTATTTATATTGACTCTAACAAAATTGAAGATAATTATTATGTTTTTAGTTTAAGTATGCCTAATGTAATATTTTCTCATATGACAGCTCTTTATTTTCATGGTTTATCTATGACAGCTCCAACCGATGTATATGATGTAACCGTAAAAAGAAATTATAATAGTATTCATTTGAGAAAACATAACGTATTTTATGTTGATAATGCTGTATATGAACTTGGCCTTATAGAAATAAAAACATCTATGGGAAATAAAGTAAAAGCATATGATATTGAAAGATGTATATGTGATATTATTAGATCTAAAAATAGAATGGACTCAAGTCACATTAAATATAGTGTAAGAGAGTATATTAAAAGAAAGGATAAAGATCTCGTTAAATTATATTCATATGCTAAAACACTTGGCATTAAAGAAGTTGTAATGGATTATATAGGTATGTTATATGAATAGGATGATGCTAAAAAGCAATGATTTATTTAATAAAAAGATATTAGTAAATAAAATACAATGTAAAAAATGCAAAGACATTATAGAGTCTAAACATGTTCATGATTTTAAATGGTGTAAATGCAGAAGTATAGCTGTTGATGGTGGTTTAGAATATCTTAGAAGAATAGGAAATTTTGAAGATATAATAGAATTATCTGAATTTGAAAAGAAGTAGGAGGTAATCGATGAATCAAGATAAAATGCATTTAGTAAATAAAATATTTAATAATGAAACAATTAGAACAGTTTGGGATAAAGAACAAGAAAAATATTTTATAAGTGTTGTGGATATTGTGAGAGTTGTTTCAGAAAGCGATAATCCAAGAAACTATTGGAAAGTTTTAAAACATAGATTAAAACAAGAAGGAAATGAGTCGGTTACAAATTGTAACCAACTGAAATTAAAATCTTCTGATGGTAAGTATTATAATACTGATGTAGTTGATATTGAAGGAATGTTTAGAATAATTGAATCAATTCCTAGTAAGAATGCAGAACCAATTAAACAATGGCTAGCAAAATTAGGTAGTGAAAGAATAGATGAAACATTTGACCCATCATTAGCTGCACAAAGAGCGATAGACTTATATAGATCCAAAGGATTTGATGAAAAATGGATTTCTAAGAGAATAAAAGGTATTCAGGATAGAAAACAACTCACAGATGTATGGAAAGATAGTGGAATAAATAATTCTAAAGAATATGCAATTCTAACAAATGAAATTTATAAAGAATGGTCTGGCATGACCGCAAAACAATATAAATCATTTAAGGGACTTAGGAAAGAATCATTAAGAGATAATATGACGGATGTTGAAGTGGCACTTGCAGATTTAGGTGAAATAGCAACAAGGGAAATTGCTAAAAAGAAAAATCCTAAGGGATTAAATGAAAATATTGAAGTTGCAAGGCGTGGTGGACAAATTGCAGGTAATGCGAGAAAAGATTTAGAACATGAAATAGGTGAAAGTGTAGTTACTAGTAATAATTCATTAAACTATGAATATGTGGATAAAAAAGAAATTGAAATGAAGTAGAGGTGGGTTAAATTATGAAGAGATTTTTATATTTAAATAATGATACATTATCATCTTATATGTCTCAAATAGAAGATGGTTTAATAAAAAATAAAATAGAGACAGCAAAAAAAGATTTTGAAACCGAAAAAGTTACAAAAGGCACAGTTCAAGCAGAAGCCTCAGTAGATTTAAAAATACTTAGTAAGGGAGCAGAGGCGAATATTGATTCAACACTTGAAACAGAAAGAAAAAATAAAGATTTAGATAGTCATTCGAATAGTGTTGAAAAAATAATTTTTGATGAAACAATAGATAGATTTGAAGAATATTTAAATGATAATCATTATTTAGAAGGAAATGATGATATTGGGTGTTTTATTAAAATTGAAGAACAAATTCATATCGTAGATCTAGAGTATTATAAACACATTTTTTCGAATGAAAATGTTTTAAATTTTATAAAAAACAGTACTATAAATGAAAGATATAATGATCGCATTTCAGAAATTAAAAAAACGGGAAATGGTAAAAAAGCAGAATATGATAGTGATAAATTACTTAAAGAAATAAAAAGAGATGTAGATAAGGAATACATTGAAGTTTCAAATAATATCGATGCAATATTAAATATAATACCTTATAGTAAGTTTGGAATAATGGGAGATTATCTTATTTCATTGGATGAAGAGTACTTTAGAGATAAAACAAAAGTTGTAGCGTTTAAATATGGAGGTAAAATGACATGTTTAGGACATTTAACTAATATTATAAAAAATGATGTTATAACAGATGCTTCAAATATATTTAGTTCATTCCCTTCACTTATAAATTCTATTATGTTGACCTTCTTTAATAAGAAAGAAATAAAGATTATTCATCCAATTGCAATATATTATTAATTAACTACACAATGACCATCGCGAGGTGGGGATGGTGCAGAAATAATATATGCATTGAGAAATGACGACACATTTTCAGCAAAAATTGCTAAAGAATTAGAAACAGCTGGTCAAAACATTAGAAAATATTATCAAAGAAGATTACCAAGTAATCCCGCCAAAGATTATTATTATATTCTACGTGATACACCAAATAATGAAACAGTTATTGTAGAATATGGATTTGCTGATTCAACTGGAGATGATGTTAATCAATTAAAAAATAATTGGGAAGACCTAGCAGAAGCAGTAACAAAAGCAATAGTAGAATACGCCGGCGGTACTTATCAAGCACCAGCAAACTCAAGTTATTATACAGTAAAAAGTGGAGATAGCCTATGGAGCATTTCTAAAAAATATGGCTTAACGGTAGATGAATTAAAACAAGCAAACAATTTAACAAGTAATTTATTAAGCATAGGTCAAAACTTGTTAATACCCAAAAAAGAAAGTGAAACTAATACTAACGAATACATTGTAAAAAAAGGAGATACATTATATGCTATAGCTAACAAATATAACACAACAGTTGATAACTTAAAATCAATAAACAATTTAACAACAGATTCCCTATCAATAGGTCAAGTATTAAAAATACCAAGTAATAATAATTATGAAACATACACAGTAAAAAGCGGAGATACATTATATGCTATAGCTAAAAAATATAATACAACTGTTGATGCTATAAAAAATTTAAATAATTTAACAAGTAATACATTAAGTATAAATCAAGTATTAAAAATACCTAATAGTGATACAAACTATATAACATATACAGTTAAAAAGGGAGATACTTTATATAGTATTGCTCAAGAATTTAAAACAACAGTATCAGCAATAACAAATTTAAACAATCTATCAACAACAGTATTAACAATAGGTCAGAAGTTATTATTACCTTAAGTAAGTTAAAAAAACTTACTTTTTAATTTAGACAATTTCATAAAAGACTTTAAAAATGTGATATAATAAAAATAAATTTTTAAGGAGGAATACTATGGTATATTTAAAAAAATTTAAATTATTAAATGAAGATAGAGAGTGTTCAATTATTGAAGGTAAAAAAAATATTCATAATAGTTTATACCCATTAAAAATATTTCCTACGAAAAAATTTGAAGATATAGATTTTGAACCCATTACAATTTTTTGTGGAGGTAATGGTTCAGGCAAAACAACAGTATTAAATATAATTAGTGAGACATTGCAAGCAATAAAAAGAAACACCAATAAAAATGGAGAATTATTTAATGAATATTTAAAATATTGTAAAAATAATTATGAGTTAATTAATCAAATGGATTGTAATGAAATTAAATATATATCAAGTGATGATGTATTTGATTATTTACTTGATTTAAGGGCAATTAATTCAAATATAAATAGAAGGAAAGCATATTTAATAGAAGAATATTATAAAAAAAGATATACACCAGCAAGTGAACATAATTCTACATTTAATGATTATAACGAACTAAAAAAGAAAGTAGAAGCAAACAAAATGACAGTATCTAAATATGTTAGAACTGAACTTAAAACCAATAATATTATTCAAGAATCAAATGGCGAAACAGCATTAGAATTTTGGCAAAATGAAATAAAAGAAAATGCCATATATATAATAGATGAACCAGAAAATAGTTTGTCGGCAGAAAATCAATTAAAATTAAAAACATATATTGAAGAATCCGCTAGATTTTATAATTGTCAATTTATAATAGCAACTCATTCCCCATTTTTATTAGCGTTAAAAGATGCTAAAATATATGATTTAGATAGTAATCCCGTAAAAGTAAAAAAATGGAATGAACTAGAAAATGTAAAAGTATATAATAATTTTTTTAAAGAACATAGCAAAGAATTTGAATAAACAAAATAGTAAGTTACAAATAAATAAACTTTCTTTTTATTTTTTTCCTTTTTCTTCTTAATTATTTTTGACATATTCGGGAAAGCTTTTACAATACGATTATACATAAACAAATTATTACGAATAAATATATTTATTGCATTTTAAATTTCTTCAGTAGAATCTTTATTAACACTTTTTATTGCTGATTTTAAATTAAAAGTAACATCAAATGAAATAACTATATCGATAATAAATGTACAAGCTAGTGAATTTCTTGGCAGATTCCTGGATCAGGATTATAAAAGCAATGGTTTTTATATTTACCTGCTAGTTCTTGATCATACCATGTTGATTTACAAGCTGAATTACCGGATGGTGAATAGAACCACAAAGCATTTGTTGCAGGGTGATAATATTCTCCTCGAAGTATTCTTTCAGCAAGTCTTTTTTCTTGAGTAGTAGGTGATGCATTAAACAAAGATGAATTAGTTCCAACAAATTGATTTGGTTGATAAATTGCATCGGTAATACTATCAATATTTTTAAAAGTTAAACAATCAGCAAGAACCCTATTTACTACAACATTACCCACCATTAACATTCCTAAATCTCCCTCTCCTAGGGCTTCAGCTCGCATTATTTGAGCAAGTAAATTTTTTTCAGTATCAGTGTAGCTAATTATCATAGAAATCACCTATCTTATTTTATGCCAAATATAA
>CASEYV010000067.1 GCA_949292245.1 uncultured bacterium
GAACCGGAGATTGCATTTTGTGATATTGATGGTTTAATGAATATTGAAGAAGAAATGCTTAAATATGTTATTAAATATTGTTTAGATAATGCTCATGATGAATTAGAGTTTTTAGATAAATTTGTGGAAAATGGATTAATAAAAAAATTAGAAAAAGTAATAAATTCTAAGTTTACTAGAGTAACTCATGAAGAAGTAATAAAAATATTAAAAGAATATAAAGAAAAATTTGAATTTGAACCACAATATGGGGAAGATATTGCTAAAGAACATGAAAAATATATAACTGAATATTTTGATGGACCAGTATTTATTTATAACTGGCCAAAAGATATAAAGGCATTTTATATGAAACAAAATGATGATGGTAAAACTGTTGGGGCAGTAGATTTAGAACTTCCAGGTGTTGGTGAACTTATGGGTGGTTCTCAAAGAGAAGAAGATTATGATAAATTAATAAATAGAATGAAAGAACTTAATATGAATCCTGAAGATATGTATTGGTATGTAAATTTAAGAAAATATGGTAGTTGCATTCATTCTGGTTTTGGTTTAGGGTTTGAAAGATTAGTTATGTATTTAACTGGTATGGAAAATATTAGAGATGTAATTCCATATTATAGAACTCCTGGAAATTGCGAGTTTTAAAATGATGGATTTTGGTAATTATGTATTTTTAAATGGCTCTAGTTTAGTTGATGAAGCAAACAAACATTATTATGAAAGAATGCCAAGAGTCTATGGTAAAATAGGGCAAGTTGTATATGTTGATTTTGATGAACCTATTTTGATTGATCAAAATATGAGACAAATAAATGTTCCTGGAAAATTAGTATGTAATATAAATGGTAAAGTATTTATTGCTAAAAGAGAAAATAGTGATGGATATTTTATAATTAGTAATGATGGTGAAATAGGTAATAAAACTTATGATGAAATTTTTAGTCAAAATGAAAATATGATTATATTTAAAAATAGGTTTTTTGTAAATGGTCAAATTAGATATACATATACTATAGTAAATGAAAATGGTATAGTATGGGAAGATGATAGATTACCAGATGATTTATTTACCACCGGATATTATATTTTAAAAGATAGTATTACTAGTGGTAAATTTAAGGGTATTAATTTAGAAATATTATATGATAATGCAGGTAATCCAATATATCCAACTATTAAAGGTGATGCCAAAAAATATTATGATAGTATTAGAGATTTGATTGTATTTAAAAAAAGAGAATTAAATTCTGCATCTTTTTTTGCAGAATATATAAAAAAACAATTAGTAGATTTAGGAATAGGCACTATGGATGATAGTATGGTAGATTTGATTATTAATGCTAATTGTCATGATTTATTATTGGTGGTTTCTGTGAATACAGGGAAAGTAGTTACCTATAAATTATCTATGCATAAAGATTTAGTTGATGAAAATAATATGTATTTAAAAAGATTAAGGAGTAATGATGAATAAGATTATAGTTATTTTAGGAATGTGTGGGGCTGGTAAATCAGTTTTTTGTGATTATTTAGTAAAAAAGGGTTATAATAAGATATATTTCGGTGATGTTACTTTTGATAAATTAAAAGAAGAAGGCTTAGAAATGACCCCTGAAAATGAAAGAATGATTAGAGAAAGACTTAGAAAAGAAGGGGGAATGGGAGTATATGCAACTTTAAATTTACCAAAAATTAAAGAAGCAATAAAATTAGGTGATGTTTTAGTAGAAAGTCTATATTCTTGGGATGAATTAAAAATATTACAAAATGAATTTGATAATGTAGTAACCATAGGAATAGTGGTAGATAAACAATTAAGATATGAAAGATTAGAAAAAAGAGATTATAGACCTTTTACTAAAGAACAAGCTAATGAAAGAGATATTACTGAAATTGAAAATAGCAAAAAAGCTGGACCAATAGCTTATGCTGATTATTTTATATTTAATAATGGAACAATTGAGGAATTTGAACAAAGAATTGAAGAAATACTTAAGGTGATGTAAATGTTTACAAAGGAAATGGTTGATGACTATGCAGAAAAATTACTTATTGGATTAAGTGATGCTGAAAATGCATTAGTTTTAAAAGAATTTGATGTTATTGATAAATCGATGTCAATTCTTGCTAATATGAAAAATATTAGTGAAGTTGAACCAATGACTCATGCTTTAGATGACTTTGAAATTGAATTAAGAGATGATGAAGCATCAGAATCAGTACCAATAGATGATTTACTTAGAAATTGTGATAACTATGAAGATAGAGAAGTTGTAGTTCCTAAGGTGGTGGGATAATGACTGAACTGGGAATTGTAAAATTACATGAAATGTTAAAAAATAATGAAATTACAAGTAAAGATTTAATTAAGGAAAGTTTAGAAAAATCTCATAAATTAAATGAAAAATGTAATGCTTTTGTAACAATATTAGATGATGCAGTAGAAAGTAATATAACAGATAATTTATTATCAGGAATACCTTATGGTATAAAAGATAATTATTCTACAAAAGATATTTTAACTACAGGTTCTAGTAATACATTAAAAGATTATATTCCATTTTTTGATGCAACCTCTGTTCTTAATTTAAAAAAGTGTGGAGCAGTTGCTGTTAATAAAACAGCAATGGATGAATTTGGAATGGGTGGAACTGGTACTACTGCACATACTGGTATTATTAGAAATCCATGGGATATAGCAAGGTCTTGTGCTGGGTCTTCAAGTGGTTCTGCTGCTGCGGTTGCTTATGGAGTATATCCTTATGCTTTAGGAAGTGATACTGGAGATTCAATTAGAAAACCAGCAGCTTTTTGTGGAATTGTTGGATATAAACCTACTTATGGAATGATTTCGAGATATGGTTTGTTTCCTTTTGCATCAAGTTTAGATACATGTGGTGTTTTAACAAGAAGTGTTGAAGATGCGGCGATTGTTGTTGATGCAATGAAAGGTAAAGATGAAAATGATGCCACTAGTTGGGATTCTAGTAATATTTCTTTATATGAAAGTTTAGATAAAAATAGTAATTCCAAAAAACTATTTTATATTAAAGAAATTGTTAATTTAGAAAATTATCCTAAGGCAAACGATACATTGAAAAAGCATTTAAATAATTTTTATGATACAATTAATAAGCTTAAAGAAGTAGGTTATACAGTAAATGAAATAAGTATAGATAAAGAATTATTAAATGCTATACCAAGTGTTTACGTATGTTTGTCTTGTGCAGAAGCAACAAGTAATTTATCAAATCTAACAGGCATTGTTTTTGGCCCAAGGGGTAATGGTGATAATATTTATGAAATGATTACAGACCATAGAACTAAAGGTTTTTCACCATTAATAAAAAGAAGACTAGTAATTGGTTCATATATTTTACAAAAAGAAAATCAAGAAAGATATTTTGTAAATGCTGCAAGAGCAAGAAGGTTAATAGTTGATAAAATGAAAGAATTATTTGCAATGTATGATGCATTAATTTTACCAGTATCAACTGGACCAGCACCATTATTAGATAAAATTGGTGATGAACTAAATGAAGATGATACAGCTCTTTTAGAAGAACATTTACAAATTGGTAATTTTGGTGGATTCCCATCAATTACAATACCAAATGGTTTTATCAATAATTTGCCGGTGGGTATTAATATAACAGGAAATTGCTATGATGATGCAAATGTTTTAAATATTGCATATAAATTAGAGTCTTTAATGGATTATAAGGATATGGTGGTTAGAGATGAATAAGCAAAAAGCAGTTATTGGTTTGGAAATGCATTGTGAGATGACTTCTAATTCAAAAGTATTTTCTAATGCACGTAATTCTTATAATGAAATTGCTAATGATAATGTTGTGGCTATTGATATGGGATTTCCTGGAACATTGCCAACTTTGAATAAAGAATGTGTAAGAAAAGCAATTTTAATGAGTAGAGTATTAAATTGTGAAATTCCTGAATATTTTTACTTTGATCGAAAAAATTATTACTATCCGGATTTACCTAAAGGGTATCAAATTACACAAATGCATAACCCAATTGGCATTAATGGAAAAGTAATAATAGATTGTGGGGATTATGAAAAAGAAGTATTTATTCATGACATTCATTTAGAAGAAGATTCAGCATCACTTGATCATTATTCTGATGCAACTTTAATTGATTATAATCGCTCTGGTGTACCACTTTTAGAGTTAGTTACGGAGCCATGTTTAAATTCTGCAGATGAAGCAGTAGCTTTTTTAGAAGAAATGCGAAGAATTTATCAATATTGTGATGTTTCAGAAGCAGATACTAAAAAAGGCCAAATAAGATGTGATGTAAACGTTTCAATAATGGATGAAGAAAGTAATGTATTGGGAACGAAAGTAGAAATTAAAAATGTAAACTCTTTTGCTAATGTTAAAGAAACGATTAATTATGAAATAAAAAGACAAACTGAATTAAAAAAAATAGGTAGATATAATGAAGTTGAACAAGAAACTAGAAGATTTGATGAAGAAACTGGTACTACAATTAGAATGCGAGGAAAAGTTGATGCAATTGATTATAAATATTTTGTAGAACCTAATTTACCTAAATATAAAATTACTCCTGAATATATTGAAAGTATTGAAAAAGATATTCCAATGTTACCAAGAGAAAGAAAGTTAAAATATACTAAAGAATATGGTTTAAGTATGCATGATGCTAATATAATTATCAAAAATAAAGATTATGCTGATTATTTTGAAGAATGTATTAATGTTGGCATTAACCCTAAAATTTCTTCGAATTGGTTAATGACTAATATAGTATCTTATTTAAGAAGTAATGATATAAATATTAAAGAATTTTATTTAAAACCAATGTATTTAAAACAAATTATTGATAAAATTGATGATAATACAATTTCTAGTAAACAAGCTAAAGAAATATTTAATGAAAGTATTGAAAAAAATGTTGAACCAAAATCATTAATTTCAAACAATAATCAATTAAGTGATAAAAAAGTTATTGAAGAAATAATAATAAATATTTTAAATAATAATATTAAACAAATAGAAGAATATAAAAATGGTAAAACAAATTTATTTGACTTTTTTGTAGGTCAAGTTATGAAAGAGACTAGGGGTAGAGCAAATCCTGTTATTACTAAAGAAATATTAAAAGACAAGTTAGATGGATAACTTGTTTTTTGTTATAAAATTATCTTTTAGAGTATTTACTAAAATATAGATAATGTGGTATACTTTTAATAGAATAAAGGAGTATATAAATGAAAAGTGATATT
>CASEYV010000068.1 GCA_949292245.1 uncultured bacterium
ATAATTGCATGAAATCTAGTTATTTCTTTTCCTACTAAATGAATGTCCGCAGGCCAATATTTTTTAAATAACTTTGCATTTTCATCGGGATATCCTAAACTTGTAATATAGTTTGATAAAGCATCTATCCAAACATATATTACATGTTCAGGGTCAAAATCTACTGGTATCCCCCATTTAACTGATGTTCTTGATACACATAAATCTTCTAAGCCCGGTTTTATAAAATTGTTAATTAATTCGTTTTTTCTAGATAAAGGTAAGATAAAATTAGGGTTTTTTTCATATAAATCTAATAATTTATCTTGATATTTTGATAATCTAAAAAAATATGCTTCTTCAGTTACTTCTTTTACTTCTCTTCCACAATCAGGACACTTTCCATCTACTAGTTGTGTTTCTGTCCAAAATGATTCACATGGGACACAATAAAGTCCTTTGTACTCACCTTTGTAAATATCTCCTTGTTCATATAGTTTTTTAAATATTGCTTGAACTCTTTTCTTGTGTGATTCATCTGTTGTTCTAATAAAATAATCATATGAAATATCTAAAGATTTCCATAAATCCTTGGCATTTTCAATAATTTTATCTACATATACTTTTGGTGTTACTCCTGCTTCTAGTGCTTTTTGAGCTATCTTTGCTCCATGTTCGTCTGTTCCTGTTTGAAAAAACACATCATATCCTAATAATCTTTTAAACCTGGCTATGGAATCCGCTGCAATTGTCGTATAACAATGTCCAACATGAAAATTGGCACTTGGATAATATATCGGTGTTGTTATATAAAATTTTTTATTCATTTTCTTCATCCTTCCTTTTATTTGTACTGCCTAATCCACCTTTACGAATTTCACTAGCAGTATCAGTATCACTTATTAAATATTTTATAAATATTCCTTGAGCATATGCATCACCCTTTTTTACTATGTAGTCTTTTTCTCCTTCATTTTGAAGAGATACGAAAAAATGCCCTTCATTATCTATATTATTATAATAATCACTATCAATTACTCCAACTTGGTTAGTAAGTCTTACATTGTATTTAAAGCCCATGCTACTTCTTACTACTATTAATAATACTTCATCATTTTGCATTCGCACCTTTAATCCTGTTGGTATTTTTAAAATTTCTTTGGGTTTTATTACATAATCTTTTATTGCTAAAATATCATATCCAGCACTATTTTTACTTGCTCTTCTTGGTAATAAATATTCTTCATATAATTCTTTGTCATCACCAAAAATTTTTTTAAATTCTTTAAAACTTATTTTTTCAAATCCTCGCATACTTACCTCCCAAAAAAAAATCATAAATTAAAGGACGAGCCTTGCCCGCGGTACCACCTTAATTCATGATATTCATGCACTTTAATTTATAACGGTATTTCTCCGATTTTGACTCCAGAGCCATCTTCAATATGTTTAATTGTTCTTTTACACCAACCAAGAACTCTCTATTAATCTTGCATATTTACTCTTTCCTTCTTTGCCAAACTGATTTTAGTTTATCATATATTTGTTTTTCTAGCAAGTGTTCTTAAAATTTTTAAAGAAATTATATAGAAAATATATATAATTTGGGATTATTTGTCCATACTAGTTTTTAGGTGATATAAATTGAAAAAGATTCGTTTTCTTTTTAAATTAATGCTTTTTTTGTTTATATCTTTTGTAATTACTATTATCGGACTTTATACTTATGCGTATTTAAGTCCGAAATTGGATATTAAAACAAGTGGTAGTTTATATTTATATGATAATAATAATGATTTAATTTATCAGGGTTCTCGTAATAATGAATGGGCTGATTTGGAAGATATTAGTTCTTATTTAATTGATGCTACTATTGCTGTTGAAGATAAAAATTTTTATAAACATCATGGTTTTGATTATCTAAGAATTGCAAAAGCAATGTATTTAAATATTAAAAATGGTTATATTGTTCAAGGTGCTTCAACTATTTCTCAACAATATATTAAAAATTTATATCTTGATTTTGATCAAACTTGGAAAAGAAAAATTGAAGAAGCATTCTTAACCTTAGAATTAGAAGTGCATTATGATAAAGATGATATTTTAGAAGGATACTTAAATACTATTAATTATGGACAAGGTAATTTGGGTATCGTTAATGCTGCAGCATATTATTTTAATAAAAAACCTAGTGAACTTTCTTTAGAAGAAGCTATTATGCTAGCTGGTATTTCTAAAAGTCCCGCACATTATAATCCTGTTAGTGATTATGATGCTTGTATTCAAAGAGCTAAAATTGTTGCTCAAGCAATGCTTAATAATAATTATATTGATGAAGATACTTATAATAGTTTGTTTAATGAATCAATTGAAATTTATGGCCAAAGTAAAACTAATAATTTACAAATGTTAATGTATTATCAAGATGCTGTATTAGATGAACTTTCTACTATTTCTTCTATTTCTGAATCTTTAATTGATGCCGGAGGTTTAAAAATATATACTACTTTGGATATCGATATGCAAACTAATCTTGAAAATAATATTTTAGAAAATAAAGTTGATGATGAAATCCAGGTTGCAAGTATTGTGGTTGATCCAAATACCGGAGCAATTAGGGCTTTAACCGGAGGTATGGATTATGCTAAAAGTCAATTTAATAGGGCTACAAGTAGTAAAAGACAAGTTGGTTCAACAATGAAACCATTCCTTTATTATGCTGCACTTGAAAATAATATGACTATGTCTTCTGCTTTCTCAAGTGTCCCTACTACTTTTAATCTTTCTAATGGGCAAACTTATTCACCCCAGAATGCCGATAAGTTATATGCTAATAAAGAAATTACTATGGCAGCTGCTTTGGCTTTGTCAGATAATATTTATGCTATTAAAACTAATTTATTTTTGGGTGTTGATAAAATGATTGAAGTTGCCCATCGTACAGGTATACAAGCGAATTTAGATGCTGTTGCTTCTCTTCCTCTTGGAACTAGTGAAATTAATTTAATAGATTTTGCTACTGGTTATACCACTTTTGCTACCGAAGGTTACCAAAAAGAACTTTATTTTATCGAAAAAGTTGAAGATTTAAATGGTAATGTATTATATGAACATAAAGATGAAAAAAAACTAGTTTTAAATCCTAATTATACTTATATTTTAAATGAAATTATGAATACAACTAGTAATAATGCTTTTGTAGATTATACTACTCCTACTGCTTTAACTATTTCTTCTCAATTTACAAATAAGTATGCTATTAAAACGGGTTCTACAAATACCGATTTTTGGATTGTTGGTTATAATAAAGATGCTTTGGTTATGACTTGGATGGGTTATGATGATAACCAAATAATTACTTCTAAGGTTAGAACTAATTCAAAAAAAGCTTGGGTTAAAACTATCGAATATACTTTGAAAGATATTGATACTAGTTGGTATGAAACTCCAAAAAACGTTGTGGCAATTCCTCTAGATGCTATTACTGGACAAATAAGTACGGATAGTAATAAAGTTGCTTTGTATTATTATGTTAAAGGTACTGAACCTTATATTAGTAATGAACAATATGTATCAAGTAACTAAAAAAATACTGGTGTTAATCAGTATTTTAAATTTTGTCTTTTTTTATAATTATATTTATGTGATATTCTGTTGGTAAGTTTATTTCTTCTACTTTTACTTTATCACTATCTAAATTTAAACCACGGACTGTTTTTATTACTTGATCTAGGTAGGCATTATTCATTATTGTAGTATCTGGTTTTGTTTCTACCGGTATAACAAAGTCATCAAGCATTTCTATATTGTCTGTTTGCATTAAAGGATTTGTTTCTTCTTCAGCTTTTGGTAATTCAAAGGTTTTTGGTTCTTCAAAATCTAAATTAGCTGCAGTTGCCTCTAAAAAATTAAAGAATCTATTTGGAGCTTTTTCTGGCGTTGCAGTAAATAAATTGTTGTTTACTGTACTGTTTGTTCCATTACTTGCTTCATTCATGTCTTCACCCCTTTTGTTAATGTCAACCGCATTATTTATTATATCATCTATATTTGGTATGTTTTTAACTAGTGGTACTTCGTCTTTATCTTCTTCTTGTGTTGGTTGTGAAATTGTTACTTGTTCATTAGTTGGTGATGGTTCCACTTGTTGGGTAGTTGGTACTGGTTGCGTGGTTGCTACATTAGTTGTTGGTCTATTTATATTGATATCTTCTGCATATAATAACGGTTCTACTTTTTTTATTTCTTCTTCTAAATCCCTAACTGTTAATCTTTCATTTATAATTTTATCCAATAATGTTTTTTGCATGTTTGGATCTTTAACTTTTAATAAACTTCTAGCATGTCTTTCTGATATTTGATTGTTTATTACTGCTTTTTGAACTGCTTCATCTAATGTTAATAATCTTAATTTATTGGATATTGCCGATTGGGATAATCCCATTTTTTTAGCAAGTTCTTCTTGCGTCATGTATCCTTTATCTAAAATTGATTGATATGACTTTGCTTCTTCTATAGCACTTAAATCTTTTCTTTGAACATTTTCTACTATTGCTACTTCTGCTGATGCTGCATCAGATAAGTTAGATATTATTGCTGGTACAGATACTAAACCTGCCATTCTTGCTGCTTTATATCTTCTTTCTCCAGCTATGATTTCATATTTGTCATTTTTTCTTCTTAATATTAATGGTTGAATTATTCCATGTTGCTTTATTGATGCTGCTAAATCTTGTAATGATGCATCATCAAAAGCTAATCGTGGTTGAAAACGATTAGGTAATATATCTTCAATAGGTACTTGTAATATTTGTTCTTCCATTTGTGAATTCACTTAAATCAACCCTTTATTATCACTTTTAATTTTATACTATTTATTTTGCAATGGCTTTTTAATAATTTTGTCATATGACCGAATACTTTTTCTTTCGCTTTCTTTTATCTTTTTTATTTTTATTATTGTTCTATGACCAAAGTTATTAAATAATTCAAAATTATCTATAGTTTCAATTTGACAATTTAAGTATTTAATTGCATATCTACTTTCATTAATTTCTTCAGTGGCATTTCCTTTCATTGCTATAAAATATTTGTCTTTTTTTACTATTGGTATTGCTAGTTCGCTTAAAATTGTTAAATTTGTTACTGCTCTTGCTGTTACTATATCTATTTTATTTAAAAATAAATCATATAATTTTTCAATTCTGTTGTTGATAACTTCTAAGTTATTAACATTTAATTTTATTTTTAATTCTTCTAAAAATTTTGTTTTTTTGTTATTTGAATCTACCAAATATACCTTTAAATTTGGAAAAAATATTTTTAATACCATTCCTGGAAAACCTGCCCCACTGCCTATGTCTAATAAACTTTCTTCTTTGGTTAAATCTATTACTTTACATAATGTTAAAGAATCATAAAAGTGTTTTAAATATACTTCTTCTTTGGTTTTTATTGCTGTTAAGTTGGTGTGTTTGTTATATTCTAATAAATATTCACAATATATCTCTAGTTGTTCTAAATTCTTTTTAGTTACTTTTATCCCTAATTTTTCTACTTCTCTTATAAATTCTTCTTTATTCATGATTATATTCCTTTTTTAAATATATTGATAATACTGAGATATCTACTGGATTTACTCCACTTATCCTTGTTGCTTGAGCAATTGTTTTTGGTCTTATTTTTTCTAGTTTTTGCCTTGCTTCACTAGCTAAATTTTTTATTTTTTTATAATCTATGTCTTCAGGTATTTCTTTTTCTTCAAGTTTAATTAATTTTTCTACTTCTTTATATGCTTTTTTTATGTATCCTTCATATTTTACCATTATTTCAACTTGTTCTTTTACTTCTTCATTGTACTCTATTGGTATTAATTTTTCTATAAATTTAATATTTACTTCCGGTCTTTTTAATAGTTCATAATAAGATATATTTGATGTTGGTATATTTATGTTATTTTCATTAAATATTTTTTTTGTTTCATTATTTTTACTAATGTGATTATCTTTTAAATTCTCTATTAATCTAGCAATTTTTTCTTTTTTCATTTGTAACTTTTTGTATTGATTTTCATTTATTGTACCAATTTTATAACCATATTCT
>CASEYV010000069.1 GCA_949292245.1 uncultured bacterium
TTATCAAAATAAAACACCTCTTTCTCTAGAGGTATATTATATAATAAATGTAACATTTTAAAAAAATCTCTATGTAACATTTTAAAAAAGCTTTAACACTTATATAAAAACTATTGCAAAAATGGAAATAATGGTTTATAATTAAAATAGGAAGGAGAAGAAAATGAAGAAAGTTCTTTTAAGTCTATTTGCTTTTGTTTTAGTTATGTTTGCAGTAACTGTTAAAGTAAGTGCAAAAGAATTTAGTGAAATTGTACAAGATGTAATGAGTCCAGATGGTTATACTATTAATGCTGATGATGAAGAAATTACATTTAATAATGAAGAATGGATTGGACCAAATGGTCGTATTACTATTAATAGTGGTTCTGTAACATTATTGCTAGATAATTATGGTAGAATTAATATTACTATAAATGGTGAAGCTACTATTAATACTGGTAAACAATTTATAATGCAATTAGAAATTAATTCAGATAATGGTACAGTTACTTATCCTGTTACTTTAACTGTTACTGATACTTCAACATTAAATGTTTTAGGTAATTTAGCTATACCAAGTGGAACTCAAGGTGTATTGGTTAATGCTGGAACCATTAATGTATCTGGTAAGTTAGAAATTAGAGCAAATGGTAAATTGGAATCAACAGGAGCAATAAATTTAAATGGTAATTTAGTTGTTTATGGTGATACAACTGATTCTATTGGTACTTCTAAAATAAATGTTTTAGAAAATGGAAATGTTTATTCTCAAGTTGATTTAAAAGATAATTTAATTATAGCTGCTGCTGAAGTAGAAGGATTTACTTGGAATGTAGTAGATAATACTAAAGAATATACATCATTTACTGAAGCTGTAGGTACTGTTACTTTTGCATATGGCTATAAATTATTATCTGAAGAAAATCAAGTAACTGAACCAACTGAACCAACAGAAGATGTAGAAAATCCTAGTACTTTAGATAATGTTCAATTATTCGTGGGATTAGGAATTCTATCAGTAGTTGGTCTTGCTACAACAACTGTAGTTTTAAAGAAAAGACATAATTAAAATGAACTCACTTTAATTAGTGAGTTTTTTAATATAATACTTTAATAATAGGTGAATAATATGGAATTTAATATAAATATAGATTTTAAAATTAATTATATTGACTCTAAAAAAATAAAATTAATTAAAGAATTAAATGATTTATTTTTAAATGAAATTTATAATAAAAATAAAGTGGCTTACTTGTATAAAAATATTAATACTGGTGAGATTATAAGTTTTAATAAAGATATTACTTTTTATGCTGCTAGTACAATTAAAATATTGGTATGTTTATACTTATTTATAGAAGCATCTATGAATAAAATTGATTTAGCTGAAAAGTTAATTATAAATATGGATGAATTAAAATCTGGATCTGGAATAATTAAAAATCAATTAAAAGAAACTAATTATTCAATTTTAGAATTAATTAAATTAACTATTGTTGAAAGTGATAATACTGCTTATGTTAAATTAATGAATTATGTTGGTGCTGATAACATAAAAAAGTATGGTTTATCTTTAGGGGCAAAACATACATTAGAAGGAAAAGATTTATTTGGTATAATTAGTTGTTATGATATGTTAATTTATTGGTCTGAAGTAAAAAAGTTTATTGATTTTAATGAGATATATGGAAAAATTTTTAAAGATTTATTATTAAATTCGAAAGGTAAATTAATTAAAAATGTAACTAATTTAATAGATAAATATGGTGAATTTGAAATAACTTATCATGATGCTGGTTATGTAGATAGTAATAATCCATATTTTATAATAATATTAACTCAATTAAATAAAGTGAATTACAAAGAAGAGTTTTTAAATAAAGCTACTAAGTTAATTGAAGAAATTAACCATTAGTAGTTTTTTATTGCTTTGATATATTTAAAATAATTCCTATACTTATCATAGAAATAAGTAAACTAGAACCACCATAAGATAAAAAGGGAAGGGTTACTCCTGTTACGGGAATTAAACCAATAACGACAGCTATATTAAGTAATGATTGAATGATAATTCCAAATCCTAAGCCAAAGGCTAAATATTTTTTAAATAAATTATTTTCTTTTAAAGCAATTTTAATTATTCGATAAAATATAAATGCTATAAAAGATGTAACAATAAGAATTCCTAAAAATCCAAACTCTTCAGAAATAATTGAAAATATAAAATCTGTCTGAGGTTCTGGTAAATAAAATTGTTTTTGATGACTATTTAAAAAACCTTGGCCAAGTAAACCACCAGGTCCAATTGCATAAAGGGATTGAATTATTTGATAACCACTTCCTAAAGGATCAACCCATGGATTTAAAAATGATATAATTCGCTCCATACGATATGGAGCTACTATTATTAAACCAACTATACCTAATAATCCTAAAATACCAATTTTAATAAAGAATGATAGTTTAACTCCTGAAATAAAAATCATTACAATTAATGTTAAAACAATAACCATTGCTGTACCAAAATCTGGCTCAAACATAATTAAGGCAAAAAATATACCAATTATTAAAAGAATAGGTAAAACACCTTTTTTTATATCTTTGACATTTTTTTGATTATTTGCTAAGTATTTAGCAACAAATATTATTAAACCAATTTTTGCAAACTCGCTAGGTTGAATTCCTAGTGACCCAATACCAAACCAACTTCTTGAACCATTACGAATAGTTCCTATCCCTGGTATTAATACTAAAACTAAGAGTATAAAACATATAAGCAAAATTAAATTTGCTTTTTTATATAAAATATCTATATTAAGTTTAGATAAAATAAAGATAAATAGTAAACCAATTATAAAAAATATACTTTGTGCTTTAACAAATTTAAAAGGATCATTATATTTATATTCTGCCCAAATACTACTTGCAGAATAGATCATGATAATACCAAATATACAAATAAGTATTACAGCAATTAATAATAATTTATCATACTTTTTGGGCATAAATATTCCCCCATTTAATTAATATTAAATAGGCATTAAAAAAATGATGAAATTCATCATTTTATAACCAAACTCCATAAACTATTGCTGCCATGGCAAAGATAAAACCTACAACCCAAAACATTTTTATAATATCATTTTCACTCCAACCGAGTTCTTCAAAATGATGATGTAGTGGGGCTTTTAAAAATACTTTTTTATTAAATTGCCTAATCGATATTATTTGAATTAAACTACTAAGTGTTTCAATTACAAATACACCACCAATTAAGACAAGGGATAATTCATGCCTTGATACAACTGCAACAGCAGCAAGTGCTCCCCCTAAAGCAAGAGAACCAAGATCCCCCATAAAAATTCGAGCAGGGTGGGTATTAAATACTAAGAAACCAATTAAAGAACCCGTTAAAAGGAAGCAAAATATTGCTACTTCTTGATATCCTTCTAGCCATCCAGCATTCCAAGTAATAATTCCATAAGCAAAGAACGCTATTGCACAAAGTCCTCCGGCGAGTCCATCTAATCCATCAGTTATATTTACGGCATTCGTTGTTCCTACTAGTAAGAATAAAATAAATATTCCAAATAACCAACCAAGTGGTATATATATGTTTAAAAATGATAAACTTAGGGTTGGTTCTCCGCCCCCTTTCATAAATAAATAAAAGAATACTAGGGCTATAACCATTTGAATTAAAAACTTTGTCACTAAACTTATACCATTATTATCATGAAATTTTATTTTCATATAATCATCTATAAAACCAAGTAGGGCATAAGCTAGAAAGACAAATACAACTGTAATTAAATTATAACTTATTTCTATACTACCTTTAAAATATAAAATAATTAAAGATATTATAACAGGTATAATAAATATTACTCCTCCCATTGTAGGAGTTCCTTCTTTTATTAAATGTCTTTTAGGAATATATCTACTTACAGTTTGACCAAAATGTAATTTTTTAAATGCTGGTATAACAAATAAACCAGTTATTAGTGATAAAACAAAGCCAAGCATTAAAGCCATTGTTGCTTTTGCAAGGATTAACATATAATCACCTCTCTTAAATATTATACTATATAAATTTTTTAATAATAAATAATTACTTATTTTTTTACATAATTTTACATTAGTTAAGCATTAATATAACGGTTCCTCCTTCTTTTACATACATTCCACCATTTGGACTTTGATATACTACTTTATCTCCATTGCCACTATATTCAATATTAAAACCTTTTAAGGCTTTTTTTGCATCTTCTAAATTTAAATTGGTAACATCAGGTACTATTACATATTTTATATCTAACCAAGTGTATTCTTTAGGTATTCCTTCTGTATCTGGAGAAATATCTAATATATCTATTGCACTCAAAAATATATTTCTAGCAATTGGTGCTGCAACGGTTCCCCCATATTGAACGACATTTTTAGCATTTTGTACTGCTACATAGACAACAATTTTTGGATCATCCGCCGGCATAAAACCAATAAATGATAAAATATATTTTGAATCACTATATACACCATTTTCAACCGTTTGGGCAGTTCCGGTTTTTCCACCAATTCGATAGTTTTCAATATATGCATTATGTCCAGAACCTTTTGCAACAACGCTTTCAAGTGCATATCTTACAATGCTAGAAGTTTCTTCGCTTATGACATTTTTTATAAGAGTAGGTGAATTGCTTTTAACTATTGTATCTGTTTCACTTTCTAAAAAATTTCTTACTATATAAGGACTATATAAATTACCACCATTAACAACTGCACTAACTGCTCTTACTTGTTG
>CASEYV010000070.1 GCA_949292245.1 uncultured bacterium
GTGGAGGAACAAATAATGTAGCAACATATTATTATTCAATAAATAATGGTGCATATACAAGTAGTACAAGTAATACCAAAACATTTACAGGATTAAGTATGGGAACAACATACACAATAAAAGTATATGTAAAAGATACAAATGGAGTAGATTCAAGTGTAAAGACAACAAGTGCTCAAACGGAAAGTTTAACATATATATGCACAACAGGAACAAATTTAGCAACATGTATAAAAAGTCAATATACTTCACAAGGAACAAATGGAATATATTATCATACAAGTAGTCTAGCAAATAGTGCAGCAGATAACTCATATAGATATGCAGGGGCAGATCCTAATAATTATATATGCTTTGGAACTGAAGATGAATCATGTTCTTATTATAGTAATTATTTATACAGAATAATTGGTGTATTTAATGGGCAAGTAAAACTAATAAAAGCTAATTATGCTGGAACGGGTTTATTGGGACAAGATGGAGCTTTTAGAGGTGGAAATTATTTGGATCAATATTATTGGAACAATTCAACAAATACGAATACATGGAGTGAATCAAATTTAAATACAATAAATTTAAATACAAATTTTTTAAATAATATAGGTAGTTTTTGGTCAAGTAAAATAGCAAATCATACATGGATTGTAGGTGGAAATACATCTGAAAATATATATTATTATCCAAATGGAATACCAACCAATGCTTATAAGAATGAAATAGTAAATCCAGAAACAAATGCAACATATAATGCCAAAATAGGCTTAATGTATGTAAGTGATTTTTATTTTGCTGCAAGTCCAACATATTGGACATATCCAGGATATACATTGAGTGGTCATCCAGATGTAAATGGAAATTATGGGAGTTCTTATGATTATAGGGCTGCAGAGGATTATAATTGGATTCATATCGGAACTTATAATTATGATTATACAATTACTCGATGTACTGATTATTCATATTATGTATTTGTTATAGATGGTCATGGCAGTTTAAGTACTAATAGTGTATATAGAGGTGTAAGCATTTGGGTTCGACCAGTTTTCTACCTAAACTCTGATGTCCAATATGCATCTGGTTCCGGAACCCGATCCGACCCAATTCGCATAAATTAAGGAAATACTGGTAAATAAAATAAATTGTTTATCAGTTTTTTATTGCAATTAATAAATATATATGATATAGTGTAATTGTACTATAACAGATAGTACAAAGGAGGATATATGATAGAGATTAAGAATTTGAAGAAAAGTTTTGATGGCAATAATGTACTAGATAATCTTAATTGTAAGATACCAGACAATGTAATTTATGGTTTAGTTGGAGCTAATGGCTCTGGCAAATCGACATTACTTAGATGCATTAATAGTATTTATAAGGCAGATAGTGGTATGTTGCTTGTTGATGGGGTTAGTTGTTATGATAATGTAGAAATTAAAAAAAAAATGGTGTTTATTCCTGATGATTTATTTTTCTATCCGGGATATAGTTTATATGATACTGCTAAATATTATCAAAGTTTTTATGAAAATTTTGATTTAGAATTTGTTTTTGATACTGCTCGTAAGTTAAAATTAGATATTAATAAAAGTATTAATGACTTTTCTAAAGGAATGCGACGTCAATGTGCAATAATATGTGCTCTTGCAACTAATGCTAAATATATATTTTTAGATGAAACTTTTGATGGTATTGATCCGGTAGTAAGATTATTTTTTAAAAAATTAATTGCTAAACAAATGGCTAAAAAAGATACAACAATTATTATGACTTCACACAATTTAAGAGAACTTGAAGATATTTGTGATAATTTAGGATTAATAAATAGTCACAAAATAATATTAGAAAGTGATGTAAATGAATTAAAAACTGATATGTTAAAGGTCCAAATATCTTTTAAAGAAGACTTTGATAAAGATAAATTTAATAAATTAAATGTTTTATATTATAAAAAAGTAGGTAAGGTTGCTACTTTAATTATAAGTGATGCTAAAAATAGCAAAAAGTTTTTGGAGGGTTTAAATCCTCTTATACTTGATTATTTACCACTTACTTTAGAAGAAATATTTATTTATCAAATGGAGGTGTTAGGTTATGCATTTGAATAAATGGGTTAATTTTAAATATTTATATCAAAATTTTAAAAAATCTAAAACTTTACTTTTATTTATACTAGTTTTAGTACCTATTATTAATATTTGGATGGTAGGAACAAATATTATTAGTAAAGACTATGTTGTAGATTTTTCAATGCTTTATAAATTATCTAATATAATTGCTTTTATTTTACCTACTGCTTTAGCATTTATCTTAATGGGGTTTGTCTTTAAAAGAAAAACTGTTGATTTTGTAATGAGTAAACCTATTAGTAAAAAACAAATATTTATATCAAACTTTATCGGAGGTTTTATCTTTATCTTAAGTATACTATTAATTAATTCAATTGGTTTTATATTTCTTAATTTGTTTACTAGTTTATTTATTCCTTTTAGAGTAATACTAGATTATTTTTGTTATTCTTTAGTTACTTATATGTTTATTTTTATAATATCTTTATTAGCTATTGCAATATCAGGTAATATTAGTGGAACATTTGTTGTATTTTTATTATTACTACTTTTTGGGGCAAGTATTTCTTATATTAATTATGATATAAAAGATAAAAATACTAATGTATATTATATTTCAGAAAGTGAAAGTTATAAAGCTGATTTAACATATGATTATACACTTATTACACCATTAAATTATTATAAGTATGAAACTTATAATACTAATAGTATTATAAAAACATTAGTATTAAGTGTTGTTTATTTAGGACTTGCATATATTATTTTTAATAAAAAATTAATGGAAAACTCTGAAGTTAGTTTTAAAAATAAATACTTATATAATATAATAAAAATATTAACTTATATTCCTATTTGTTATTTTGCGTATTTAATATTTAGTAGTGATAATATATTCTTAATTATTTCAATAATTATATGTGTTGTTTATTATATTGTATATGATTTAATATTAAGAAAAAAATTAGGAAATATTTATAAAAAAGGTGGAGAATTTCTAATAGTTAGTATATTTATATTTGGAGCGTTTGTATTAATAGGAAAATTATATGATAAAGATAAATTATTAGATATACCAGAAGTAGTAACTTTAGAATTTAATGATTATGATTTTAATTATGTTTATACTATTAAAATTAATGATAAAAATTTAATTAGTGAATTAATAAATGATAATATTTTTGATAATTATATTACAATGTATTTTGATAATAATTATTTTATATCTAAAGGAATAAGTGAAAGTTTATATGGCAAAATAATTAATTATGCTGATAAAAATGATTTATTAGATAAATATACAACAGATAATATAATACATATTACTTCTGCTAATAATAAAGGGTTAGTTTTGCCATTAGATAATAAATTTAAAAATATGGTAATAGATGAATTAAATAATTATGATAGTGATAAATTAGAAAAAGAATATATTTATTTATATAAATATGAAGATCATAAAATTAAATATATATCTTTAGATATTTATAATAATTTAGATATATTAAATTATATAAAAGAAATTTATAATGAAGAGTTTTTAAAAAATATAAATAATAATACAATTTTTATAAATAGTGATATAGAATATTTAGATGAAATTATTAATGAAAATAAAGATAGTTTTATTAATTTTTTAGAAGAACATAAAAATGATAAGTTGACAAATGATACTCTTATATTATATAGTGGACTTGATAGATATTTTATAAATAAAGATGTGTTTTTATTGGAGTATGATAAGTATGTTGCAAAGGAAGAATAATATTGAATATTCAAATAGATTATCAAAGTAGAATTCCTATATATGAGCAAATAGTATTAGAAGTAGAAAAGTTAGTTGCTTTAGGTATTTTAGTATCAAATGAACAAATACCAGCGATAAGGGAACTTGCTTATAATTTAGGAATAAATCCTAATACTGTTAAAAAAGCTTATGATACTCTAGAAAAACATGGTGTAATTATTTCTAAATCTACTAAAGGAACTTATATTACTGATAATATAGATATTGTAAAAAATAGATTAATAAACAATATAATTGATGATATTAAAAGTAAAATAGTTGAATTGGAAAATTTAGGAGTTAAAAAGGAAGAAATAAAAAAGAAAATAGATGTTTAAAGCATTTTCTTTTCTTTTTTTATGTGATAAAATAAATAGGTAAGAAAAAGGAAGTGAGTAAATTGATTACTAAACCAAAAGGAACTTATGATTTACTAGGTGTTGATGCTAAAATTAGTAATTATATTAATCATGAAATAGAAGACTTTATGATAAATTATAATTATGAATATATTAGAACTCCAGTTTTTGAAGCAACAGAATTATTTCATCGAACAGTAGGTGATGGAACTGATATTGTAACTAAAGAAACTTATGATTTTAAAGATAGAGGAGATAGAAATATTACACTTAGACCAGAAGGTACTGCAGGAGTAGTTAGAAGTGTAATTGAAAATAAGTTATATGGCAATAAAAATGATCCAATTAAATTATATTACAATGAAACTATGTATCGTTATGAAAGACCTCAATCTGGAAGATTTAGAGAATTTACTCAATTTGGGATAGAAGTATTTAATAGTGATGATGCTTTAATTGATGCTGAAGTTATTAGTTTAGGATATAATTTA
>CASEYV010000071.1 GCA_949292245.1 uncultured bacterium
TCAAGATTTCACACTTGTGAAATCTTTTTGGCATGGAATCTTTTCCATTCTATAACTTTCTATTAAAAAGTACTTGACTTTTAATAGTTAGTCACCTAACAATATTTTAAGATATAAACTTACATTTAGCAAGATATTTTAATTTATTTTCTTTAGCCACATATGCATTAATAATTATTAATAAAATAATTATTGAGTCGTTAATGATTTAAAATTAGGATACAATTCATATTTGATGATAAAAAATAATTACTTTATCCATAATTTTATATAATAATTTTTATAATTTATATATTTATGGTAAAATAATTAAAAGGTGATAAATGTGGCAAAGATTATTGTTAATGTAAGATTATACATGCAAATTGAAATTATTCATTTTGATATTATAAGTTTATATTTAAACGATGAATTAGATGATGATTTTTGGGATTATGAAATCTATTGTGATGGTAAAAAGATTAAAAGATTTAATAATCCCGTATTAAATAAAAATAATAGTTTTGAATTTAAATTTGAAGTTGAAGTGGAAGATAGAAAAGCAATTGCTAGTTTAACACTATATAATTTTTTTAAAAATTATGTTACGTTAGAAGACAATGCAAGAATACAATTTATACCACTATATTCTAATAATTTAGTAACTGCACTTATAAGTAGTAATAAAATATATGTTGTTAAAAATGATGGTAGTACTTTTAAAGAAGAAGATTTTAGTGCGATATTAAGCATATGGAATCAAATGTTAAGTGATTACATTGATGATTATGGTTCTGTTAGTTCTGAAAACGATCTTAAAACACTTACTACTGTTGATAATAGAATATATAAATTAAATTTTAAAGGTCTAAATTTTGAACAAGAAACTGTAGAAGAATTAGAAAGTATAAAATTAAATCATATATTACCTAGTTAATATAGTAATATAGTTAATTATATGGTAAAATAAAATACGAGGAGTAAAGATGAAGAAGTTTTTAATTATTATATTTGTTTTATTATTAATAGCTGGAGGAATTGGTGGATATTTTTATATTAAAGATAAAAAAGAAGAAGAGAGAATAGCAGAAATAAAAAAAGGCTGGTATGTTGAAGTATTAGTCGATGATGTAAACATAAGAGAAAAGGGTAGTACCGATAGTAAAGTTCTTGGAAAGACTAAAAAAGGAGAAGTATATGCCGTAATAGATGTAGATATTCTAGGCAATACTTATTGGTATAAAATAGATTACAATGGAACAAAAGCATTTATATATAACTCAAGTAAATACAATTATTTAAAAGATGTTAATAATCCTAAAGATATTGCAACACCTACAATAAAGTATTTTACAAAAGTTTATTATGCTAATTCTATTGATGATATAAATTATGACCATTTAGAGGTATGGGATGATAAACCAGGGTATGAAGTAACTCATAAAGTATATCATGAAACTGGGGTAGACATTAATGGTAATACAATTGATCAATATTGGATACAATATACTGTAACAGATAAAGTTGGCAAAAATAGTTCAAAAGTTCAAAAAATAGTATTTAATAAAAGGCCTAGTGAAGATAAAGTATATGATTTTAAAGAATTAGAACGTTAAAAATTATGAAAAACTTGTGAAAAACAAGTTTTTTAAGTTTTTATTTTATAAAATAAAAAACCCATTAAGGGTTAAAATATCTCTTTGGTGTCCCCTTAGGGATTCGAACCCTAGACCCACTGATTAAGAGTCAGTTGCTCTACCAACTGAGCTAAGGAGACAACTAAAATACAAGAATGATTATAACATCATATTGCACTTTTTTCAATAGATTATAGTCAAGTTTTTGTCAATTTTCTACATTTATATTTTATTATGAACTAGTTATTTTATATAATAAAACTAGGGTGGTACTATGAATAAAAAAATTATAATAATAGTTTTAGTATTATTTATTGTTGGTTTAGTTATCTTTTTTTTAAAACCAATATTATTTAAAAGCAATTTAGAAACAATTGAAAATAATGACAAAATAATAGAAATAAATTTAAATAAATTAGAGAATATTGATAATTACGTAAAGATTAGTAATAATAATATTTATATTAATAAAGGTGGTAAATATAATATAAGTGGAATATTAAAAAATGGAACAATTTATATAGATACTAAAGATGAAATAACAATAAATTTAAATAATGTAACGATGACTAATGAAGAAAATAGCATTATAGATAATCGTAAGTCAATGAAACTGGTAATTAATTTAGAAGATAAAACTAATAATGTTTTAAGTGATGGAAGTAATTCTGATGCTGTAATAAAGTCAAGTGGTGACTTATATATTGAAGGAAATGGAAAATTATTAATATATGCTAATAATAAAAATGGCATAAGTACTAATACTAATTTAATAATTAATAATGGATATATATACATAACTGCTAAAAATGATGCTTTAGAAGTAACTAAAGAATTATTAATAAATGGAGGTAATTTTATTGGAATAGGTAATAAAAATATGAAAGAGCCAAATGAATTATCTAAACAAAATACTTTATTATTAAACTTTACAGAAATTTTCCCTGAAAACATTACTTTTTCTTTAGTAGATAATTCCAATAAATATTTATTAAATTTCATTTCATTAAAAGAATTTAAAACTCTTATATTAAGTAATAGTTATCTAAAAAAAGGAAGTTATCATATTTTAAACAATGCAATTTGTGATGGAAAAATAGAAAATGGATTATATATAAGTGGTAATTGTGATGGAGGAAATAGAGTAAATATTGGTATAACAGATACATTTAGTATAAATAATAAAAGTAATTGGTATGGTAAAAGAGAAATAAATATAATAACTCCAGATAATTTTGTTTAATTTATCTTTACAACCATAAAAATATATTGTATAATCTAAATACATTGATTAAATTAATCAATAAAAAAGTTAAAAAAACTATTGCAAAAACCGAAGAAATATTATAAAATTAAATAGGTTTTTCAATGGGCTTGTAGCTCAGCTGGTTAGAGCGCACGCCTGATAAGCGTGAGGTCGGAGGTTCAAGTCCCCCCAAGCCCACCATTTTTTTGGCCCGTTGGTGAAGTGGTTGAACACACATGCCTTTCACGCATGCATTCATGGGTTCAAATCCCGTACGGGTCACCATTTAAAAATCAAAGTCCTTAATGGACTTTTTTTCATGTTATTTTTATTCATAAAAAAATCTCTATAAAGAGATTAATTTTATTATATGGCGGAGTAGAGAGGATTTGAACCTCCGCGCCAACATTCGTCGACCTAAATCCTTAGCAGGGATCCCTCTTCAGCCTCTTGAGTACTACTCCATAAACTACTTATATATTTTAATATAAAAGCGGTTTATTGTCAATCAGCTAATGTTAAATTTCTAATGTTATCGATAAAATTTTGCATATTACTTAAACAATCATTATTATTTTCATCATAAGTTAACATAGAATCTACATTAATAGTAGTTACTTCATATTTTTCAATAATATTATTAATTTTATCAGTATAATTATTATCTAAAACAAAAATAGCATTATAATTTTCCTTTTTAAATTCTTCAACTATATTATTATATGAACTATCAGTTAAAGTTTCTTCATCTAAGGAAACAATATTAAATCCATAATTTTCTAAAAATTTAAAAACATTATCACTAACAACTAAAGTATTTGTTCCTTTATTATCGGCTTCTTTACCTATAGCTCTTAGATCAGCATCTTTAATAGATAAATCTTGAGCTAAAGCATCATATTGTTTATCTACATAATCAATGATAGTTTTACTTTCTAAGTATTCTGTTAAATAATCTTTAATATTTTTAGCAAGCATTAAATAATTATTTGGACTCATCCACAATTCTTCAATACCATAATCGTAATTTAAACCATTAGATACATCAATAATTAATAAATTATCATTTTTATTAATTAAATCCTTAGCAATGTTTTTTTCATTACCTAAACCATTATATATAAATAAGTCACCTTTAGCATATTCTTTAATTTGCTTATCAGTTAAATTATAATTACTAATATCAGCTCCGCTTGGATAAATTGATTTTATAGTAGAATAATCACTATATAATGATTTAGTAAGGTATTCTATTGGATATACCGTAGTATAAATTGTTGCATCTTCCAGACTATCTTTTGTAAGACTACATCCAGTAATTACAAAAAGGGCTAAAACCCCAATTATTATTTTTAACAAATTTTTCATTTAATATTATTTTCACTCCTTACAGGATCATAACCGAATGCCCCTTTAGGGTGGCATCTTAAAATCCTTTTTATTCCTAAATGTATTCCTTTTATAACCCCAAAGTTTGAAATAGCTTGCACCATATATTCACTACAAGTTGGTGTAAACCTGCACATAGAATGACTATGTAATGGGGTAATTTGGTAAGCACGAATTAAATAAATACATAATTTTTTCAAACTTAACACCCAATAAAATTTTACTATAAATTTTAATATTTGTAAATTGTTTTTTATTTGAGTTTCGGTGAAAAAAATAGTTGACAAGAAAAAATCAGAAAATGTTGATAACTTTTTCTGATTTTTGATTGAAAAATAAGGTAAAACACTCCAAAGTTTAGTATAATAAAGTTGTATACTAAATTATCATAGTAAACAAAAATATGGAGGTGTCTTACATGAATAATTTTACTACAAAT
>CASEYV010000072.1 GCA_949292245.1 uncultured bacterium
GCCAAAACAGTTATAGCGACCAAGTTTTATTATGTAGCAATAAGGGTAAAAAACAATCATTTATTAATGAGTACTTTATATTTTAACGAAGAAATTAATTTGCCAGAAGCAAGCATTGATGCTAAATACACTAAAAAAGAACTAGATTTAGCTATGCAGTTAATAAAATCTTTAAATATGAAATTTAATCCGGAAAAATATATAGATGAATATCAAGAAAACATAAAAGAAGCAATAATTAAAAAAGAAAAAGGAACAAAGATAAAACCTGTAAAAGCCAAAAAGAACAACAATATAAAAGATTTGATGCAAGCCTTAGAATTGAGTTTAAAAAATGTTTAAAGAAAAAAATTTATCAGTAATGTTACTTTCTGAATATCCCTTTACTTTTAGTAATAAATACATTTATGAAATAAAATTTGATGGCATAAGAGCATTAATATATATTAATAAAAAAATGATAACTATAAAGTCAAGAAATAATATTGATATAACTAATTTTTTTCCTGAATTAAATAATATAAAAGATATAGTTTCAAATAATAATGTAATATTTGATGGTGAAATAGTTATTTTAGAAAATAATAAACCAGCATTTTCTAAAGTTCAACAAAGATTAAGATTAAAAAACAAAACTAAAATTGAAGAATATAGTCAAAATGACCCTGTAACATTTGTTGCTTTTGATATACTATATCTAAATAAATCATTATTAAACAAGCCTTTAATAGCTAGAAAAAATTATTTGAATAAATTTAAAGATACAAATAATTTTATTAAATCAAAAGTATTTTTAGATGGCAACAATTTATTTAAAAGTGTAAAAGAACTAGGTTTAGAAGGAATAGTTGCCAAAGAAAAAGATAGTTTATATTATCCTAATGCTAGAACTAAAGAATGGATTAAATTAAAAAACATCAAACAAGATAATTTTTATATTGGGGGATATATTAAAAACAAAGCAAGTTATAGTTTACTATTAGGTGAAAAAGAAGATAAATTATTACATTATGTTGGTAAGATAAAAGTTACCAACAATAATCCTTTATTAAAAAATATATTAAAAGAAAAAGAAAGTAATAATTATTTTATTGATTATAATGAAAATGCTCATTTTATCAAACCAAATACTAAAATAAAAATAAATTATTTAGAAAAAACTAAAAATAATATGCTAAGGCATCCATATTTATAGGAGTAATTATGTTGAGAGATTATAATAAAAAAAGAAATTTTAATAAAACAAAAGAGCCGATAGGAAGAAAAAGTAAAAGCAACAAAAAATTAATTTTTGTAATTCAACATCATTTAGCTAGAAAAGATCATTACGATTTAAGGTTAGAATGGAATGGTGTTTTAATTAGTTTTGCAGTTCCTAAAGGACCATCATATAATACAAAAGATAAAAGATTAGCAATTAAAGTAGAAGATCATCCACTAGAGTATAAAAATTTCGAAGGAACAATTCCTAAGGGAGAATATGGTGGGGGAGTAGTAATGCTTTGGGATTATGGAACATGGAAACCTTTAACAAAACCAGATTTTAACAAAGGGATTATAAAATTTCAAACTATGGGCAAAAGAATGAAAGGATTATGGACTTTAGTTTATATGAGCAACAATAATTGGTTACTTATTAAAGATAAAGACCAATATTATGAATATAAAAATATAAAAAGATTAAATACAAGCATAAAGAGTGGTAAAACATTTAAGGAAATAAAAGATAAAACTTCCGATATTAAATTAACTAATCCTGATAAAATAATATATAATAATTTAACTAAAGGGCAAATATATAATTATTATAAATTAGCATCAAAAAGAATGCTTCCTTTAATAAATAATAGATTATTAAGTGTCGTCAGGTGTCCAAATGGTTATAATAAAGGTTGTTTTTATAAAAAACATTTAGAAAATCTTAATAATTATTTAGGGAAAAAGAAAGTTAAAAATAAGAATTATTATTATATTAAAGATGAAATGGGATTATTATCAGAAGTCCAAATGAATAGTTATGAATTTCACATCTGGGGAAGTAAAATAGATGATATAAATCACCCAGACATATTAGTTTTTGATTTAGACCCAGATGAACAATTAAGTTTAAACAAATTAAGAGAAGGCGTTAAAGATTTAAAACAAATACTTGATAAATTGAAATTAAAATCATATTTAAAAACTAGTGGAGGAAAAGGATATCATATATTAGTACCAATTAAAGGTATTACATGGAAAGAAGCCAAAAAAATAACACAAAATATAGCCAAATTAATGGAAGAAACTTGGCCAAAGAAATATACTAGCAACATAAAAAAGAATAAAAGAAAAGGGAAGATATTTATTGATTGGCAACGTAATATAAAAGGCGCTACTAGTGTTGCTCCATATTCATTAAGATTAAAAGATAAGCCTAGGATATCAATGCCAATAAAATGGAGTGAACTTGATGAAGTAAAACCGGATGAAATAACAATTGACTTAGCTATAAAAAGGTTAAAAAGAAAAAATCCTTGGGAAGAATTTATTTAGTCAATATTTTTATAAATAATTTATCTTGAATATTTTGCATAAAAACATATATATTTAAAGATTTATTTAAAATGATTTCTTTAATCAACATAATTATAACACCTATAAGTATTAAAATAATACCCATTGAAATATCTTGTTCTAAAACAAATATAGAAAGAATACCTAATAAAACAATTATACCTACAGCATAATCAATTATTTCTTCAAAAACTTCAACTATAAATAAAACTATTAGTGCAAAAATTTTAATGAATAAGAAAAATAAATAGTTTAACATTACTAAAAAAGTTTTTATTATTTTAAAAATTACTTTATCCTTACCAAATTTAAAATAAGTCATTAAAAATTGCCATCTAGTAACATAACTTTCGGAATAATTTTCTTTATACTCTTTAGTTTTTTCTTTATAAGTATTATTTTCTTTTGATGTCGTATATTGTTTAGAATATTTTATTTCATTTAATAATTCATCATATTCTTTTCTTTTATCTTCATCTAAAAGAGTTTCTTTTGCTTCATTTAAACTAATTATTATTTTACTAGCATCACTGCTTTTATTAATATCGGGATGATATTTTTTAACCATATCTCGATATGCTTTTTTTATTTCTGCAACTGAAGCATCATTTTTAATTCCTAATAATTCATAATAATCAATCATAAAAAATCACGTATATATATTATCACAAATTAATCAATAAAAAAAGCATAGCTTTAAAACTATACTTATTTAACTTCGATAAATCTTTTGTTTTTATCTTCGTCAATTTTAGCAACTGAAATAGTTAATATACCATCTTTAAATTCAGCTGAAATAGAATCTTCATCAATATCATCTAAATGAAAACTTCTTTCAATTTTGCCATATACTTTTCTTTCACGATGTAAATACTTTTTGTTTTCTTCTTCTTTTTGTTCTTTTTCAGCTCTAATTACAATATTTCCTTTATTGCATTCTACTTTAATATCGGATTTATCATATCCAGGAACATCCATTTCAATGAATACTTTATCATCTTTTTCATAGATATCACATTTCATCTTACTTTCAGTTGTTAAATCACTTAACATATCATCAAAAAACATTCTACTTGGTAACATAAATTATCATCTTCCTTTCATTATTTTATGTTATTAATGTTTTTGTCAATATTTCCTATTGACATTATTAATATACCACTAAAATTAGCACTTGTCAATATTAAGTGCTAATTTCACAAATGTTTCACATAATAGTAAAACATCTAATAAATATTATGTACTAATAATTATAAATTATAATGATTAATTAATGCGAATTGGGTCATCAGAACTTGTTCCAGATCCGGAGACATAGGTTATCGAAGATGTGAGATAAAAGACCGGCCGCACGTCACCCTTAATGCGATACACATAGAAGCCACGGACATATCCTGTCGAACTCACAAAGAACGCAGTGAAAGTAGTGTCCGAATAGCGGGCTATTGTCCATTCGTTTAATCCAGCTAACCAATTGCTACTTTCTGACGGTTCGTAATTATATAACTCTGTCGTCCAATAATCTGGGCTTGCTGCAAATCCAAAATCACTTACATACATTAATCCTATTTTCATACTATCTGGTGTACTACTTGAACTACTTCCTACTTCATAATTGTATGCTGTTTTTGGTGTACTGACTCCATTACTATAACTCATTCCTCCGACTTTCCATGTGTGTGTTGCTATTTTGTTTTGCCATGTACTACTTAATGTACTTAGGTATGTTCCATTTAAGGTTTCTGTATTTAATGTACTAATACTCCATGTATTACTTTGATTTGAACTTGAGCCACTCCAATAGTAATATCCTAAACTTGTGTTTTTTATTAATTTTACTTGATTTCCAAATACTCCGATGATTCGATATAAGTTACCACTTGGGCATGTGCTTGCATCAGATCCAAAACACACATAGTTATTTGGGTTTGCTCCTGCATATCTATAACTATTATCTGCTGCACTATTTGATAAACTACTTGTGTGATAATATAGTCCATTAGCCCCTTGAGAAGTATATTGATTTTTTATACATGTTGCTAAATTTGTTCTGTTTGAGCACTTGTTGTCTTTTCACTTGATGATACTCCATTTGTATCTTTTACAAATACCTTTATTGTGTATGTTGTTCCTGAACTTAATCCTGTAAATGTTTTGGTATTACTTGTACTACTTGTGTATGCACCATTATTTATGGAGTAATAGTATGTTGCTACACTATTTGTTCCTCCACTGGCACTTACACTTATACTTATTGTATCATTTGTTTTACTTGTTATTGTTATACTATTAACAGTTGGATTAACATATGCATTTGTTGTTACTTGTATACTTTCTTCATTTGTTTCATATCCTAATGTATCTTTGGCATATACCTTAAATGTATATGTGGTATTTGGAGTTAATTCATTAAATGTATATGTTTGTGATGTGCTTTCTTGATAACTATTTCCTCCATCTTTACTAAAGTAATATTTATCTATGGGATTTTCTCCTGCTTCTGTTGTTACAGTTAATGTTACACTATTTGTTGTTTTAGTATTTGTTACATTAGTTATTTTTGCTACATTATATTTATCAAAATATACATAGCATTTATCTGATCCACTACTTATAAGTTTTACTATGTTAGTTTCTCTATCATATACTAATTCTCCACCTCTTTCACAACCGGATAGTTCATTATTAAAAGCATAATTACCTGTTGGCCATGTATTTGATGTTGATTTTTTATAAGTTCCATCATCTTGTTCTAACATTAAAGTTAAAAAGCCATTTGTATTTACATTTGGTTTTGTTTTATTACTTTCTTCTTCTTTTTTTAATTTAGGTATACAAGTATAAATTACTACCGATAACATTATTAGAACACTAAACATTACTACATACTTCTTTTTCATTTACTACTCTCCTTAATGTATCTATATAAGGTACATATTATAATTAAATAATACAAAAAAATATGTACCGTGTCAAGGTACAAATCAAATTTAATAAAAATTAATATGGTACGATTAGGTAGTGATAAATATGGAAGTAAATTGCAACAAATATGAAACAAAAGAAATAATTAAGTTTATGAGAGATTGTACTGAGAAAACCCAAACTGAATTTGCTAATGATTTAGGCAAAAAGAGAGGGTGGAGCGCTAAACTTGAAAGTGGAAAAACAAATATTAGTTTAAAAAATTTTTTAGAATTAGCCAAAATTAATGATATAGAAATTATAATGCGAAAAAAATAGATTGCTTTTAAAAACAACCTATTTTTTTATTAATCAACTCTTAATGCTTCCACAGGATCTTTTTTTGATGCCATTCTTGCTGGAATTAAACCTGCAACAATAGTTAGAACAACACTTATTATTACTAATATAATAGCACCTTTAACTGGTAAAACAGCAATATTAGAAATATTAGCCAATTTTTTTATTATAATATTTATTGGTATGGTTAGAAGTAGAGTAATTAAAATTCCCATAACTCCAGCAGTTAAACCTTCTATAAAAGTTTCAGCATTAAATACTCTAGAAATATCTTTTTTGCTAGCACCAATTGCTCTTAAGATACCAATTTCTTTTGTTCTTTCTAATACAGAAATATAAGTAATAATACCAATCATTATTGATGAAACAACTAATGAAATACTAACAAAAGCCATTAAAACATAACTTATGACATCAATAATAGTTGTAATACCACTCATCATAACTCCTACTAAATCACTATAGTTAATAACATTTTCATCTAAATTATTTTCTTTTTGTTTTTCATTATAATTATTTATGATATTAATAATTTCTTCTTTAGAATCAAAGTCTTTAGGATAAATATTAATTGCAGTAGGTTTTTCTAAATCAATTATTCCAATTTGATTTAAAACATCATCATATGTTGCACCATATAAATTTTTATAAGATTCAATAACACTAGCCATTTCTTCTGGAGATAAACTTTGTAAATATGCCAACTGTTCTTTTGATAATGAACTCATATTAAATTCTTCATTACTAAATTCTTTACCAGTAAAAATATTTATATTAGGATTACTTACTTGCTCTTTAGCAATATTTGATTCATTTATTTTATTAATTACATATTCCTTTAAATCTTTTAAATACAAAATACCCCCAGTAGTTGATGCCATAATAGCTTCTTCATTTGGCTTAATAATACCAGTAATAGTTAACTGTTCAGCATTATTTAATAATTCTAACATATATTCTTCATTATTTCTCTTATCTACCCAAATCCCATTTTCTTTTACGTAATAGTCGGAATTTAATAAAAATTTAAATTTCATACCAACTAAATCATTAATATCATAACTTGTATGTTCAACTTCAAAAGGTATGCCATTAACTATATTTTGATACATTTCCTTTAATTCTTTACTATCTTTTAAACCCAAAGCATATAAAGTAAAATCACTTAATTCATTATATTCATCAACTAATAAAATAACTTCATTATATTTTGTTGGCCAACTACCAACAACTAAATCATACAATTGATTATTCATTTCTTGATTATCAAACATTTCTGCAAAAACATCAGTTGACATAAATGATTTTTGAATTTCATTTAAAGACAATCATCTAAAACAGTATTAGGATTAACTTGTACAACATCACTATCACTATCTTTATAAATTTGTATATTTAAATTATAAGAATAACTTATTGCAGAAGTATAATCAGTTATATTTGATTCATCACTTTCTATATATTTTTTAAATTCTTCTAAATTATTACTTTTTACTTTTGATGACATTGTACTCATCATTTCACTCATTACATCATTAGAATAAATTTTATTATCTTCATGTATAGTTTTATTATTATCAGTTTTAATTGAAGAAATTAAATCAGTCATTTCTACAGCTTCTTCCTGAATAGTAATAGGGTAACTAGTTAAAGTTTCTTCTTCAACATTATTAATATATTCTTGAACACCATTAGAGAGGGCTAAAATTAGAGCAATACCAATAATACCTATAGAACCTGCAAAAGCAGTAAGTAAAGTTCTACCTTTTTTAGTCATTAAGTTATTTAAACTTAAATTCATTGCTGTTAAAAATGACATAGATGTTTTTTTATTATTATCAACACCATCTTTTATATCATTTTTACTATTATATGGTTTAGTATCATTAGTAATTTCTCCATCTAATAAATTAATAATTCTAGTTGCATATTTTTCTGCTAAATCCGGATTATGAGTAACCATAATAATCAATTTATCTTTAGAAATATCTTTTAATATTTCCATAATTTGTACACTAGTTTTAGTATCTAGGGCTCCAGTAGGTTCATCTGCTAGGATAATGTCAGGATCATTAACTAATGCTCTAGCAATAGCAACTCTTTGCATTTGACCCCCAGATAGTTGATTAGGTTTTTTATGTATTTGATCTTTTAATCCTACTTTTTCTAAAACTTGGATAGCTTTCTTTCTTCTATTTTTTTTGTCAACTCCGGATAATGTCAAAGCAAGTTCCACATTTGCTAAAACTGATTGATGAGTTATCAAATTATAATTTTGAAAAACAAAACCGATTCGATGATTACGATAAGTATCCCAATCTCTATCTTTATATTTTTTAGTACTTACATCATCAATTACTAAATCTCCACTAGTATATTTATCTAAACCACCAATAATATTTAAAAGAGTAGTTTTACCACAACCAGAAGGACCTAAAATTGCTACAAATTCTGATTTTCTAAACTCAATATTAATTCCTTTTAATGCTTTAACAACTTCATTACTAGTAACATAATTTTTTTTAATATTTTTTAATTTTAACAATGTTTGCATCTCCTTAATTATTAACTATTTCAAAATCAATATGTCTAATATTTAACTTTTCTTTATATATATTATATTTAACTTTCTTTTCTATCTTTAATAATTCTGGTAATGTTAAATCATTATCAATAATTATTTCAATAGTTATTGTAAAGTAATTCTTTACATTATTTATATATATGGTATTAAATTTAATTTTATCATATTTACTAATAACTCTTTTTATTTTATCATTTATTTTTTTTGATGTATCATTTTGACTATGCATAATATTAAAGTTATTAATAATTATTATTAAACCTTTTATAAATATTAATATAGCAATAAATAAACATCCATATAAATTAACAATAGGAACCCATATACTTATTATTATTAATATCGACATAAAAATATTTATAAATGCCTCATAATAATTATTTTTACTAATTACATATAATGCTTGACTAAATATATTTTTACTAATATCAAATAAATAATTAGCAATTAAAAAATGCATTAAAATTATACCAATTAATATAAAGATAATATTATAATTTACATTAATAAAATCTAAATAAAAAGTATTTTCAAAAATATAAACTCCCACCAACATAAAAATAATACCTACTATAATATGTAATATATTATTAAATCTTCCATATCCAAAAGGATATTTCATATTAGCTTTACGCATTCCAATAATACTTCCAATATAAGAAGTAATTTCTTCGATATAATTAACTAAAGTATAGTAACCACAAGTTATTAATATATAACTATTAAAAACTATACCAATAGTTATTTTAATTACTACTAATAATAAATTAATAAACATATTAATAGATAATGTTTGTTGTTCTTTTATCATATCACACCTTATAAATTATATCATACTTATCTATATATTATATAATTTTCTTTCCTTTTTTTAGCAATTGGTAAATCCCCATCACGATAACCAAGTATAATATTACCAATGCCTTCATAAGTATCATCTAAATTAAAACTTGCTAATAATTCTTTTCCATCATTAGTCTCAAAAGTTTCTTTGGCTCTATCAATCCAACAAGAATCAACTCCTAAACTAAATGCCGCAGTTAAAATATTAGTCATAACAGCACTTCCATCTTTTATATAAGTTGGAATATCTTTTTTAGCAAAAACAATAACTAGAGTTGGAGCGCCATAAAAAGGATCATTATCTCTACCCATAATACTAGCATTAATTTTAGCAATTTTTTTAATTAATTCTTTATCTTGTATTGCTACTATTACAGTGCTTTGTAAACCCATTCCACTCGGAGCAAATGTACCACATTTTAATATTTCATCTAATATTTCTTTTGGAACTTGTTTATCTTTATAACTTCTTACACTTCTTCTTTCACATAAGACTTTTATAGTATCATTCATTTATATTCACCATCCTATATTAATAATAACACAATTTATTGTTAAAGTATTGCTTTTTTATTAATTTTTTGTTATTCTAATAACAGTTACGGCGGAATTGGTGAAGTGGTTAACACGCCGGATTGTGGCTCCGGTATGCATGAGTTCGATCCTCATATTTCGCCCCATTTAAGTGATTAATTGACTAATTTAAGTCAATTTTTTTAATTTTTAAGTAAAAGTACTTTGTTGAAAAAACTTATGTTAAAATTGCTAGAAAAGAAAAAAATGTACATGAAAAAAATGCTTAACATAGTTTAATTAAATTTATAAGATTAAAAAAGTATTAATTTTATTGTATAATTGCCATTAATTTGCTATACTATAAATGAAAGCGTTACCCCTAGTGGATAATGCCTGGTTTGTCAGACACTATACCTATTTAGGCTAGTGTCTTTTTCTTATATTAATTTAATAATAATTAAAAGTAATATAATTATGATTACTAGAAGCAACATTCTTTCTTCTTTCATCTCTTCGCCTCCTTTTATCCAAAACCCCCAATTAAGAGTAGTTTTAGACTACTCGGATTAAAAGCAGGCACTACCACTAGCAGGTAACAGTTGTCTATTATATAGATTAATTTTTATTATGCAAGTAATTCGACAAAACTAGATAAAAATTTCTAAAAATTAAAGTTGTAATATATATAAAATTTTGCTATACTATAAATGAAAGCGTTACCCCTAGTGGATAATGCCTGTTTGTTTTTCAGACACTATACCTATTTAGGCTAGTGTCTTTTTCTTATATTAATTTAATAATAATTAAAAGTAATATAATTATGATTACTAGAAGTAACATTCTTTCTTCTTTCATCTCTTCGCCTCCTTTTATCCAAAACCCCCAATTAAGAGTAGTTTTAGACTACTCAGATTAAAAGCAGGCACTACCATTAGCAGGTAACAGTTGTTTATTATATAGATTAATTTTTATTATGCAAGTAATTCGACAAAACTAGATAAAAATATACATAAAAAATAATTTGTGTTATTATAAATAAGTAATAATAAAAAGAAAAGGGAGAAGATATGTCAAATAAAAAGATAGCAATTTTAACAGATATACATGGGAATTTACTTCTATTAAATGCAGTATTAGAAGAATTAAAGAAAGAAAATATAAATGATTACATATTTTGTGGTGATAGTATTACAGATGGTTTTGATAATGATGAAATAATAAATAAAATAAAATCACTAACAAACAATGTAATATTAGGAAATAGGGAAAAATCTATAATTGAGTATGACAATAGATCATGGGAAAATAAAAAACAATGGAAATCGATGCTATATACATACAATTCATTAAGTAAAGAAAATCTAGATTATTTAAAGACATTAAATATTTACAAAATAATAACAATTAATAATGTTAAAATATGTATTTCGCATGGAAGTCCATATAACATAAGAGATTTAATATATTCCGATAGTTATGAAATATTTGACAAACTAATAGCTGATTTTAATTGTGATATATATTTATTTGGTCATACTCATAAAGAATATATGACTAAATACAAAGACAAATTATTTATAAATACTGGAACATTAAGTTTGCCAACAAATAATAAGGCAGTATCTACTTATGGCATACTTACAATTGATGAAAAAGATATAAAATATACATTAAAAGAATATAAATATGATTTTAAAAAAATAAAAGAATATTATTGTAATAGTGATTACCACAAAATATGTAATGAATGGTGCAATTTAATATTATATACATTAAAATATGGAATTGATTATAGTAATATATTTATTGAATTTTTAAATAAATATTGTCATGATGATGAAGAAAAGAAAAATGAATTATGGGAAGAAAAGTTTAAAGAATTTATGCAAAAAAACAATTTAGAAATATTATAGTAACCAAATAAAAAAAGATACATAATGCCAAATTTTTAAAAAGTTGCAAAT
>CASEYV010000073.1 GCA_949292245.1 uncultured bacterium
TTTACTAAAGTAATATTTTTCTATTGGGTTTTCTCCTGCCTCTGTTGTTACTGTTAATGTTACACTATTTGTTGTTTTAGTATTTGTTACATTAGTTATTTTTGCTACATTATATAAATCAAAATATACATAACATTTATCTGATCCATTACTTATTAATTTGACTATATTTGTCTCTCTATCATATACTAATTCTCCACCTCTTTCACAACCAGATAGTTCTTTATTAAAAGCATAACCATCCCCCGGCCATGTGCTAGCAGAAGTTTTTTTATATGTTCCATCATCTTGTTCTAACATTAAAGTTAAAAACCCATTTGTATTTACATTTGGTTTTGTTTTATCATCTACTTCTTCTTTTGTTTTAGGTATACAAATATAAATTACTACCGATAACATTATTAGAACACTAAACATTACTACATACTTCTTTTTCATATTACTCCTTTGTCTTTTATTCAGACTATTATAAATTAACATTATTAGAACACTAAACATTACTACATACTTCTTTTTCATATTACTCCTTTGTCTTTTATTCAGACTATTATAAATTAATTATATGTCTTTATTAAAGACAAGTCAAGTATTTGTTGTCTTTAAATGAGATAATTTTTTTGGGTGATAATTATGATAGGTAAAATACTAAAAACAATGCGAAAATCTAATAATTTAAGTCAAGAACAAATAAGTAAATTAGTTGGTTATGCTAGAAATACAATATCACAATATGAAACAGAAACTATTCAACCTGATTTCAAAACTATAGAAAAAATTGCTAATGAATGTGGCTATGAAATAACTTTTTATAATAAAAAATTAAATAAAACTTTAACTACTAAGAATATAGATCGTGAAGAAATATAAGGTAAATTATACACATTTACTTTTTATTTTGCATATATATTATTAGGTGATTAAACTATGTTTGGACCAAATATGACTAATACTTTAACTTTAACAAGAGTGCTTGGTGGTATTTCTAAAGGTTTAGGTATACTTAATCAAGCAATTCCATTATATAAAGAAATTAAACCTATGATTGGTAGTGCTAGAAAAGTTATGAATGCTTTACAAGATTTAAAAACTGTACCTAATATTATTGCAAATGAAATAAATAAAGATAGTGCTAAATCAGATTCTAAAAAAACTATAGATGTAATACCAAAAGAAAAACAGATTGTTTCACAATCTGTTCCGGTATTCTTTCAATAATTTAAGATATTCTTCGTATTCTTTGTTTTTAGTTTTAATTATTAATTTGCTATATTTATCAATTAAATAATCAAAATATTCTTTATTGTTATGCTTTCCTATTAATAAATCATTTTTACTTAATACCTCATTACCTTTAATATAATACATTATTAAATAATATTTATTATTGTCTAAAATAACATATTCTTTTTCTAATTTATAATTAATTTCATTTAAATATTTTCTTATTAAATAATGTTCATTATTGCTTTCAATAATTAATTTATTTGGTAATGTATTATTGCTAAGTATCTTTATTATTGTATGTGCTCCCATACCTGATATAATAGCAACATCATAATTGTCATTAACATTTTCAAATCCATCACTCATTATTAATTTTATTTCATTTTCTAAATTATATTTTTTTAAATTATTGTATGTATTTTCTAATACTTTTTTTGATATATCAGTTGCAGTTATATTATGTGTAATATTATTTAAATATAAATATATAGGTACATATGCATGATCTGTACCTATATCAATTACTTTTTCATCTTTATTTACTAATTTTGCAATTGCTTGCATTCTTTTAGTCAATTTCATTCTTCTAAAAAGTCCCTTAATTTTTTTGCTCTTGATGGATGTCTTAATTTCCTTAATGCTTTAGCTTCAATTTGCCTTATTCTTTCTCTTGTAACATTAAACTTTTTACCTACTTCTTCAAGGGTGTGACATGTACCATCTATTAATCCAAAGCGAAGTTCTAATACTTCTTGTTCTCTTGCTTGTAGAGACATTAATACTTCTTTTATTTCTTCTTTTAATATTTCATTTTCCGTGTATTCTTCTGGAGATAAACTTGATTCATCTTTTAGAAAGTCACCTAAATGTGAATCTTCTTCTTCACCAATTGGTGTTTCTAATGATACCGGTTCTTGACTAATTTTCATAACTTCTCTAACTTTTTCTACTGGAACTTTCATTTTTGCAGCAATTTCTTCAGCACTAGGTTCTCTATTTAATTCAAGTGTAAGTTGTCTTTGAACTCTTGACATTTTGTTAATTGTTTCTACCATGTGAACTGGTACTCTTATAGTTCTTGCTTGATCAGCAAGAGCTCTAGTTATTGCTTGTCTAATCCACCATGTTGCATAAGTCGAAAATTTATATCCCTTATCATAGTCAAATTTTTCTACAGCTTTCATTAAGCCAATATTACCTTCTTGAATTAAATCAAGAAATAATAGACCACGGCCTACATACCTTTTAGCTATACTTACAACTAAACGAAGATTTGATTCCGCTAAAATTCTTTTGGCTTCTTCATCTCCTTTAGCAACTCGTTGAGATATTTCCATTTCTTCAGTGCTAGATAAAAGAGAAATCCTACCTATTTCTTTTAAATACATTCTTACAGGATCATTTATATTCATATCCTTTGTTATGTCTTCATCATCAAGTATTATTTCTTCTGTTTCTTCTTTAGGTTTAACTCTTGCTTCCCCAGTTGATGTATCTATATCTTGTTCTGTAACTACAGATATATTATTTTCTACTAATTTATTATATAAATTATCTAAATCATCACTGTCTACTTCTAAACCTTTTAATTCTAATGCTAGTTCTTCAAATGTAATAAAACCTTTTTCTTTACCTTTTGCAATTAAACTATTTTCTCTTTCTTCTAATGTTTTAATCTCATTCATAACTTACACTTCCTTTTTAATTTCTGTTAATCTAGTCATTAACTCTACCTTTTTATTAATATCTAATTCATTTTTAATTTCTACTTTTAATTTTTCTATCTCGTCTTCCTTTAATATTTTTAAAACTACTTCAATACAATTATTGAATTCTTCAATACTATCTTTAGTATTTTCATTTTCACCTAATATATTATCTATAAACTCACTTAATTCTTCATTATTTAATATATAAGTTAAAAAATCAGCAATATTTATATCATTTTTACTATTATAATATATTATCTCACTCGCTACTTCCCTTTCTTTCTTTTCTTTAAAATATCCTAATCTATTTTTATATATTGTTATATATTTATTATCAAGCATCATCATATATAAAATTTTACTTACTGCTTTTTGATATTTACTTATTTTTGGTTTTCTTTCTTCTTTTTTATCTTCTTTTTGTTTAATTTGTTTAATATCAATATTTTGTTTTAATATTTTCTCATCAATTTGATATTCCTTGCTTATTTTAGATATAATTAACTCTTTTGTCAAGTCATCTTCGTTATTTATGCTTAAAATTATACTATTTATATATTTTTTTAAATCATTTATATTATTTAAATCTAATCCGTTCTTTAAACTTTCTAATAAGAAATCAATATAATTATTCGCATGATTTATATTATCTATTAAAGCATTTACTCCTTTAGTTTCTATATATTCATCTGGATCTTTTGCATCTTTTAATCTAACTACTAAAACTTCTATACCATTTTTTCTAAGTAGTTCACCATTTTTAAATGTGGCATTTAATCCTGCAGAATCATTATCAAGCATAAGTATTATTGGAACATTTAATTTTTTTAGAATAATTATTTGTTCTTTTGATAATGCAACTCCCATTAATGCTATTACATTTTTAATTCCTTTAGCACTTAGTTTAATGGCATCCATATTTCCTTCGACTAATATTGCTTGTTTCTTTTCTCTTATATAGTTTCTAGCATTATGAAAATTAAATAAAATATTTCCTTTTTTAAATATAACTGTTTCTTTTGTATTAATATATTTTGCTATGTCTTTTTCATTATGATATATTCTTCCTGTAAAACCAACTATTTGCCCTTTTATATCTTCAATAGGAATTATTATTCGGTTTTGAAATGTATCAAATACATCTAAATTATATTTGTTTACAAGACCTAATTTATCTAATTCATCTAATGAATAATTCTTTTTATTTAATATATTATATAAATCACTTGGTTTATCAGTAGCTAAGCCAATGTTAAATTCTTTAATTATTTCACTAGTAATTCCCCTTTTATCTAAATATTTTCTTGCTTCTAATCCTTCTTTAGAATTTATATTATTCATGTAGTATTTAGCAGCAAAATTCATTATTTCATATTCTTTTTTATATTTGCTTTCTACTACATCATCATAATTACTTTTTAGATTATATCCTATTTTTTTGGCAACTATTTTTATTGCTTCTGGAAATGATACATTTTCATATTTCATAACAAAAGAAAATACATTACCACCAGTTTTACAGGTAAAACAATTAAATATTTGTCTTTCCTTAGATACTACTAAACTTGGTGTGTGATCATCATGAAAAGGACATATTGCTACATAATTACGTCCTTTTTGTTTTAATTCTAAATAATCTCCAATAATTTCAACAATATCAGCATTACTTCTTATTGTATTTATTTCTTCTTCATTTATATAAGCCATTATCTTTCCCCTTATTAATTGCTAGTACCCAATAAGTGGATATAAAATTAAAAATCGTTATTATTTTATCACTTTTATAATATTATTTCAATATTTTTCTCATATTTTTATTCAATTTGTAAATTATACTTATTAATAATATTGCTATTATTGATCCACAGTAAATATCTATATATTGTATAAATATTGCTGATATTAATCCAATTATTGTTCCAAATATTATTTTTTCATTTTTTTTAATAGGTGTACTTATCATATCTGGGGCAATAAGTATAAATGATAATATCGCATTCCCATTTAATATATTAATTATATTAAAGTTATTTAATATTCCAATTAAT
>CASEYV010000074.1 GCA_949292245.1 uncultured bacterium
ATTTTCTTCTAATTCTTCAACCGGTTTAATTTTACCAGTTTTAACAATAGATTCAATTTGTTCTTTAGTGATTGTTTCATATTGCATTAAAGCATCACTAAGTTGGAAAATTAAATCTTTATTTTCACCAACTATTTTCTTAGCTTTTTCATAACACTCTTCAATAATCTTTCTTGTTTGTTCATCTATTTCTAAAGCAACTTGATCAGAAAAGTTTTTAGATTTAGCATAATCTCTTCCTAAAAATACTCCTTCGCTTTTTTCTTCATATTGAATCGGTCCTAAATCACTCATACCATATTCAGTAACCATGCTTCTAGCAATTTTAGTTGCTCTTTTAATATCATCACTTGCCCCAGTAGAAATTTCTCCTAAAAACATTTCTTCACTAACTCTACCCCCAAGTAATCCAGTTATTTGAGCAAGCAATTCAGCTTTAGTATGAACAGCAATCTTTTCTTCCTTTGGTAACATCATAGTATAACCACCAGCCATACCTCTAGGAATAATTGTAATCTTATGAACCTCTTGAGCATCTTCAAGTTTCAAACCTATTACTGCATGACCTGCTTCATGGATAGAAACAAGTTTCTTTTCTTTATCCGTAATTTTTCTTGTTGTTTTAGCAGGTCCTAGCAAAACTCTATCAGTTGCTTCATCAATTTCATCCATTGAAATAGAGTTTTTATTACGACGAACCGCAAGTAAAGCAGCTTCATTTAAAAGATTTTCTAAATCTGCTCCACTAAAACCTGGAGTTCTTAAACTTAAATTTGCTAAATTTACATCTTTATCAAAAATTTTATTTTTAGCATGAACTTTTAAAATTGCTTCTCTTTCATTTGCATCTGGTAAGCTAACAGTAACTTGTCTATCAAATCTACCTGGACGAAGTAATGCTGGGTCTAATACATCTGGTCTATTAGTTGCTGCAATAATAATAATACCTTCATTTTCACCAAAGCCATCCATTTCTGTAAGCAATTGATTTAAAGTTTGTTCTCTTTCATCATGACCTCCGCCAAGACCAGTTCCTCTTTGGCGACCTACAGCATCTATTTCATCAATAAATATTAAACATGGTGCATTTCTTTTGGCTTCTTTAAACATATCACGAACACGACTAGCACCAACACCAACAAAAAGTTCAACAAAATCAGAACCACTTATAAAGAAAAATGGTACATTTGCTTCGCCCGCAATTGCCTTAGCAAGTAATGTTTTACCTGTTCCCGGAGGACCTACTAATAATACACCCTTAGGAATTCTTGCTCCTAATTTTTCAAACTTTTTTGGGCTCTTCAAGAAATCTATTAATTCTGCAACTTCTTCTTTTTCTTCTTTTAAGCCAGCTACATCTTTAAAACTTTTCTTATCATTATCATTACTTAAACGAGCTTTACTTCTACCAAAATCCATAGAATTTTTATTAGAATTTGCCAATTTCATAAATAAGAAATACATTGCTGCTACTAATAAAACTAAAGGTAATACATTAACTAAAATATATAAAAATACACTACTACCAGGATCTGAATTAGTATCATATTCTTCTATTTTATTTTCATTTATTAAAGTAAGTACATTATCTAATTCACTAGCAACAACTTTAGTACTAAATGATTCAGTTTCTTTATATCCTTCTAATTTACCTTCAATATAATATACACTTTCATCACTCTTCGGAGTAATTGATATTTCTGTAACATTATTTTCTTTTAACTCAGTTATTAATTCTCCAGTTGAAAGTTCATTTACAGTAGAGCCTTGTAATCCTAATGCTGAAATAACTACAAGTATTACTACAGCTAAAACTACATATGGTAATAAATTTTTAAAACCATCATTTTGTTTTTGTTTTACATTCATTTATTATTCACCTTGCCTCACATTTAATTATTATATCATATTTTTCCAATTTGTCTTTACAAAATTGTGATTTTTTTAATCCAGGTATCCAAATTATTTTATTATTTGCATCTACTAATATAGGATATCTATCTCTTTTTTCTTTATTAATCTTTTCATCAATAAAAATGTCTTTAACTTTTTTACTACCATTTAAGTTCTTAACCATGATTTTATCACCATCTAATCTATTTCTTAACTTTAATGGAAAAACTACCTCTTCATTATTAATATATATAGTATTATTACTTTTATCACCACTTTTAACATCATAATAAAATTTAAAATCATTAAATACTATATCTTTATCAAAAACTACTTCTTGATATTCACTACTTTTTTTCTTTATTATCTTTAATACACCATATTCATTAATTCCTTGATAATTATTATTTAAATCAATACATTTATTTGTATTGTTTAATAATTTTATCAATTCATTCATTTGACTATCTGAAATATCAAAATAATCTTCTTTTTGAATTTCTTTTACTAATAATTCAATACTTTTTCTTTTAATTATATCTTTTTCTTTGGCTAACTTGTTAATAACTATAGCATTATCCACAATTATTTTTTTATCATATATATAATTATTAATAAATTCATCTACTTCTTCTAATTCTTTACTAAATTTTAAATATTTTAAATGAATATTTTTATCTTCTTTTTTTAAAAAAGGTAATATTACATGTCTATATCTATTTCTTGTATAATCCAAAGAATCATTACTTTTATCTATTACATAATTTATAGAGTGTTCTTTATTATATTTAATAATTTCTTCTTTACTAACAAATAATAATGGTCTTAAAGTAATATAATCTAAATTTTCTTTTATTCTATTTATTCCTGCATAGCCACTTAAGTTACTGCCTCTACTAATACGCATTAAAATTGTTTCTATCAAATCATCACCATGATGGGCAGTTACTAAATATTTAGCCATATACTTATTTGCTACTTCCTTAAAAAAATCATATCTTTTTTTATGAGCATCTTCTTCACTAAATTTTTCGTTTTTATATTCATTTAATTCTTTATATTCAAATATTACCCCATTTTCTTCACAAAACTTTTTAACTAGTAAGGCTTCATCATCACTTTCTTTTCTAATTTTATGATTTACATGAGCAACAATTAAATTTAGTTCTTTTTTACTCCCAATACTAATTAATAGATTTAATAAGCACATTGAATCAGGCCCACCACTACAAGCAATAACTATAGTAGAATTAACTTCAATAACTTTATCTAAAAATTCTATTACTTTATTCATTTTACTCCCTTATTCATATTTTTCAAATTATAAATTAACATATCCATTATAAAACCATTTAAAATCTTTTCAGGATCACCATTTTCATAATTTGTTCGATGATCTTTAATTAATTTATATGGTTCTAAAATATAACTCCTTATTTGACTACCAAAATTAATACTTTGATTAGTATCTTTTAATGCATTAATTTTTTCTTGTTCTCTTTGATATTCCAGCATATATAACTTATTTTTTAATATATTTAATGCTTGTTCTTTATTTTTTAATTGACTTCTTTCGTTCTGACAGGTAACTACTATTTTACTTGGTAAGTGGGTTATTCTAACTGCAGAATTACTTGTATTAACAGATTGACCACCAGCACCACTTGAATGATATACATCTATTTTTAAATCTTCTTCTCTAATTTCAATATTTATATTTTTCTTTATTTCTGGAAATACTGTAACTGATGCAAATGATGTATGTCTTCTAGCTCCAGAATCAAATGGAGAAATTCTAACTAAACGATGAACCCCGGATTCAAATTTTAAATAACCAAAAGCAAAATCACCAGTTATTTTTATCATTACACTTTTTAATCCCGCTTCATCACCTTTTTGTTCATCAATTACTTCCCAACTAAAGCCTTCTTTTTCACAAAATTTTTCATACATTCTAAAAAGCATACTAGTCCAATCACAAGATTCAGTACCACCAGCACCAGGATGAATTTCTAAAAAACAATTATATTCATCAAATTCTCCGTTTAATAATGTAGCTATTTCTAATTCATTTATTTTTTCTTCTAATAATTTTATGTTATCACTTATTAAATTAATTAATTCATCATCTTCAGAACTAACAATTTCAATAGATTCATTTAGTTCTTTATCTAATTCTTCATATAAATTAATTTCTTTTTTTAAATGACTTATTTTTTTGTTAATAACATTTGCATTATCAACATCTTGCCAAAAATTATCTTCATTTAATTTTTCTTCTAAATTTTTTAACTCATCTTTTTTAGAATTTAAGTCAAAGATACCTCGCAAGTTCATTAATTTTATTTTTTAATTGGTTTAATTTTCCTAATAATTCATTTTTTTCCATATTTATCCCTCGAAATTAGTATAACAAAATATATCAAATAAATAAAGTGAATAATATGTGAAAATTTTTACCAACAAAAAAGGGGCTGTCGGGAAATTAAATGAATAATTTCTAACAGTGCCTTTTTCTTTTCAAAATATTAATAGCCCTTAAATCATATGATTTTAAGGGCTT
>CASEYV010000075.1 GCA_949292245.1 uncultured bacterium
GGTTATTGTCCATTCGTTAACTGTTGTGTACATCCAATTTGAACTCTTTGCTGCTCTGTAATCATAACTACTTCCTGAATTCCCATTTCCATCCGGATAACTACTAGTTGTATATCCTGGGTATGTCCAGTATGTTGGACTTGCAGCATAATAATAATCACTTACGTACATTAACCCTATCTTTGCACTATATGTTGTACTCTCTGCTGGACTCGTTATTTCATTTCTATACGCATTCTTTGGTGTTCCATTTGGATAGTATCTTATGTTTGCATCAGTATTTCCTCCTACATACCATGTAGCAGTTGCTATTTTGCTACTCCACGTACTTCCTATATTATTCAAATAATTTTGATTTAAATTTACTGTATTTAAATTACTTTGACTCCACGTATTATTGTTTGTGCTATTGTTCCAGTAGTAATAATATGATGATTGGTATGCCCCATTTGTTCCCAATAAACTACTTGGTGCATATGTTGCTTTTATCAATTTTACTTGATTTCCAAACACTCCGATGATGCGATATAGATTATCACTTGGGCATGTTGCTGCATCTGAACCAAAACATACATAATTATTGGGATTTTCCCCACTAAAACGGTAGCTATTATCCCCTGCTTCTTGGTCGGCATTTACATATGTACCTACTCCATCATGCAAATATAATCCACCATAACCTTCGCCATAAGTATTATATAGAGTTTGAATACATGTTGCTAGATTTTCTCCACTTGAACATACATCCGCTAAATTTGGCATATTAATAGCATCCTTTTGTAGTACTACTTCCATTTCTAAATTAGCTGTTTCATTTATTGATTGATCAGTATCTAAATTAACAAATGTTAAAGTAAATGTCCATGTATGTGTTGTACCACTTGTTGATGAAGTTGTACTTATTGGGTGATCTATTGCTATATTGTATGCTCCAGTTAAACCTGTTATATCAAAACCTTTTACTCCACCTACTTCAACAAACGATAATGTATCACTACTTGCTTCAAGTAATGTACCATTTTCATCATATACACTAAGTATTAATTCTGCAGTAGTACCACTTGAATATGTATAAGTATTTTCATATATTCTTATTCCTGCATAATATGTTGTTGATGCATCATTTGTATCACTACTTGCTATAAGTCTTACCTGTGGATTAGTTGTATCAGTTAAGTTTCCACTACCAGTATAAAAGTTATCTGTTGATGCACTTATTGATAAATCATTACCTTTACTAAATATTATTGTATCTCCCGTTGCTGTTACTTCCCCTTCTCCTTCAAGTAATTCATCAACTTGAGCACCTAAATAAGAATAAGTAAATCTACCTATAAAAAGTGCTATTACTACTAATAACTTGAGCACCTAAATAAGAATAAGTAAATCTACCTATAAAAAGTGCTATTACTACTAATATTAATACAAATATAATTGCTAATAAAATGTTTCTAACATTTTCCTTTGCCATTTATATCACCTATACTACATAGATTATAACAAAAAATAAAAATATATTAAAGTAATTTATTTAAAAAAAGTACAAATTGTGTTAATATATTTACTTAAATGAGGGATAAATATGATTAAAAATTATGAAGAAATACTTGCAAAATGCCGTAATATATTAAAAACTGATCCTAATAATGCAGCAGCCCTAGCAACTTTAAGATTTATCTATCAAATAAATTTTGATGATAATTTAATATGGTTTGAACAACATTTACAAAAAGAAGAATATTTGCAATATTTAACAAGGCATTCATTTTTATCTCATACACTAGAAAATATTAGTAAAAGGCAGGAAGTTACAGAAGACATAGAAACAAAACCTAATCATTTATCTTTAAAAAAATTATTAAATTTAGTTCATGACTTTTTTAAAAATGCTACAACAAAAGAATTTTATGAAATGTTTATGAATATGCTTAAAAATAATGAAATTGTCTTATATAAAAATAAAGATTATAAATTTGGAGCATATACCGTATATTGGGCATTTAATAACACTCCAATAATGATTATAATATGCAACAACTTTTATAAAGATTTAGATGATGATTATGCATATATACCAATTATAGTTCATGAAATAGGTCATGGCATTAGTGATTTAATAAATTATCATATAGCATTTCAACAAGAAAATGTTATATTTGATGAAATAATAAGTATATTCTTTGAACTTATTTGTAACGATTACTTTTATCATACTCAATATAGAAGTTCTGCGATTACTTATGCTTATAGAAATTACAATGATATTATAAACAAAGCACAAGAAATTCAAAATTATAATCCAGATAGTTTAGAAGATCCTGCATTAAAATATCGTTATATTATAGGTTTTAATATTGCAGTTGAATTATATATGATTTATTTAAAAGACAAAGATAAAGCTTTTAATTTATTAAATGAAATTATAAAAATTCCTAAATTTTTACCACCTAAAGAATACTATAAAAGAATACTTGAATTAGGAATCACTCCCAATAATAGTATGGATGAATATGAAAATATTTTAAAAAGAATGCTTTAATAATTAAAAAAGTAACTTAAAAAGGCATTTTTAAGTTACCATTATTTATTCTTTTCATCATATCTTTCATTGTTTCAAATTGTTTTAACAATCTATTTACTTCTTCAACACTTCTGCCACTCCCCTTAGCAATTCTTTGCTTTCTATTTGCTTTGAGAATCTCTGGATTTTTTCTTTCTTTTAAAGTCATTGAAGAAATAATTGCTTCAATATGAGCTAATTCTTTAGGATCAATTGAAACATTATTAAGTCCCATTTTTCTTGCTTGGGGAAGCATTTTTAAAATATTTTCAAGAGGTCCTAGTTTTTTTATTTGTTTTAATGTTTGCAAAAAATCATCTAAATCAAATGTTCCTTTTTTCATTTTTATTGCTTGTTTTTTTGCAACATCTTCATCTATAACATCTTCTACTTTACTAACAATTTCTAGGATATCTCCCATATCAAGAATTCTATCAGCCATTCTTTCTGGATAAAATTCTGATAAACCATCCATCTTTTCGGAATTACCAACAAATTTAATCGGAATATGAGTTAAGTGTCTAACTGATAAAGCAACTCCACCTTTAGTATTACCATCAAGTTTTGTAAGTATACAACCAGTAAGATTTAAAGAATCATTAAAACCAGTGATTACATTAATAGCATCTTGACCCATAGAGCCATCGATAACAAGTATTTTTTCATGAGGATTAACAGTTGAGTCAATATCTTTTAATTCTTGCATTAATTCTTCATCGATTTGAAGTCTACCTGCCGTATCAATAATTATATAATCATTACTATTTTCTTTAGCATAATTTATACCATCACTAACAATTTCTAAAACTTTTTTTTCTTCACTAAATACCGGAACATTTAATTCTTTACCAATAGTTTTAAGTTGTTCTATTGCTGCAGGACGATATATATCAGCAGCAACTAATAATGGCTTTTTATTATATTTTTTTCTTAAATAATTAGCAAGTTTCCCTGCAGTTGTTGTTTTACCACTACCTTGTAATCCAACAAGCATTAATATTGTTGGTTTTTTATTTACACTTCAGCATTCAAAGCTTTTTCTTTAACATTATTAACAAACTCTTTAACAACTTGATAATTTACATCTGCTTCAAGTAAGGCAATTCTTATTTCTCGCATGGCATCACTAATATTTTCTTCAGTGATTTTACCCATCCCTCGAATATTTTTTATTGCATTACTTATTCTATCTCCCATATATTCAAACATAATTATTCTCCTCGTTTTTAATGATATCATAATTTATGTCTACCTTCAATGATTTTATAAATTTTAACAATAAAAGCTAGAAAATATGATATAATCAAGATGGTGATTATTTTGACAAAGAGAAAAAAGAAAATCAAAAAAACATTTAAACTTATTATTAGTTTTATAATTTTAATTATATTAGTTAGTGGAAGTTTTTTTGTTTATAACAAATTCTTTAAAAAAGAAGAAGTAACTAGTGAAGTAAGTAAATTAATGTTAGAAAATAATATATCTACTGAAAAGTATTCTAAAACACTAGAATATGTTTTACTTAATAATATCTATGATGAATTATACTTAGATGAGTATTCTGATATTAATTATACAGATAATGCAAATTTCACTAAAATATTAACAACCTTTTTACCTTTAGGTTATAGTGGTAAAGAAATAAATTACATACTTAATTTAAGTGATAAAAACATTGAAAAATTAAGTAATATAGAATATATCGATATAAGTAATTATTATAATATAAGTAACTTTAATGTTGATAATATTGATAGATATAATGATTATTATCAAATAAATAATTATAGTTATCAAGATGTTGTTACTTATGTAAATATTAATTTAGATTTAAAAGCATATTCCGTAACTAAAGAAGTAAGTGATGCAAATAGTTTATTAGTCTTAGTTAATAAATATAATTTTTTACCAAATAATTATAAACCAGAAGATTTAGTATATGTTCCTGGAGCATATGGTAATAATGTCCCAATGCGGGAAGTAATTAAAGAGCCATTTTTAGAATTACAAAAAGCTGCAGAAGAAGAAAAAGGAATAAAATTAAAACCAACAACAGCCTTTAGAGATCAAAATTTTCAAAAAACGTTATATAATAATTATGTTGCTAAAGATGGTGTTGATGCTGCAGATACATATTCAGCAAGACCAGGATTTTCAGAACATCAAACGGGACTTGCAATAGATTTAAAAAATACTCTTATAAGTACTTCAACTAGACTTAATGATAGTGATTATGAATGGTTAAAAGAAAATGCCTACAAATATGGTTTTATCATAAGATATCCAGAAGAAAAAATAGATATCACCGGCTACCAATTTGAAAATTGGCATATTAGATACGTTGGTTTAGAAGCAGCTAAAATAATATATGAAAACAATTTATCTTTAGAAGAATATATTGATTTATTTATTACTGAATATTAAAATAAAAGAACTATTTTTTTCAATAGCTCTTTTATTTTCCTAATTTTTTACCTTGAATATGATAAGCAATTATTAATTGTAATCTATAAGGAATAAATCTTGTAAAAAATACAGCACATTGCATTTTAAAAGTAGGAATTATTAACATCTTTCTTTTAAACATTTTATCTACAGCTACTTTAGCCACTATTTTAGGGCTAATTTCTTTTATAGAAAATTCCCCGTGAGCAACTTTATTAAAATTAGTATTTACTGGTCCTGGACATAATGCTGAAATACTAACATTACTTTTCATTTGCCTTAATTCTTCATTAATTGCCATAGTTAACTTAGTAATATAATTTTTAGTTGCATAATAAGTGCTTAATCTTGGTCCTGCCATAAATCCTGCTGATGAACAAACATTTAAAATATAGCCATTATCTTTTTTAATAAAATCTTGTAAAAACAATTTAGTTAATATATGATAAGTTGTAACATTTAAATCTATCATTTCAAGTTCTCTATCTAAATTTGTTTCATAAAACAAACCAAATAAACCAAAACCAGCATTATTTACTAAAATATCAATATTATTATTCTTTACTAAATCATATAACTTATATACATTATCTTTTTTAATTAAATCTAGTGTTATTATTTTAACATCAACATTAACTTTTTCTTTTAATTTTTCAAGTTCTTTTTTATTTCTAGCAACAACTATTAAATCAATATTTAAACTAGCAAGATAAATGGCAATTTCCCTACCTATTCCACTAGATGCTCCTGTTACTAAAGCTTTCATTAATCACCTTCCAAAATACTAATAATATTTGGTTGAATTTGTTTTTTACGTGATACAATTTTTGGTAAAAACATTCCTTGATGAATACTTTTTAATCCAAAACTATCTTTTATTATATTAGCAGCAGCATCATTATATAAAACATATGAACCATTTTTAATAATATCAGTAATAAATATAGTAACTATTGTATAATTTAAAGAAACCATTTCATTTAATTTAGCAATATATTCTTCTTTATTATTTTCAATTGCTTCAATATCCATAGTCATTATTTGACTAATACCCAATAATTTATCACCAACAACATATGATTTAAAGTCAGTTTTTATCAATTCTTCAACAGTTTTACCTTCGATAGAACTTGCTGCTTTTAACATTTCTATCCCATATTTATCTATATCCAATTTTGCAATACTAGCAAGTTTAATTGCTGCAAAACGATCATCTTCAGTAGTTGTTGGACTAGTAAGTAATAATGTATCAGAAAGTATAGCAGAAAGCATTAAACCTGCAATATCTTTAGGTATTGTAACTTTTGCTTCTTTATACATATCATAAATCATAGTTGAAGTACAACCAACAGGTTTACTCCTAAAATTAATTGGTAAAGTTGTCCCTAATGCCCCTAGATTATGATGATCTATTATTTCTAATATATCTGCTTCATCTAAACCATCAACAGATTGAGCAAAATTATTATGGTCAATTAATATAACTTTTTGTTTTTCATAATCATTTGGTCCAGTTAATTTAATTAAACCTAAACATTCACCTTTATTATTAATAACTGGATAATTAGAATGATTTACTCTATGAGCCATATTTCTAAAATCAGTATAATAATCTTCATTATTAACAGTTACAGGATTTCTATTCAAATTAATACTTTTAATAAAATTACTTAATAATATTTTATTAGCAATTTGAAAACTATCATATTCTGAAGCTATAATATTAACTTTATTTTTTTCAGCTTTTTTAATAATCTTTTTATCAACATTAACATTTAATGGCAATATAATTAGTTTTACTTTAGAATCAATAGCAAAATTTAATACTTTATATCTATCTCCAACTACCAAAATATCTCTTGAAGATAAATTAATAGTTGATTCAATAGTTTTACTTTGTAAACCTGCAATTAAAATATCACCACTTATTAAATCATCACATTTAACTATTACTTTAGCATCTAGTGTTTCAATAATATTATTCATAGTAGTATTTACTATTTCTTTATTACCATTAATTAAATATTTAGCAATTTCTTTTAAAGTAACATATCCTGTTAATTTCTTTTTATCATCTATAAGTGGTATAGCAGTAATATTTTGTCTTTGCATTATTTTAAAAGCATCATTTATAGATTCTTCTTCAAATATATATGCTTTCTTATCATATTTTATATTTTTAATTCTTACCCTAACATCATTTAAATAACTAGGTACTGGTATATTAAAATATTTTAAAACAAATTTAGTTTCATTATTTATGTTACCTAACACTTTAGGAACAGTTTTATCCCCTTGTTCATTTTTCAAATATGATAAAGCTATACTAGAACACACACTATCTGTATCTGGATTTTTATGTCCAAAAATAAATGTTGTCATCTTACACCTCTTTACTCTTTGATTTTATCATATTAATAAATTTTTTTAAATACCTTTCATTTCATAAATAATATTTCTAAGTTCAATTGCCCTTTCAAAATCCATTTTTGCAGCAGCAGCTTTCATTTCTTCTTCTAGACTAATAATCAACTTTTCTTTATCTTTCTTACTTATTTTCTTCTTATCATCTTTAACTATATCATTAGATATAATTTCTTTTATTTCTTTAGTTATTGTTTTTGGTACAATATTATGTTCTTTATTATATTTTTCTTGAACTTCTCTTCTTCTTTTAGTTTCTTTAATTGCTTCATCCATAGCATCACTAATTGTATCCGCATACATAATTACTTTACCAAATTCATTTCTAGCACATCTACCAATTGTTTGAATTAAACTTCTACTACTTCTTAAAAATCCTTGCTTATCGGCATCAAGAATGCAAATTAAACTAACTTCGGGAATATCTAATCCTTCCCTAAGTAAATTTATACCTACAACACAATCATAAACACCTAATCTTAAGTCTTGAATAATTTTAAGTCATGTTTTAACCTCACTATGTAAATATGCAACTTTAATATTTAATTCTTTTAAATAATTTGTTAATTCTTCACTCATTCTAATAGTTAAAGTAGTAATTAACACTCTTTCATTTTTATCTATTCTATTCTTTATTTCTGAAATTATATCATCAATTTGCCCTTCAGTTTTTCTTACTTCAATTAATGGATCAAGTAAACCAGTTGGTCTAATTATTTGTTCAACATATTCGCCATTTGTTTTTTCAAGTTCATAATCTCCAGGAGTAGCTGATACATATATTGCTTGATTGATGTGTTTTTCAAATTCACTAAATGTTAAAGGTCGATTATCAAGAGCACTAGGAAGACGAAAACCATAGTCTACTAAAGTTTGTTTTCTTTGCCTATCCCCATTATACATACCTCTAACTTGAGGTAAAGTCACATGTGATTCATCAACAATAAGTAAAAAATCTTTAGGAAAAAAATCAATTAAACAACTTGGAGTTTCTCCAGCATCTCTTAATGCAAGATGTCTAGAATAATTCTCAACTCCATTACAAAAACCTGTTTCTTTAAGCATTTCTATATCATAATTTGTTCTTTCTCTTAATCGCTGTTCTTCATTTTAATTCATCTTCAATTCTACTAATTGCTATATCCATTTTATCTTTACTTGTAACAAAGTGGGATGCTGGTGATATAGTAATACTTTTTTTATTAGCTTTTACTACTCCAGTTAAAGGATCAAATAAGGCTATTTCTTCAACAATATCATCATCTAAACTAATTCTTATTCCGGCATCTTTTTCATTTACAGGAATAATATCAATATTATTTCCTCTTACTCTAAAAGTTCCCCGGTGGAAATCAAGTTCACTACGTTCATAAGTCATATCA
>CASEYV010000076.1 GCA_949292245.1 uncultured bacterium
ATATAAAGGTAATTTAACAGTAATTGAAGGAGATACAAAATCTTTAGTTAGTTATGGAACTACATTTAATACAACATCAGATATATTTAGTGTTGCTAATACTTATAAGACCACTATAAATAAATTAATAACTATAAATAACATAGATTCTTATTCAACAGAAGTTACATTTGCTAGTGGTACAACTTATAATTTAGCTCCAACTTATAAATTAACTGGAGCAGCAGACGCAAACATTAGTAACTTAAAAATAGTCCTAAATACTACAGATAATATATACACCTTGACACTAAATTAAAAAAAAATAAAAAAATTTAAAAAAAGAGTTGATTTAAAACTCTTTTTTTGCTAATATTAGAATAGAGGAAGGAGAAAGAAAATGGATAACAGAAAAAATACTATTCTATTAACAGTTATTGCAGTAGCAACTCTTTTAGTTGCGGTAGTAGGTGCAACATTTGCATACTTCACTGCACAAGGAGGTAAACCAGCAACAGGTAACATTAGTGTTCAAACTGAAGCAGCTGCAAGTTCATCATTTGAAATTGATGGTAGCTTAGCAATTACAGCAAATATGGATAACTTTGCTCAAACTGGTGGATCAACTCAAGCTGATACTATTAGTGGTCTTGCTAAGTTTACTGCTGGTACTGGTGATGGTGCTCAAACTGAATTTTGCTATACAGCAACATTAGCTTGGAATGCAGCAGAACCTAGTGACTTCGTTCATACTGATGATCCAGATACTGAAGCTTTAAAAGATATGACATTAACTGTTACAAAAAATACTGAATGGGATGGAAACAGATATGGTAGTACTGAAACTATTTGGGATGATGTAGAAATTACAACTTCAGCTGAAAGACAAACCTATTTACGAATTCCAGTTTCTGTTGCTGAAAATACAAACTACACTCACAAAATGACAGCTTCTGCTGGACAAAGTGTTCAAGAACAAATTGTTGTAGAAGTAAGCTTTAACTGGTCTAATACAGTTGATCAAACTGCTAATGCTGGTAAAACTTTAACTGGAACATTAAAATTCGATCAAGCAGTTTGTTCTTAATAGTTGATGATAAAAACGGGCTTAAAATTTAAGCTCTTTTTATTTGTTCTGCTAAAATATGTTAATATTTTTTTTAAAATGTCCCATTTCTTGATAAAAATGAAAATATGGCATAGTTTATATAAACTTACTTTTGGGGCTCTGCCCCAAACCCCGGGGTTTATCGCTTTTGGACACCCAAAAAAGGAAGCAAAAATAAAAGAAGTCAATTAACTATAATTGGCTTCCTTTTTGGTTTGTCATCACTTGGTGCTCTGGTTGCTCCCCAGCATTGCCATATCCCCCAAGTGATAATAATATTATATATTGTAACAAAAATACTGTCTACTACAATATTGTAACATTTTTGCTGAAAAATGACTATTTAACTACAAATAATAGATACATAAAACATGTAACATTTTCGCTGAAAAATCACACTTATTTTTTTTCTTGTTTTCTAGCCTTTAGTCTTTCATCTCGTTCTCTAAAAAGTCTTTCCAATGTTTTTTGGTTATCGATTATTTTTTGTTCTTTTTTTCCCGGTTCTTGTCTGTGACCTTCAATTTTACGAGTATTATAAATTTTCTTGTTTTTAAATATTCTTATCGTACCATCAAAAACATCTTTCCAAACTTCTACTTTAGTGCCTTTATAAAAAAATATAATCAGTTCCATCGCTATTGATAGCAACATAATAGTTGTTTTCATAAGAAATCATATTACCATTTAAAATTATTCTTTCTGATTTTAAACACATTATTGTTGATAAATCGGTATCTCCTAGAGGAACAAATTCGCTTTCTTCTTCTTTTGGGGGATAAGCAAATTTCTTATTTATATAATCAATATAAAATTCATTAAACCATATGTTGAGTTCTGTATAATTTTTTATATTAAATCTTATAATGTCATTTAAGAGTCTATTTTGTATAGTTTCGTTCATTCTTTCAATTTTTCCTTTTGCTTCTCCGGAATCAGCATAAATAAGCTCAATACCCAATTCATCTAGCATTCTAGCTACTTGTGTTCTATTACCTTCTTTAGAGTTCCATAATATAGTAGTTCTATCTGCATACGATACTTGTGGAAGTCCATGTTTTTTAAACATAATTTCAAATGCTTTACAATATCCTAATTGGCTTTCTGTAGGTGTAAACCAACCAGATAATATTTCACCAGTGGCATCATCTAGTGTCATATGCAATGAAAATTTCTTTCCATTATCAAACCAATCATGAGGAGTTCCATCTGTCATAATTAACATACCACGTCTTGGCATAGGATCACGAAGTGGATGATTATCTTTGCTTTTATCAAAGCATTTATGCCTTATTGGTGATTTCCATCCTTCATTTTTAAAAAGTTGCTGAAAGAATGATTTGCTTCTAACTTTTAATTCAAAAAAATAAACATCATATTGCATATTTGGATTCCAAATGATATCTTCGTGATAAATATCCATAAATTGTGATATACTAATTACGGGATATTTTTTCTTGAAGTTCCTAATATATTCCAGTTCTTTGAGAGGAGCAGAATTGTTAGAAGGTTTATTTGTTAAACCATGAACTAATATAGAATCTATATCCCTTTCTTTTAGTTCATTATTTAATCTATAAATTTGTTTTCTTTCATATCCAGATAATTCAGCAATTTTTTTATAAGTTATATTTTTCTCCCCACTGTTTTTTTGCAGTAGTAATTCTAAAGCTTTTCTTCTATTTTTTTTCAAAAAAATACACCTCCTTTCTAGAAGTGTATTATACTATAAAAACGGGACATTTTAAAAAAATTTCTATGGGACATTTTAAAAAAATTTTAACATTTTTATGCTAAAATATTTATTTATTTAAAAATATATGGTATATTATTTATATAATATAGGAGGACAAAAATGCAAAAATTAGAATTGAATGGTCAAGAAGTATTAGCACTTTCAATGGACATAGAAAATATTAAAAGCCAATTAGAATCCATTTCCAAGTTATTAAATACTAATATAACATATTGTTCAAATAATTTAGTTGATAGTGAATCTGGCGAAAGTGTATTATCAACCAAGGTTGAAAAATTAAAAGAAAAAAATTCATTATGTATTAATTCATTATTAACAAATTTAAGTACAATATCAACTTTTGTTGATAGTCAAGTAAAAGAATACAGTGCTTCAACAGAAGACGCTGAAAATGCAGTTAATAGTTTAATAAATTTGATTAATGAAAAAATAGATTTAGTAACAACCGGATCAATTTATGAAGCTAGTGCAGATATTCTTAATGATTCCTATACTAAAATGGCTAAGCCAGAAGAATTTACAGATAAAACTGGTCTAAGTGCTGGAAAAGTAAATTATGAAGAATTAGTATTAAAAATGTTACCAGAAGACAAATTTGCAGTAATGGATCAAGTTCATGATTATTTACGAGAAAAGGGTTTAACGGAAGAACAAACTGCTGCAATATGTGGTTACTTTATTTATACATGTGGTTATGATATAAATGCTCAAAATCCTAATTCATCAGCTAAAGGATTATGCCAATGGTTAGAGCCGGTATGGCCAACTGACTGGTCTTTAGAAGGACAACTTGACCATTTATGGGAAGGATTACAAGGAGCACCATGTGGTGGTGGAATAACATCAGTACTTGATGAGATGAATAAAACTACAACAGTTGAAGGTGCAGAAATGAAATTTGCTATATATCATCAAGGTAGTGGAGTAGCTTTACCAAACAATATAGCAGCTAATCTAGGTGAGGGAGTATATTATTATTATTATACTAAATCTCTAGAAGCTAATAGTTAAGGAGGAAAAATGGCAAATATAGTAGTAAATAATGTCGAAGCGGTAAATGAAGTATTAGGTCAAATAGCAACATACAATCAACAAATGTATAATGAAATGTTAAAGATTAGTGAAGTATGTACAAAATTTAGTAATGCTTGGATTAGTGATGCAAATGATTATGAAAGTACAATTAATAGTTTAAAAACATTACAAAATGAATTTGAAACCAATATAGAACCGGTAATAACACAATTTATAGATACAATGAATACCTATATAATAGAAACTGTAAAAACGGCGGGTGGAAGCATATGAGAATAGAAATAAATGAAGTTAATAGATTATTATCTAGAAATAAAAAAATAATGGAAGAAATTAAAATAACATTTAATAATTTAAGTACAGAACTTACAGATATTTGTAATTTAATACAATCTAGTGGTTTAAGTACCGCAAATGAAAAATTTAAAACATATTTTGAAGATGTAGGAGTAAGATTACAAACAAATTTAGAAACGGTTTCTACATTTTTACAAAGACAAATAAATGCATATGATGCTGTATATGATATAAATATTAGTCCAGAAATGGCAAAAGCAGAATTAGAAAAATTATCAGCAGATACTGGCAATTTAAAAAATAATAGTAACAGTATAGAATACATATTTAATACGATTAAAAATAACTGGGAAGTAACTGATGAATCTAATACTGATATAGCAAGTAGTTTAATAGAGATTAATAAATGTTTAGTAGATATGAACGATATAATAACTCCAGTATTAGAAGAATATAAAAATACATTAGAAACATTAATATTAGCCCATCAAGCAACTGGTGAAAAGACTGTTGAAATAACTGGTAAAGCCAGCAACAGTTTACCAGTATCTGGGGGTAATACACCAACCTGAAAATAATATAAACACTATATTATTTTTTTTAATTTAGGGGTTTTTTTTAAGAATAAAGTATGTTATAATAAATTTGCAATTTTAAGTGGGCAGAAAATCCCACTTTTATTATTAGTTATGGAGGTAATATGGAAGGAAAACTTACTAAATTAAAAGAAGAATTACAAAAAGTATTAGAAAAAGAAGAAATTATAGTAGATGACATAACATATGAAAAAAAGGGTAAATACAACTTTCTAACGATAACTTTAGATAAAATCGGAGGAATAGATTTAGAAACAATAGTGGAGGCTACTAAAAAAGTTGATAAAGTAGTAGATAAAGCCAACATAACTAATGACAGCTACATAATGGATGTAGTAAGTAAGGAAAGAGGTTAAAAAATGAATAGTAAAGAATTAATTAAAGCATTAGACAATTTAGTTGCAGAAAAAAACATTAGTCCCGATGTTGTATTTGAAGCATTACAACTTGCTCTTCAAACGGCATACAAGAAAAACTTTAATTCAAAGACTAATGTTAAAGTTGACATCAATAGAGATACGGGAGAAATAAAAGTATATTCTTATTTAATAGTAGTAGATGAATATGATGAAGGGCATGAAGAAGTAGATGAAGAAGGAAATGTTAAAAAGGTAGAACCTACAATTAATAGGGATGCTCAAATATTACTTGAAGATGCCAAAAAAATAGTACCTAGTATTAAAGTTGGTGAAACGATTGAACAAGAAGTAACACCAGCAGATTTTGGACGAGTTGCCGCAGGAACCGCTAAACAAGTAGTAATGCAAAAAATAAGAGAAGCTGAAAAGGCTAGCATAATTGATGAATTTGCAGATAAGCAAGATGAATTAATGTTAGGAATGGTAGCATTAGAAGATCAAAAAAATTACTATATAGATTTAGGAAGAACTAGAGGAATACTTCCAAAAAGTGAAATAATACCGGGAGAGAAAATAGTAATGGGTTCAAATATTAGGGTATATGTAACAAAAGTAATAAATGGACCTAAAGGACCAGTAATTAAGTTATCTAGAAATAACTTTGGGTTTGTAAAAAGATTATTTGAACATGAAATACCAGAAATTGCAAATGGTACAATTATAATAAATAGAGTAGTAAGAGAAGCAGGTATTCGTTCAAAAGTTGCAGTATCATCAACCAATGAAAGAATAGATCCAATAGGATCATGTATAGGTGAAAAAGGAAGTCGTATTGCGGGTATATTAAAAGAATTAAATGGTGAAAAAGTAGACGTAGTACTATATAGTGAAGATCCAGTAGAATTTATTAAAAGTGCAATGACACCTGCCAAAAATGTAATAGTTAGCATACCTGATCCTGAAAAAAGGGAAGCATTAGTTATAGTATCAGAAGAAGAAAAGAAACTTGCTATTGGTAAAGGTGGTAGTAATATAAAATTAGCTAGTAAATTAACAAAATATTTATTGGAACTTACAACTATGGAAGAAATAAATAAAAAAGGAAATAGTAATGAATAAAAAGATACCTTTACGTAGCTGTATTATAACTAGAGAAAAACTACCAAAAAAAGAATTAATTAGGGTAGTAAAAGATAAATTTGATAATATAATTATAGATGAAACAGGAAAATCTAATGGTAGGGGAGCATACTTAAAAAAAGATATAGAAATAATAAGAAAGGCTAAAAAAGATAAAGTATTAGACAAAGTATTAGGGGTAGAAATACCAAATAATATTTATGAGGAATTAGAAAATATGTTAAAATAAAAAAGAAAGGGTGATAATATGACAGTTAAAGAATATGCCAAAGATGTTAATTTATCAGTTGCTGAAGTCTTAAAGAAATGTCAAGAATTAAATATAGCAGTACATAATGCAGATGATTACTTAAATGATGATGATATAATAATGCTTGATAATTTAATTAATTTAATAAGTACCGATGAAGAAACTACATTTGAAGAAGATGAAGTAATTGAAGATAAAGTAGATGAAATACTTACATCAAGTTCATTTGATAGAGAATTAAAAGAAAGTGTTACCAAAGAAAAATTAAAGAAAAAAGATAATAAAAACGAAACAAATGAATTTAATATGCTGAAAAAAGAAATGTATAAGCATAAAAATAAATTAATGAGTAATACAACTGATGAAAGCATAGTATTATACAAAAACAATATGACAGTTGGTGAACTAGCAAATAGTTTAAATGTAAGTAGCACTGATATAATTAAAAAACTAATTGGTATGGGTTTAATGGTTAGTATCAATGAATCTTTAGAATTTGAAAATGCAGAGATAATAGCACTTGATTATGGTAAGACATTAAAAAGAGAAGAAACTCAAGATGTTGCTAATTTTGAAGAATATGAAATTATAGATAATGAAAGTGATTTAGTTAAAAGACCACCAATAGTAACAATTATGGGGCATGTAGATCATGGTAAAACTACTTTACTTGATTACATAAGACACACTCATGTAGTAAATCAAGAATTTGGTGGTATTACTCAACATATTGGGGCATATCAAACGATGTACAACGATGAACTTATAACATTTATAGATACACCTGGTCATGCGGCATTTACAGAAATGCGAGCAAGAGGTGCTAGTGTAACTGACATAGTTATAATTATTGTTGCTGCTGATGATGGAGTAATGCCTCAGACAAAAGAAGCAATAGATCATGCTAAAGCAGCAAATGTACCAATAATAGTAGCAGTAAACAAGATAGATAAAAAAGATGCTAATATAGATAGAGTACTTACGGAAATGAATGAAGCGGGGATTACACCTGAAGCATGGGGTGGTGATGTTCCATTTATAAATATATCTGCTCACACAGGAGAAGGCATAGACTTACTTTTAGAAACAATTTTAACTGTAGCAGAAATGCAAAATTTAAGAGCTAATCCTAACAGATATGCTGTTGGAGCAGTAATTGAATCAAGAGTTGATAAAAATGTTGGGGGAGTAGCATCATTCTTAATTCAAAATGGAACATTAAGAATAGGAGATCCAATAGTAGTTGGAACAAGCTATGCCAAGGTTAGAACAATGAAAAATGATCGAGGAGAATCCATTGTAGAAGCAGGACCATCAACACCAGTTGAAGTAACAGGATTAACTAAAAACCCATCAGCTGGAGACAAATTCATGGCTTTTGAAACTGAAGCAGAAGCAAAAAGCATTGCTGAAAAAAGAGAAACTTTAGCCAAAATGAATGAAGGAAAGCAAAAAGGTAAATCATTAGATGATTTATTTAACAGTATCAATGCTGGTGAAAAAGAAATAAACGTTTTACTTAAAGCCGATGTAAGGGGCTCTGAAGAAGCGGTTAAATCATCACTTGAAAAGATAACTGCTGGGGGTATAAAAATAAATGTCATACGTAGTGGTATTGGAGCAGTAAGTGAATCTGATGTAATTCTTGCTAGTGCATCTGATGCTATAATAATAGGTTTTAATGTTGTAGCAAGTAGTAGTGCCAAAGATTTAGCTAAAGATAAAAATATTGAAATAAGATTATATAC
>CASEYV010000077.1 GCA_949292245.1 uncultured bacterium
AGACTTTGCTTGTAATGTAGTAGATGGTAATTATGTTGATACTAAAAATAAATTTAAGTATTTACTTAATTATTTAAAAAAGACTAATATCTTGAAAGTATATGTAAATGATAAAGTGAATATTAATGCACTATTTGAACAAATTAAAAGAAATATAAAAGAAGATGAAAAAGCATTTCTATATTATGTAGATGATAATTGTAAAAATCAATATTATTTATATACTGGTGAGCCACTTTATTACAAATTTGATTTTTTCTATAATATTCCAGAATTAAATGATTTTGATAGTAAATTAGTAGCAAATGTATCTAAAAATTATGAAACTAAATTATTAAGTATATCTTATCAATTATTAACTGTGGATATATTAAAAGAATTAGTAAGTAATCGGGATATGATAAATTATTTAATGAAGAAAAAGCCAAATATGTTAAAGTTATTTGATAATAAGTATTTAAAAGAATATATCAAATTACTTGTAAATACCAAAGATGAAGCGGAATATAATGATTTATTAAATGAAGCAAGAAAACTTGGATTTAAGATTATTTATGAATATGATGATGTAGATAATATTAATAGTGATTTATTTACATATGATATGGAAATAATTGTTAAAAATGAATTTTTAAAGAATAATGAAGAAAATAAATATGATTGGCAAAAAAACAATATAAAGTTTGTAATAAAGAATAAGGAGGATTAATTATGAGTATTTATGGAGAATTTTTTACCAAGTTTATGGAATCTTTTTTTGAAGGTTTAATGACAATTCTTAAAGGAATAGTAAATGGTATAGGTCAAATGTTTAATTTTGTTAATTACATAACAGTAATTAATGATTACAAAAGTGATTTAACGGGTGTAGGTTTAGTAGTAATGATTTTATCAATCATTTTATTACTTGGTTTATTTGCTTTAATTATATTATTAATATATAAGAGCATTAAAACTTATGTTAAATATCGTCGTAATGTTAAAAAAGAAGATCGTTTGATTGAAGAAATTGAAACATTGAATGGAGAAATATTAAAATTAAAACAACAAAGTAAGAAATTTGCGGAAATTACTGATGAAGAAGGCAACATAGAATATGATGAAGAAGGCAATATTAAAAATGAATTAAAAGAAGGAGAAAGTCGTTTCTTTAAATTAAGTAGTGTTGATGCAGAATTTAAAGATAAATCTTTAGAAGAAATACATAATGATTATACTTTAGAAGAATTATGTGATATATTTAGAAATTATTCAGCATCTAAATTACATTTGTATTATGATATTAATTTAATTAGATTATTTATTGCATCATTTGCTTCAAATAAATTAATAATTCTTGAAGGTATATCTGGTACTGGTAAAACATCTTTAGCTTATGCTTTTGGGTCATTTATTCAAAATGAAACAACTGTAGCTAGTGTTCAACCATCATGGAGAGATTCAACTGAAATATTTGGTTATTTTAATGAATTTACTAAAAAGTTTAATGAAACAGAAATACTTGAAAAAATGTATGAAGCACAATATACAGATAAAGTATATATTACATTATTAGATGAAATGAATATATCACGTGTTGAATACTACTTCGCAGAAATGTTATCTATATTGGAACTTCCAAATAAAAAAGATTGGGTAGTTGAATTAGTGCCTAATGTATGGCCTGGTGATCCTGTTAAATTAGATGAAGGGAAATTAAAGATTCCTGAAAATATGTGGTATGTAGGAACAATTAATAATGATGACTCGACATTTATGATAACTGATAAAGTTTATGATAGAGCTATGCCAATAGCTATTGATGATAAATGCGAAGAATTTGAAGCCCCAGATACTGATGGTTTAAAATTAAGTTATAAATATTTTGAAGAACAATTTGAAAAAGCAGCAGAAGAACATACAGTATCAAATGAAACACTAGAAAAAGTTGCTCAATTAGATAGATATGTAATTGATCATTTCCGTCTTGCATTTGGTAATAGAATTGTTAAACAATTAAAAGAATTTGTTCCAGCATTTGTTGCTTGTGGTGGAGATGAAGTTGCAGCAATAGATTATCTAATTGCCCATAAGATTTTAAGAAAATTTGAACAATTAAATTTAGCATATATTAAAGATCAAATTGATGGTTTAATTAGTTACTTAGAAAAATTATTTGGTACTGATAAGACTCCAGAATGTAAAGCATACTTACTTCGTTTGAAAAAAACAATTTAGGTGAATTATGGATATAGTTGATTACTTAAATAATTTAAATAAAGATTCAGTATCTAAATTTATATCAACAACTAGTTCCGATATTTTAGTTAATCAAGATATTGAAAAAAAAGTAAGTGATACATCTTGGATGGATATGATTGAAGAAAGTATACCATACTTAGATAATATAATTAGAAATCCTCGTAGATTTATTGTTCAAGAAGAAAATATTGTACCAATAGAAAAAGCTAAAGTAGTTACTGAAGAATCTATTAGGCATCTTGCTCAAAATACTAATTTAATTCAAGAAGTACATGAAGATGGAACAGTAATTCCTTTAAAATTATTAAATGTTTATCGAGAAGAAACTGTAGATTTATATGAAAATAGATTTATAAAGTCATTAGTTGATAATTTATATGTTTTTGTTCAAAATAAATTAAGTGAATCTGATCAAAAGTCATATGCTAAGATTACTAGTAATGTAACTTATAATGCAACAACTAAACTTAAGAATGGTACTTTTAAAGTAAATGTAAATTTAGAAAGTAAAATAGATGATGAAGTTAATGCTAAAAAAGATGGACATACGATTGAAGAAAGAATAGAACATATTAGAGATGTTTTGGGAGCTTTTAGAAATTCGACATTTATTAAAAGTTTGAAAGAAAGTTCTCCAGTTAGAAGCCCAATTAGAAAAACTAATGTTATCTTAAAAGAACCTAATTTTATTAAAGCATTAGAGTTATGGGAATACTTAGAAAAAAATAATATTGTTCCAATGACTTCGATAGTAAAAGAGACAAAAGAAAATAAAGATTTAGCAATAAAAGATAAATATGATTTAGCGTTCTTTATTGAAACTGATGCATTAAGTGAAAATAAAGAAAAAGAAGAAGCAACATTTAATGCAGCAATAATTAGTAAATTAATTAATGATTTTGTATTTTCTGGTAATATAGATAAAAAAGAATTTAAATCAATAATTAATAAGGAATTTAAAGAAGCAAGTAAAAGAAAAGAAAAAATTGTTAATAATATAGATAATTGTTTTAAAGATTTTGTAAATAATTTTGAAAAGAAAAATAAAAAAGCATTTTCATTATTAAAATAGGAAGGTGAATTATGGCAAAAAGGAAAAAGAATGAAGAAATAAAAGTAGAAATTAATCGCCGTGAAGAACTAAATTTAAAAGAATTTCTTTTATTAGATAATAAAAAACAAGATGCTAAAATTAAAGAAATCTTAAATACAATGTATGATGGTAAGATTGAAGTATCTAAAAAACATATTGATAAAGTATTAAATATTTGTTTTGATACTAGAGATAATGAAGTATATTTACCAGCGTCATTGAAAGTAGAAAAAATAGGTAGTAAATTAATATTTACATTTAAAAAAGTTAATAATTTAGTATTATTTATTCTTTTTGCCTTAGCATTCTTATTAATTGGTGGTTTTGCAACATATATGGGTATACATTATTTAGCAAGACTTGAATTAAATCAAGATTTAGATGGTGATGGTATTGCTGATTTAAATATTGATTTAGATGATGATGGAATATGTGATATTAACTGTGATACTAATAAAGATAAAAAACCAGATCGAAATATTGATTATCGAAGTAATAGGAAACCAATATTTAATATATTATTAGAAGATGGAACAATATTTAATCCAATTAATCAAGATATTAATGGTGATGGTGTTTGTGATATTAACTGTGATACTAATGAAGATGGCTGGCCAGATTTAAATATTGATATTGATGGTGATGGAACTGTTGATTTTGATAGAGATATTGATGGCGATGGCATTAAAGATTTAGATATCGATTTAAATGGTGATGGTGTTTGTGATATCAATTGTGATGAAGATAAAGATAATGTCTGTGATTCAAATTGTACTAATGTAAATATTGGTGACAATGGTGGTGGTACATCACAAGATGGTAATGGTGATATAGAATTTAGCACTGCTAGTTTAATAGTTATTTTTGATAGTACTGATGGAGTTAGTGCTGATGATATATATCCAGATGATCAAGTTGGTGAAGGAGTAAATACTGAAGTTCCAAGTATTGGATTTACTGTTCAAAATACAACTAATAAAGTTTTATACTATGACTTAAGTTGGACTATTATAGAAAATACCTTTACATCAGATAATTTCTGGTATAAAATAAGTAGTGATAATGATGGATTTAATCAAGATTGGGAAACCGCTCCAAAAAGTGATTATAAATTTGCTACTCGAGTTGCTATAGCTCCAAACACTACTCAAACATATGTTGTTGAATTTACTTTACATGGAACTGGAGAAGAACAAAACTATGATCAAGGCAAAAGATTTAATGGCCAAATACATGTTGATTTAATTGAAGAATAGGGGCTGTCGGGAAATTAAATAAATAATTTCCAGTCAGTTTCTTTTTTTGGCTTTACACTCAGGAAAGACTTCTGACTGTAAAGTTGATGGAGCTTCC
>CASEYV010000078.1 GCA_949292245.1 uncultured bacterium
AAAAGGATTAATAAATGTAGAAGGAAGTAAAATATATAAGAAATATAGAAAAGAAAATTGGCATTCAAAATATTTACATTCACATATGTTGCAACAGGTTGGTGTTAAGATAGATTTTGGACACGAAAGTGTAGAGATAGTATAATTGTTTTGTACGCTAGAAAGGAGTGTTCAAGATGGCGAAAAATAAAAGTTATGATGAAGATTTTAAAAAGATGATAGTTGAATTGTATGAAAGCCATACAACGACAGGAACAGAAATAACACGTGAATATGGCATAGGAAGTGCAACATTGTACAAATGGGTAAAACAATATGGAAAGATCCAAACATCAGATGGTGAAGTTACGAACAACAAGGAAATCAAAAAAATGAAAAAAGAAATAAATGACTTAAAGATAGAAAATGAAATATTAAAAAAAGCCATAGCCATATTCACGCAGAAATAGAGGACAAATATAAATTCATAGAAAAAAATAAGGAAAATTACACGATAAAGCAATTGTGTAAAGCATTGAAAATAAGTCGTTCAGAGTATTATTACCATAAAAACCACAGAACGAATGTATATAAAGAAAATAATAGAAAATTGGATGTTGATATTTTAAGGATATACAAAGAAAGTAAGAAAAGATATGGAGCACCCAAAATCCAGAAAATATTAGAAAGCGAAGGAAAACATGTAAGCGTAAAAAGAGTTGGAAAAAGGATGAGATTTTTAAAAATAAAATCTTGTATTGTAAAAAAATATAAACCAGCAAGTAGTAACAATAAAATAAGTAGTGAAGGCAAAGAAAACTTGTTAAATCAAGAATTTCAAGCGACAGAATTAAGAGAAAAAATGGTGTCAGATATAACATATATTTATGTAAAAAGTTATGGATGGACATATTTAGCAACAGTTGAAGATTTGTGTAGTAGAGCAATAATAGGATATAGCTATGGAAAAACAATAGATGCAGAATTAGTAATAAAAGCAATAAAAAATGCACAAAAGAGAGGAAAATTTAAGAAACAAGCAATATTTCATAGTGATTTAGGTAGTCAATATACATCTAATAAAGTTGAGAGGTACTTAAAAGAGCAAGGATTAAGGCATTCATATAGTAAAAAAGGATATCCTTATGATAATGCATGTATGGAAAGCTTCAATGCCATATTAAAGAAAGAAGAAGTAAATTTAAAAGATTATGAAACATTTAAAGAAGCAAAAATTTCAATATTTAAATTTATTGAAGGTTGGTATAATAGAAGTAGAATACATTCAGGGTATAGAAATATTTTTAGAAATAATAGAAAAACAACAAAAAGAGCTAGAGCAAAAAGAATCCATATTAGATAAAGTAACAGAAGAATTCATGAAACAAATGACAACATATGAAGATAGCATATTAGAGATATTTCCACAGAGGATATTAGAAATTATAGAAGGAGAAAAGAAATAATGAAAAGATATAAAAGTAAAATAATGAAAATAGTAAATTTTATAAAAAACGAAGGCAAATTTGAATTTGGAGATATGGTCAGAGTATTACCTTTAAAGAAAGATTTAGGAGAAGAAAATTTTTACACAAAATATATAGGGCTATCAGGAATAGTAACTTCAATATCATATGATAAAAAAGATTATATATTTGGAGTTAAATTTGAAGACGGAAACCGTATTGACTTTAGAGCAGACGAATTAGAAAAAATAAAAGCAGAAAATCCACTAAGATATAAAAAGTTAAACATACAGTATTAAACAGTACTAAACACTAGAAAGAAGGTAGAAAAATGAAAGCTAATGAATTATTTGAAGAAATACATTGTGGAACAATAAAAGATGATACAAAAATAAATGTTGTAAATGAACTTACAGGAGATACTTTAACAACAATAGAATATAAAAATGGAATGTTAAAATGGAAACCAGGAGAATTTGATACTAGTTTTCTTTGCAATATAGATATAGATTTTTTTATAGAAGAAAACAATGAAATACTTGAACTAAGAAATCCAGATACATGGAAAGCAAATGATGAAGATATAGTAAATATTGTAAAAACCATAAATGAACTAGTACGAGAAGTAAACAAATTAAGAAAAGAAACGGAGGAATAAAGGAATGAAATTAGATAAAAGAATACAACAAGCAATAAGATATAACGTTAAAGAAATTCTAATAAGCAAAGATAACTTCGACAAGTTAGACGAAGAAACAAAAAATTTGCTTAAGTTAAATGACACAAAAATAACATACGACGAAGCACAAAAGGAATTTATATGTAGAGTTTAAGGAGGTACACAAGAATGCAAGATAGACCTGAAGAACTAAATAAAAAAATTGAAGGAGCAAAAATTGAGTTAAGAGAGTATCGAGATAATATAAAATACATAGAAGAAAAACAAAATGATGCTGAAGAATTAAGAACTAGAATTGAAAAGATAACAAGTAATTTAACAGGTATGCCTGGTCCAAAAGGAGAAAATTTAGATAAAGCACCTTTTGAGGAGAGTTTAGATAGAATTCAAGAAATTGAAAAAGATTGTAATAAAAAATTACAAGAATTATTATTAAAAAAATATTTAGTAGAAAATAAAATAGAACAACTAGACCAACCATACAAAAGTATATTATATTTAAAATATATAAGAGGAATAAATTTATTTAAAGTATCAGAAGAGTTAAATTATAGTTATCGACATATAAAAAATTTGCATCAAGAAGCGATAGAAAAATATGCAAATTTATAAATCATTGCACCGAATTTCCTTTAATTGCACCATGTAAATATGTTAATATATATAATAGATAAAGTCGTAGATAGAGATATCTCATTAGACCGAGCGACTTAAAAAGTATAATTCAGTACCTTATGTATTACTTATTAAGAGCAGATGTTTTAAATGTTTGCTCTTTTTATATTATTGATTATAGAGATAATGTAATTAGCTACTATGTTATCTTTGTAATATAGATATCTATTCTGTAATTTTTTTGAAAGAGTTTAATTCTCTTCTGGCCATCCAGATGGGCTACTTTGGAAGTTGTAGCGTCGAAGTATAAATAAAATCGAATACTAAGACGATGGCCAGGATGATAATGTTTTTTAATTACAGAGAAATTTAGCTATTAACAAGATGCTAGATAATGTTAATATATATGACTGCATCCTTTTTTTGTATAAAGACGAGAACTTTTCTAGCGAGTTCTTGATATATAGCAGAATAGAGAAGAGGTCATCTCACTTGGCTCATAACCAAGAGATCGTAGGTTCAAATCCTACTTCTGCAACCAAGTCCTATAACTGGAAGATAGAGTGGACTTCCCTAAATAAGATGCACAGGCGAATTAGACGAAAGTGCATCTCTATTTTTTTATAAATAGTATGCAGGGCATGTTGTGGTGGCGTGTCTTGCATAGTGTTTATACTTAGGAGGAAAGTTATGAATACAATAGAAGAAATATTAAAAAAGAAAAGAGAAAAATGTAAGAACTGTAGAAACAGATTTAATATATTAGATTTATGCAAAATAACAGTAACGAAAGACAAGAAAGCAAAATGTCTTGATTTCGAAAAATGCATGAAGAATAAGTGTAAAACTTGTAAGGAAAGAGAGAAGTGTAATAATGAAATTTAAAATAAACAATAATGAATGGGAAATAGAAGAAAAAGACAGAAATGAATTAAAAGAACTATATGAAAAAGAAACACAAGAAAAAACATACTTTGTATTTGGAGTTACGGTGAAGTCAAAACATGTTATTTATATAAATAAAGATATGTGTCAAGAACAAAAAATAAGAACATTAAAACACGAATTAACACATTGTTATATCTGGGAATATGGCTTATATAACGTGATGGACATAAATGAAGAAGTAATATGCGATATTGTAGCAAGTAGCAATGATTTTATCAATGATATAGTAGGAAGATATAAAAATAAATCTAAACAAATATTAAATGACGACATGATAGATGCTTTGAAATATGCGTTTATGAATAAATAAGAGAAAGGAGTAATCTTATATGACAGATGCACAAAAAAGATTTTGCGATGAATACTTAATAGACCTTAATGCAACTAGAGCATATAAGGTTGCTTATCCGAATTGTAAAAAAGATGATACAGCAAGAGCCAATAGTAGTAGATTGCTAACAAAAGCTAACATTCAAGAATACATAGCAGAAAAACAAAAAGAAATAGAAAAAAGAACGGAAGTAACACAAGATATGGTAATAAAAGAATTATCTGCTATTGCATTTTCGAAAGCTAGCGACTATGCAAAATTAAAAAAGATGAAAAGAAACATACCAATATTTGACGAAGAAGGCATGATAGTTGATTATAAAGAAGAAGAATATACAGAAATAGAGTTTACACCAACAGATGAGTTAAGTGAAGAGCAAAAAAAAGCATTATCAGGAATAAAACAAGGAAAATTTGGACTAGAAGTTAACTCATGTGATAAAGTAAGAGCATTAGAGTTATTAGGTAGACATTTAGGAATATTCAATGATAAATTAGACGTAAATGTAAAAGAAAAACAAGAAAAGAAAAATGCTATATCAGATATACTAAATCAAATGCAGGATGTAGATGATGTGTAATGCTAGAATTAAGTCAAAAATATAAAGAGTTCTTACGAGTTAGATGCAAAAGAGAATATCTAGAAGGAACAACGGCAGCAGGAAAAACAACTGTAGGAATATTCAAGTGGATGTGTATAGTTGCAAGTTTTGATGATAAGTTCCATATAATTGGAGCAGATGATGTAGGAACAGCAGAAAAAAATATAATAAATCCAGAACCTAATGGTCTACTAGATCAATTTAAAGGTATATCAGAATATTATCCTAAAGGAAAAGATAAAATAAGATTACCACATATAGAATATGAAACAAACAAAGGAACTAAAATAATATATGTATGTGGTTATGGTGATAAAAAAAGATGGAAAAAAGTATTAGGTGGACAAGTTGGTTGTGTATACTTAGACGAAGTAAATTTGGCAGATATGGAGTTCATGAGAGAAGTAACACACAGATGTAAATATATGATGACTACATCTAATCCAGATGACCCTAATCTTGATATATACAAAGAATTTATCAACAAAAGTAGACCAATAAAGAAATATGAAAAAGATTATCCAGCAGAATTACTTAAAGAATTAAAAGAACCACATGTAAAAGGTTGGGTACATTGGTATTTTACTTTTAATGATAACGCAACACTTACGAAAGAAGATATACAAGAAAAAATAGATGCAACACCAGTCGGAACTAAAATGTACAAAAATAAAATATTAGGTTTAAGAGGAAAAGCAACAGGATTATGTTTTAACTTAAAACCAGAAAATATTATTACAGTAGAACAAGCAAAGAAAATGAAATTTAAGATATTTTCTGTTGGTTGTGATACATCCTATTCAAAAGAAAGCCATGACAAAGTAACATTAGAAGGAATAGGAATAACAGTAGATAATAAATGTGTACTACTAAAAGAAACATTTGCTCCAAGTGATGTAGTTCAATGGATAGTAGAATTTATGGAAGAATTTAAAAATGAATGGGGATTTGCAAGAACCTGCTTCATAGATAGTGCAGACCAAGGAACTATAATGGAAGCTCAAAAGGCTAAAAGGCAAAATGGTTTAATATATGAATTTAAAAATGCATGGAAGAAAACAAAAATAATCACTAGAGTGCAACTAGA
>CASEYV010000079.1 GCA_949292245.1 uncultured bacterium
CTAATAAATTTTCGATTACCTTTTTTAATTTCTGATTTACATAATTTCAAAAAACTTTCTACTGCATTTTTATCCAACGTTGATAACATTATTCCTCCTACAATTTCTGAAGTAATCAAATTATAGCAAAAAATACTCTTGGTGTCAATTGTCTCCGTGTTATTTTATTTAATAAATATCCACTAGCATAGCTAGTGGTTTTTCATTTTCGCCTAAAAGGCTTTTCTACTGGCTTCTACTAAAGTAGCTTTTACGACTGCCAAAAGCATCCTTTACTTGCTACCCTTTAAAAGGGTCAAAATCCTCAAAAGTCATTTGATGACTTAATTGGTCTTCTTTTAATTGATTTGCTATATATTCTTTTATTTTTTTTGTATTCTTTCCAACTGTGTCTACATAGTATCCTCTACACCAAAATTCTCTATTTCTATATTGGTATCGCATATTTGCCCATTTGCTATATATCATTAAACTACTCTTTCCTTTCAGAAATCCCATTACACTCGATACACTATATTTTGGCGAGATTTCTATTAACATATGTATGTGGTCTGGACATACTTCCGCTTCTATTATCGTTACACCACTCACATAATTGTCTTAATATTTGGCCTATTTCTAATCTTTTACTTTCGTAAAAGACTTTCCTTCTATACTTTGGTGCAAATACTACATGATATTTGCAATTCCACTGTGTATGTGCTAAACTTTTTATATCATTTATTTTGATTTCTTTCATTATAAATGTCCTCCTTCTAATATATTTGTTGCTCCTTGCAGTCGCAACTTCATTATATTAGAAGGAGTTTTATTTTTCAACTTATCGCTAAAGCTTTACCGAACCCCCAGACTATCTGGGGGCTTTCTTATATAAAAAAGCTACTAAAGATGGTAGATGTTGGTATTTTAAAGTAAATTATACTGATTCTTTTGGTAAACCCGATCAATATAAATCAAAAAAGTTTGCAACTAAAAAAGAAGCTGTTGATGCTGAAAGAATGTTTATGGTTACTTCTACTGATAAAGTTGAAGACAATAATATGACATTTAAAGATCTATATGATGAATTTAGAATGCATAATGATGAAATAATGAAAGCTACTACATTGTGTGGATATAGTTATAAAGAAAAATATATCGAATGTTTCTTCCCAGTAAAAATCAAAGATTTTAACATTATGCAATTTGAGCAATGGAAAAGAGACATAAATAAATCAGGTATATCATTACGTTATAAAAATGATATTTATAAATTTCTTAGATCAATTCTTAACTTTGGTGTTAAATGGCATGGATTTAATTTTAATAATGTTTATAATAAAATGACAAAGTTTCAAGATCCTAATGAAAGAAGAAAAGAAATGTCTTACTATAACTACGAAGAATTTAAAAATTTATTTCTTATGAAGATGATCTTAGATGGTGTAAATGTGTATTTGAAATTTTTTATTATTGTGGACTACGTAAAGGTGAACTAAAAGGTTTAACTTGGAAAGATATTTATTTCGATAAAAAGGTGTTATCTGTTAACAAACAAATACCCAGTTAAATAACTGCACAAAGTTCGAATTTTCGGATACAAAGACAAAAGATAGTCATCGCATTGTTCCTATCACAAAAGTCCTTCTAAACGACCTTAAAATGCTCTACGAGCAGTCTAAAAAGGAATATTGCAATTTTAATGACGACTTCTTTGTTGTATCTGACGCAAGACCTATTAGTGATACCACAATATATGATAGAAGAACTTTAATAGCAAACAAAGCTGGATTGAAATCAATAAGATTACATGACTTTAGACATTCATGTGCATCTCTATTAATTAATAACGGAGCTAATGTTACATTAGTTGCCAAATTTTTAGGACATACAAAAATCGAGGAAACACTAAATACATATTCTCATATGTTTAGCACCGCCCTCGATAATGTTGTTAGCATTATAGATAACTTGGAATAGTTATTTTTTTATTTCATTAATTCTTCAACTATTTTATACATTTCTGTATAAGGATTGGCCTCTACAGTTTGAAGTTTTTTACTATTTTGTTTTTGATATTTTTCAAGTTTCTTGGAATTTTCTATTGCTGTATTTATTTTATCTTTTATATCTAAATAAATATTACAATTTTTTTCATATTTAGGATAATGTCTCTTTAATCTTTCAATTACATCATCACTACTAATCATCGCAGTTGTATATTCATAATGTAATAAGAACCATAACTCTACACATGGTGCAGACACTATTGGGATTATATTATTATCTTTTGCCAATTTAATTGCTGCTTCAATTTGTATATTTTTTTCTGGTTTCATATCTGCATCAAATATACAATATGCTTTATCATCTTCTAATAAATCTAACGACAAATATTGTACTTTTTGAACAGTTTGTTTTACTAAATTAACTGGATCAGTTTCGTTTCCGGGAACTGGTTTTATTATGTAGTCTTTATCTCTACCTGAAAAATTACTCAAATAATTTTTTTCTGTTTTATTTTCTCCTTCATATGCTACTAATACTACTCTTTTTGATTTACGATTATGATTATTTCTACTTCTGTCTCTACTCATATTAAACTACTTCAAAGAATCAAAATTATTTTCTAAAAATGGAATGGCTCCATATCTACCTAACAAATATCCCTTTTCAACATTTTCTGTTTTTCTAACAGAAAAGTCATCTAACGGATAAATTGTAGTAGAACCATCTTCTGAATTTTTTTCCGTAAACCATATTTGATCTCTACGTAGCAACTCAAGATCTAATAAATTAGTATCATGTGTATTAAAAATTAATTGTGCTCCCTTTTTATTTATTTCTAAATCATTAAATATTTCTACAATATATTTTACTATAAATGGATGCAAACTTTTATCAAATTCATCTATTATTAATACTTTTCCATTATCTAACACATCTTTAAGAACAGGAATAAAAGAAAATATTACTTGAGTACCTAACGATTCCTCTGAAATGTCAAATTCGTATACATCACCATTTACTATATGTTTAGTATTAACTTTATACATTGATGTATTAACCGGAATAAAAGGTTTAACTATATCTGGAATTGTTCTTAATTTATCTTCGGTCATTTTTTCTTCTATAATCTTGTAACCTTTTATATTAAAATCTGCTTTTTCTAAAAAATTTAACGCAAAATTTTCTAATTTTTTATCTTTGTCATTATAATACATGTTATATGAATAATTATTTACTTGCTCATGAGACATTACAATACCTAATTTTTCTGTCAAGAAATCAAAAGCGGGTTTTGTTTTCTCATAATTCCAGTTAGTTGCAGTTGCAACAAAAAATTTGTTTGAAGTGTTTTTTTCCTTTAAATCATTAAGAAATTTTTCATCACTTGAATTAAATGAATAATTATCAATATTTTCACGAGCAAATATTTTTACCGGTCTACCATTTGGATAATAAGTTAAATATTCTTCATAAACATTTTTGCTATCTGCCTTAAACCCATACAAATATCTTATTCCATCAACTAAAAATTTTATTTCAAATTCACTTGGCTTATTTACAGTTTCCTTATCTAATTTAAACGGAACAATTGGAAGCAAAACATTAGGTGCAAAAAAATTAGAATGTTTTATCATACTACTAACCATAACTAAAATTTTAAATAAATTAGTTTTTCCTGAAGCGTTCGCTCCATATATCGCAGTCATTTTTAAAATTTTCTCATTATTTATTTCAACATAATTGTCCTTCAATGTATTATCAGATGATGCAATCATAGTAAAAGTATTTTTATCTTTAAATGATAAAAAATTTGTAACACTAAATTCTATAAGCATAATCTCATCTCCTCTAATAGTATTATATGCACATTTTGATAAAAAATCAATGCTTTTTGCAATTTATTTCTTGATTTTTGCATTTTTTTTGCAAATTTCGATATTTAACTGTTGATTTTAACCATTTTCGTGATATAATGCTTATGAGGAACAAAAAAATAAGGGGCTGTCGGGAAATTAAATAAATAATTTCCAGTCAGTTTCTTTTTTTGGCTTTACACTCAGGAAAGACTTCTGACTGTAAAGTTGATGGAGCTTCC
>CASEYV010000080.1 GCA_949292245.1 uncultured bacterium
AAACAAATAAAAAAATAAAAAAGATACGCATTTTTAAAACCACAATTTTCTCAATAAAATCGTGGTTTTTTCTATTTTACTGTTTAAGATGAGATTATAGCAAATTAATTTCCAAAAGTAAACCATTTATTTTGAGAAAATCAATATAAATTAGTGTACTTCTAATAGTCATATGTAGGGACCACTCAATTTAATAGTACATATATTATTTTAGAAGGAGGAATATTTTGAAAAAGAAAATAATTATTAGTTTTATAAGTATTTTAATAGTAGGTATAGGTATTACATTACTATATATTTTTAATAAAAAAGATGATTCTAACTTAATTAAAATAAGAGTAGCAGAAGTAACCCACAGTTCATTTTATACACCACTATATGTTGCTTTAGAAAAAGGCTATTTTGAAGAAATGGGATTAGATGTTGAACTAATACTTACACCTGGTGCTGATAAAGTAAGTGCTGCAGTTTTATCTAATGATGTTGAAATTGGCTTTGCTGGAGCAGAATCTGCTATTTATATTTATGAACAAAATGAAAAAGATTACTTACAAATATTTGCTGGACTTACCAAAAGGGATGGTCAATTTATAGTAGCAAGGGATGATTATGAAAACTTTGAATTAACTGATTTATATAATCAAGAAATACTTGTTGGAAGAAGTACCGGCATGCCAGCTTTAAATTTTTTAAATGGCTTAAAAAATCAAGGAATTGATATTGATAAAATAAATATTAATTATTCAGTTGAATTTGCAGCATTATCTGGTTCATTCATCGGAGGAGCCGGAGACTTTGTCAATTTATTTGAACCCAATGCTACTGATTTAGAAAAAGAAGGCTATGGTAAAGTAGTTGCTAGCGTTGGTTTAATGAGTGATGAAGTTCCCTATACGGCATTTTATGCCCGTAAAAGTTATATTGAAAAAAATGAAGATATTATCAAATCATTTACAAAGGCTTTAGCAAAAGGAATAACTTACACTTTAAATAATGATAAAGAAAGTGTTGCTAAAGATATAATTAATCAATTTCCAGATACAGAAGTTGAAGATTTAGCATTAATGATTAAAAGATACTATGATTACGATTGTTGGCTTGAAACTCCATATATTAGTGAAGAAATATTTAAGAATTTAGAAGATTTCTTAATAGATTTTGATTTAATCGAAGATTATGTTCCATATAAAGATTTAGTCAACAATTTTTATAATGAATAAATTATTGGAAATTAAAAATCTAAGTAAAAATTATAATACTAAATTAGGTGAAATAAAAGCTATTGATAATATAAGTTTTGATGTATATGACCAAGAATTTTTATGTATTATTGGTTCTAGTGGTTGTGGTAAATCAACTCTTTTAAATATTTTAGCAGATTTAGATAATTTTAGTAGTGGCAAAATTATTAAAAACAAAAATTTAAAAATTGGTTATATGTTACAAGATGATTGTTTATTACCATGGTTAAATATTTTAGATAATGCTTTACTAGGTTTAGATATCATGAATTTAAAAACTAAAGAAAATATAAACTATGTTAAAGGATTACTTAAAAAATATGGTTTAGAAGAATTTTTAGAAAAATACCCTAATCAACTCTCTGGTGGTATGCGTCAAAGAGTGGCTTTAATTAGGACACTGGCAATAAAGCCTGATATTTTACTATTAGATGAACCATTTTCAGCACTTGATTACATGTCTAGACTAGTGGTCAGCGAAGATGTAGCAAACATTATTAAGCAAGAGAAAAAAACAGTAATAATGATAACTCATGATATTGCTGAAGCACTTAGTTTAGCCGATAGAATTATTGTTTTATCTAAAAGACCAGCAGTTATTAAAAACATTTATAATATAAACTTAGAAGGCAATAGTCCACTATCTAGAAGAAAAGCTAAAAATTTTGCTTACTACTATGATTTATTATGGAAGGATCTAGATAAAAATGTCTAATGACCAACAAAAATATTTAAAGAAACTAAAATTAAGAAAAATATTTATATTAATATGTCAAGTATTAATAGTAATTGCATTTTTATCTTTATGGGAAATATTAGCTAATAAAAATATAATTAATACATTTGTCTTTTCAAAGCCTAGTAAAATACTTGAAACAATTATAAATCTAATAAATCAAAATAATTTATTTAATCACATTTTTACTACATTAGAAGAAGTATTAATATCTTTTACATTGGGTATAATACTAGGCTTAATAATAGCTATTATTCTTTATGAATTCCCTATATTATCAGATATAATAGATCCGTTTTTAACAATGATTAATTCATTACCTAAAGTTGCTTTAGGACCACTAATTATAATAATTTTTGGAGCCAATATTAAAAGTATTATTGTAATGGCCTTATTAATAAATCTAATTATAAGTATTATAACCATTTATAATGGATTTATAAATATTGATGAGCAAAAAATTAAAATGATTAAATCTTTTAAAGCTAACAAATATCAAATATTAACTAAATTAATAATACCAAGTTCATATAAAACAATTATCTCTAGTTTAAAATTAAATATATCTATGAGTTTAATTGGAGTAATAATGGGAGAATTTTTAGTAAGTAAAGCTGGAATAGGATATTTAATAATTTATGGAACTCAAGTATTTAATTTAAGTTTAGTTATGGCAGGAATTTTAATATTAGTTATTATATCTTACATTCTTTATAAAATTATTACTTTTATTGAAAATAAATTAATTAAAAAGTTCTAGTTTATTCTAGAATTTTTTATATTAACAAAAAAACAAACCTCTAATTATAGAAGTTTGTTTTGCATTATTCTTAAATTATTTTTTATTCGTTCATCATTAGGATTTATTTCTAATGCTTTTTTAGCATGTACAACAGCTTCTTTAAATTGATTAGTATTATAATAAGCTAAAGATAATAAATCATCTATTGTTTCATTAAAACTAAATACTTCATTTATATAGGTTTTATAATTTATAGGGATTTTTAAGGCTTCATTACAATAATATATAACTTTTTCCCAATCTTGCTTTTGATAATATAATAAAGCTAATTCCACTAAAGGGTCTCTCAAATGAGGCGCTTCTTTTATAGCTTCATTATACCAATAAATAGCACTATTTTCATCATTTAATCCCAAATAACTACGAGCTATAAAACGCATTGAAGCACTTCTTTCATCTTTCCAAACGGCTCTTTTTAAATTTAAATGTTTTTTTAAAGTTTCAATAGCTTTATCCCACTTTTTATAATACATATATTCTCTTCCAAGATAATGTGTATTTCTATCATTTTCAGGATCTTCTTTAACTGACAACTCTAATAAAGGTAAATAAGAACTTCTAGACTTTGTTGCATCTGGATAATGATTTATTATTACTTCATCACTTGTAACAAAGTGTTCTTCACCGTCTTGATAAGAAAGAATTTCATGAACTGGATTTATCCATTTATATCCTTTTAGAGCATGTATTTTATCTTGATAAAAACTTACACGAGGCTTATCATGTTCATCTAGACTCCAATTATATATATATCGTAATCTAGTGGTATCCTTTTGCCACACTTTTTTTATTGCTTCTTTCCAACCCGGCAACAAAACCTCATCTAAATCTATTGAAATACATACATCCGTATCTGTTGGGATTAATTTTAAAGATTCATTTCTTGCTTCATCAAATCGAAAATCAGTAAATTTTTTTTCACCCAAAATTACATTTGCTTCTTTTAATAATTCTACGCTATTATCAGTTGAACCAGTATCTAAAACACAAATATAATCAGCATCTTTTACGGAATTTAGCCATTTTTTTATAAATTTACTTTCATTTTTACATATTGCATAGACACAAATTTTTATATTATTCATTATAACCTACTATGGACCTGTTGGACCCGTTGGACCCGTTGGACCTGTTGGACCTGTTGCTCCTTCAGCACCACTTGCTCCGGTTGGACCTGTTGGACCTGTTGCTCCTTCAGCACCACTTGCTCCAGTTGGACCCGTTGGACCTGTTGCTCCTTCAGCACCACTTGCTCCGGTTGGACCCGTTGGACCTCCTGTTGCTCCTTCAGCACCACTTGCTCCGGTTGGACCTGTTGGACCTGTTGGACCCGTTGGACCTGTTGCTCCTTCAGCACCACTTGCTCCGGTTGGACCAGTCGGACCTGTTGGACCTGTTACTCCAGAGCCTGTTGCTCCAGTTGCACCTGTTGGGCCTGTTGGACCTGTAGGTCCCGTTGCACCTTCAGTGCCTTGAGGCAATACTAAATTCAAAAAATAATTAGGAGAAACCCCTGTAATTGAAGCAGAAGCTGTCGGACCAGTAGTTACTGAACCAATACTTAAATTAATACTTGAGCCCGTAGGGCCTGTTGGACCTGTTGGACCTGTTGCTCCAGAACCTGTTGCTCCAGTAGCTCCGGTTGGGCCTGTTGGACCTGTTGGACCCGTTGGACCAGTTACTCCAGTGGCTCCTGTTGGGCCTGTTGGACCTGTAGCTCCTGTTGCTCCTGTTGCTCCAGCAGGTATTGAAAATCTTAATACTGCATTTTCTAAAGTTCCAACATTAGTAACAGTAGCTTGCGTTCCAGGAGCTGTAGTAACAGTTGTTCCCGTAGTAACAGTTGCTGGACCTTGAGGACCTGTTGGACCTGTTGGACCATAACAACAACAAGGTTGTTCTAATCCAGAGCATTTAACTTTTTGAACAGCTTTTTCATAATTGTTCAATATATAAACCTCCTTTCTATATAAGATATGCTAATTTATCATTATTAGAAATGATAATTATCTAATAAAAAGAAGAGAAATAGTAAAAAAAACTTAATATATTATATGAAGGGAGGAATTAACATGAACGTTATTAATGATAAACAATTTAAATTATTATTTTGCAATTATGAACATGCTGTGATTTTTGAGCATACTATAGCTACTTTATTAAACATTGATTTTAATAAAGTTCATAATAATATAATTATTGATAATCAAGATATTATAAATAATAAAAATATAAATTATTTAAAATATCGACCTTATGCAATTTTTATAAGCTATGAAGAATACATATTTATTTTTCTAATAAACAAATACAAAGAAGATTTAGAAAACCCTAAAAATATCATGCTTGGAAATTTAGTTGCTGATGAATACCCTAAAAAAAGTATTAAATTAGTAGAAATTAATTTATTTTAAAAAAAATTAAGACCATAAATCTTAATTTTTACTTACTTGATATAATTCTACATCTACATTAGTTTCTTGCCCGAATAAATCTATTATAATATTTAAACGATTATTTTCTAAGTCTATATTATCTACTTTTCCACTCATACCATTGAATGGTCCATCGATAATATTTACAGTATCTCCAACCTTTAAATCTTCCTCAATATTTACTCTACTCATTCCCATATTAGCAAGAATTCTATCTATTTCTTGTGGCAATAAAGGTGTTGGTTTTGCTCCTTTTCCGCTCGAACCAATAAAACCTGTAACTCCAGGAGTATTTCTTACAATATACCATGCTTCATCAGTCATAATCATTTCAACTAAAACATAACCTGGGAACATTTTCTTTACTTTTTCTTTCTTTACTCCATCTTTAACTTCAACTTCAGTTGTTTCAGGAATAATTACTCTAAAAATATAATCTTGCATCCCCATTGATTCAATTTTAGCTTCTAATTTTTCTTTTACTTTTTCTTCATGACCAGAATAAGTATTAACTACATACCATTGTTTATCCATTATGCAAACCATCCTCTTACTAATGACATTATTAAATTTAAAAACATAAATAGGGCACATAAAAAGGCACAAAATACAATAGTTGAAACTGTATATTTAAATACGTCTTTTGCTGTTGGCCATTTTACTAATTTTAATTCCTTTGCCACTCTTTTCAAATAACTTTCTTTTACAACATTTTTTGATTGTTCCTTTTTTGTTGCTTTTTTAACCGTTTTTTTAGGCTTATTATCTTTTTCTTTTGCCACTTTTTAACCTCCATTTAAAAAAACACTTTCGTGTTCATGTATAATATATCATATTTTTTCCTTATTAGCAAGCAATTTTTGTGTTTTATTTCTTATTCTACCTATTGCATTATAAACCGTCTTTCTTTCTATACCTAAAATATTTGCTATATCTTGAGGAGTAAAATCCATAAACAAACTAAATACTGCTTTTTCTAAATCAGTTAAACAAGTTACTATTTTATCATACAATTCTTGATAATTTTCTTGTTCAACAATCAAAAAATATGGATTGCTATTTTTCATTTCTTCTAATAATTTTTCATCAGCAATACTTTCATTTAAAAAACATGAATTAATATAAATAGAATCTTTCTTACGATCATTTAATTTTAAAAAATTATTTACATATCTATTAATTAAAACTGATACAAATGATGCAAATGATGCACAATCAGCATTATAAAGGTCTATTGCTTTATGAATTGCAAATAAACCTACATTATAAATATCATCTTTATCTACTTTCAAAGAAATTATTTTAACTTTATATTTCTTAATAATAATATCTATAATAAATTTATATTTTTTAATAATATATTCTATAGCTGTTTCATCATTTTCTTGAGCTAAATAAATTACTTCATAATCGTTTTCCATCATCAACAAACCCCGCATAAATCAAAATACCTGCTGCAACTGATGCATTTAAACTTTCAACATTGTTTTTTAAAGGTATACTTATTAAAAAATCACAATTTTTCTTAACTAAAGGACTTATTCCTTTACCTTCATTTCCAATAATCAATACTTTTTTTCCACTATAATCAATAGTCTGGTAATATTCACCTTCTGCTGCAGCACCATATATATAATAATTTGATTTTTTTAATTTATTAATAGCATCAACTAAATTACTAACCATAATAATTTTAACTTTATTAATTGTTCCAGCACTAGTTTTTACAACTGTATCAGTAACTTTAACAGATCTATCTTTTGGTATTATTATTGATTTTACCCCCGCAGCAGCACAAGTTCTAATTATTGCCCCAAAATTATGAGGGTCTTCTAAATGATCTAAAATAACAACAAAATCACCTTCAATATCATTTAAGTTATAATAATTATAATCATTTACTTCTATTATTACACCTTGATGATTACCTTTAGTAAGTTTATTAAGATAATCATATGTTACTTTAATACATTTTATACTATTAGCATCACAATAATTCTTTACTTCATTTCTTGATGTAAAAACCTTTTTAATATCATTATTTTTTGTTTCTTTTAAAACATTAATACCATAAACTAACATAACTACCTCGCTTTTTAAGTTGTATTATAACACACAAAATATTAATAAATTGTCACTTTTTGTCAAACTCTAAATTTTATAACATATTCTTTTTCTTTAACCACCAAGCTATAAATAAAGATATTATTAAAGATATCAAAATAATCAATGCAAAAGATGCCGGATTATCTCCAAGTTCACCTAAAGGAACATTCATACCTAAAAAAGATGCTATCATTGTTGGAATCGAAAACACAATTGTTATTCCTGCTA
>CASEYV010000081.1 GCA_949292245.1 uncultured bacterium
TGCTAAAATTGAGGCTTATAAGAATGGTCATACTCTAAATAATATTCTTATTAGAAAAATTTTTGATGATAAGGAGAATTATATTATAAATACATAACCTTAAAATTATAAGTAGATAAAATATAATAAAAATTATGTTTGCAACAATTTTAGCCATTATATTGGTTCTTTATTGCACATATTTAGTTATTATTATTTCATTATATCCCCATTGATACTATCTAAAAAATATGATATAATCATTTCATGAAATGAAAAAACAACTTAGAGGTTAATATGTTTAATAAAATTAAAGAGAAGATGAATATGAATATGAAACCAAATAAGACAGATAAAACAAATAAAATAATGATATTATTATCATTATTCTTAATTTTATTAAATGAGAGTAATAACATAGTTTATGCTATTGATAATGTTGAGGAAGTAGATGGACAATTAAAAATAATTCCAGAAAAAATAACATATAAGTATGATGGAATTGAAGAAACAGAAATAAAAAGTTGGGATGATGAATCAATTAAATTATCAGAAGAAATTATAAAATCTATTTCTAGAAATGATAAAACAGAAGTTACTTTAAATTATAGTAATTTTTTAAGTGGACAATATTTAGAAATAAATAAAGATACAACTTTAGATAAAGGATTATTATTTACTGGAAATAGTGCTTATATTTCAATTAAAAGATATGGAAAATTAACAGTAGGCAATAATATTAACTATAAAAACTCTCTTTTTGGAATAATAGGAGTTAATGATAATGATTCTAAGATCAAAGATTACTTATTCTCTAATAAAAGGAAAACAATAATAAACACAGAAAATACTTTGATTTTAGGAAATATTATTTTAGGAAATAGGTTTATTAGTAAAAATGAAGGAGAAAAAGGTATTGCTTTATTTTATAATAATGAAAACTCCTCCCTAACAATAAATTCAAAAAACATATATGTTAGTGGTAATATCTTAAATTCAACAGAAAGATATGCTAGATTGTTTTATAATACTGGCATATTAACTCTTGGTTCAGATAAAACAGATACAATAACAATTGAAAATAATGAAATTAAAGGTGAATGTAATAATAGTTTGTTATATAATTATGGAATCTTTAACATAAATGCTTCAAACATATCAATTAAAAACAATGAAATATCTGGATGCTATTTTATATATAATGCAGTATATAATGCAGGAACAATGAATATAAATTTATATGGTAATAATCCAACTTTTGAAATATCAGGAAATAAAGCTGGAGAAGAAAATAAGAAATTAACAGCAGATATTTATTTAAAGAATAAAAATTAATTTTTAAGGGCAAGAAAAAAGTTTACATATTATACTGAATAAATATTATTTTAATTCAATTGTCAAAGCTATTTTTAAAAATGTTTTAAAAAATAAAATTACTTTTATCATTTTTATAATAGAGAATAAAAAAATTCCAATAAAAATAAAATATAATAAAAAAATAAAATTAAGTTTATTTTTAAAAATTAATTTAAAGAATATTATAAATAAATAAAAAATAATTAAATAAAAAATAATTAAATAAAAAATAAATTAATGAAAAATAAAAAAGGAGGAACAATGTTAGAAGAAAAAATAAAAAAAATATTTAATAAAAATAAAAATGATGTAAAAGATAATTTCTTTGAAGGAGCAAGAAATGAAAAGGATAAAATAGCACCTGCATATATCAATATGCAAAACCCAAAATATTTAGAAATTGATAATTTATATTATAGTGGTTTAATTGTTGTTGATTATTATAGAGAACAAACAGATATTATACTAAAATCATTAATAGAAACAAATATTAATATGAACATATCAATATTTTATGAAAAGCAGGATTCTTTTAAAGCTATAAAAGATTTAACATATCATATAGGGAATGTTGGGGTTGAATTAAAAGAAAGTAATCAAAATAGAGAAGATATCGATATAGCAGCTTTTACATATAATGATGCAAAATATATAAGAAAAGAAATACAAGTAAATAATGAAGATATTTATTTTTTATATATTTATATTAGTATATATGCAGATAGTATAAAAGAATTAGAATATTATCTAAATAAAATAGAAGGTATTACACAAAGTAAAGGTATGCAAACTAGAAGAGCTAATTTTAGACAAGAGGAATTATTTTTATGTTGTTTACCAATAATGGAAAACAACAAAAGTATTAAAGAATCAGCAAAGAGAAATATTTTAACATCAGGTCTACTTGCAACATATCCGTTTATTTCTTCTACTATATTTGATCAAAATGGCATTTTTATAGGTACTAATATTTATAACAATTCGTTAGTTTTTATAGACAGATATGATAATCAAAAATATAAAAATGCTAATATTTGCATTTTTGGTACAAGTGGTGCAGGCAAATCTTTTTATACAAAATTACTAATTCTAAGATATAAATTATTAGGTATTAAACAATATATTATAGATCCAGAAAGAGAATATAATAATTTATGCAATACATTAAAAGGTATAGAAATAAAAATAGGACCAAATTCAAATACATATATAAATGTTTTAGAAATAAGAAAAGAAAGTTTAGAAGAAGGAGAAAGCGGATATTTAGCAACTAAAATTGGAAAACTTATTGGCTTTTTTAATTTAATATTTGGAGAATTAAATGAAGAAGAAAAAGCTTTAATAGAGGATAAATTAATTGAAACTTATAAAAGAAAAGATATTAATTTTGATGATAAAACTTTATATATAGAAATTATTAAAAATAATAAGGTAAAAAAATATTTTAAAGAGCCTAAGGATATGCCAATATTAGAAGATTTATATAATGTATTAGGAGAAGATGAGAAAACAAAGAAATTTCAAATAAAATTAATACCTTTTGTAAAAGGATCTATGAAATTTTTTAATAATGTATCTAATGTAAAATTAAATAATGAATTAATAGTCGCAGATATATATGATTTAGGAGAAGAGAACTTAAAATATGGTATGTATTTATTTACAGAAATCTTTTGGGATAAGATAAAAGAAAATAGAAATGAAAAGAAAGCAATATATTTAGATGAAATTTGGAGGCTTATAGGTGTAACTTCTAATAAAGAAGTAGCAAGTTTTATATATAAGATATTTAAAACAATAAGAAAATATGGTGGAAGTGGTGTAGCAATAACACAAGATATATCAGATATATTTAGCTTAGATAATGGTACATATGGAAAAAGCATTTTAAATAATTCTAGTATAAAAACATTTTTTGCTTTAGAAGAGGAAAATATAAAAATATTATCTGAATATTCTAATTTATCTGAAAAAGAAAAGGTAGAAATTAAATCATTAAAAAGAGGAGAGTGTTTGATGTTTGTGGGAGATGACCATATATTAACTAAAATAGAATGTTCTGATTTAGAACAAAAAATATTAGAAGGAGAGTGCACAGATGAGCAAAATAATTTTAGCAATAAACAATAGAAAAATAGAAGATGAGATATTTAATAATATAGATAATAAAAATATAGAATTAAATATTTTACAATATAGAGAAGCTATATTAGAAATGTTAGGAAAGGAAAAAAAAGTTGATAGTATTTTTATTAGTGAAAGTTTACCAGGAATAATTAGTATAGAAGAATTAATAAAAAAAATTAAAACAATAAATAATAAAATTAATTTATATTTATTTCTAGAAAAAGAAGATATAAATAAAAAAAATAAATTAAATAAATTAGGAATAAAAAATATTTATTTAATAAAAAAAATAAATATTAAAAATATAATAAATTTATTAAACAATAATTTGATTAATAACAAAAAAATAAAAACTAAAATAAAGTGTTTTAATGATAATAAAATTAAATATTTTTTTAATAAAATAAATGAAATTAATAATAGCAAATTAAAAATAATAAAAAATAAAGAAAATACTAATAAGAAAAATAAAATAATTACAGTAGAAGGAAAAAGAAAATCACGAAAGTCTACATTAATTAATTTACTATTAATTTATTTATTACAAAAAAATAAAAAAATA
>CASEYV010000082.1 GCA_949292245.1 uncultured bacterium
CATCACTAAAAATAGCATTAAATAGTGACATTAATCCCACTATTAATAAAAGAATAATCATTACATTTTTAAATTGTTTTAAAAAAATACTTAATTTACTTTTTTTATTCTTTTCAATTAATATATTTTTTCCCATAATATTTTGTCTTCTAATAACTTCTTTTTCACTTAAACCATTTATTGATGTTTTATATTCTTTAAATATTTCTTCCTTTGTTTTTTTGTAATCTTCCACTAGTATCACCTTTTATATTTTAACAAATTATATTTTTAAAGTCTATTAATTTGTTTTGTTAATTACTTTAATAAAAGCATGAAAAACGCACAACATTTTCAAAATGTTGTGCGTTTTACTGTTTTTTTATACCCATTTTGCACAATCATTGTGCATTTTTAAAAATTATCTTTTCCTACAAACACATTGTAAATTTCATTATATCTATAACCTAGTTTAATATGGTTTGAATCTTTTACTAAAATTTTTAAATCAACTAATTTATCAATTAAAGTAGAAACTGTATTTCTAGAAACACCTGATTCGTTTGCTATTTCTTGTTTAGTAAAAACTATTTGGTGCATTATCGCCGGCATAATTCTAAAAACAGCATTACTTTTTAATATTTCAATTTTTTCCATATCCTTTATATATATTTGTTTAATTCTATTTATCTTAGCAATATAATTATCACATTGATCAATTATACATTGTAAAAAGAATTTAATAAAACCACTTATATTCCCATTTCTACTTTCATTTAATAATTTATAATATGTAGGTTTATATAATTCTATAATTTCAGATAAAAATAAAATAGGTTCATCATTAGTTAACATAGCTAATTGGATAGAAATTAAAGCCCTTCCAAGTCTTCCATTACCATCTCGGTAAGCATGAATTGTTTCAAATTGTGAATGCGAAATAGCTAAATTAATAAATATAGGATCAATATAAGCATCATTCATATATTGAAATAAATTATCTAATAAAATTGGAACTTCTTCTGGTTCTGGTGGAATAAAAACCGCTTGGTCTATAGTACATCCTTTAGGTCCAATCCAATTTTGAATATTTCTAATTTTTCCAGGTTCTTTTTCATTGCCTCTAACACTATCAAGCAAAATTTTATGAACATTATTCAAAAACTTAATATCAATTTTATTATTACTTTTTAAATATTTTTTAGAATACTCTATTACATCTTTTAAATTTTGTATTTCATGAGTTTCATCTGTCTTAGGCATATATTTTAAATAATACATATCATCTTGAGATATTTGAGTTCCTTCAATCTGAGTAGATTTTAAACTTTCACTTAAAATAATAGAATCCAAAAAAAATCGAGAATCAAACTGACTATTTTTTAAATTAGATTTATATTCACCATATTTTAAATTAGCTTCAGCTATTAAACTAACTAACTCTTTATCTAAAGCATAATCTATAGGCAATCTATTAACTTTATTTCTTTCCATTATTCATTTTCCTTTCAATAACATTTTAACATTTAATATTAAAAAAGTAAACAAAAATGCACAATATTTTGAAAATATTGTGCATTTTGCCGTTTTTTTATACCCCTTTTGCACAATCATTGTGCATTTTTTAATTTTTTTTATAAATTTGCACAGTAATTGACTTATTTATTACAAATTATATTTTTAATTGCTTTAACAGTTCCCCCAACACCTAATTTATCAACATTAATAACTAAATCATAATTAGCAAAGTCTTTCCATTTTTGATTAGTATAATATTGATAATGTCTTGCTCTAGCTCTATCTATACTTTTAATCTTTTTACTAGCTTCACTTTCAGTTAACCCATAATACTTCATACATCTATTAATCTTATTATCATAATCACTATATAAAAATATTTTATAAACATTATTTTTCTCTTTTAATATATAATCAGCACACCTACCAATTATTATACAAGGTTCTTTAGCAATACTTTTTATAATATCTGACTCAGTAATAAAGATTTTATCATCATTATTATAATATAAATTATAATTATTTTTTATTTGTTCATTATCACTAATATAATTTTCTGATAAACCGGATTTAATAGATGCCAATCTAATTAATTCTTTATCATAGAATTTTACATTTAACTCTTTAGCAAGTAATTCACCAACAAATCTACCACCAGAGCCATATTCTCTAGCTATAGTAATAACAAAATTATTAGGAATTAAATTAATTTCTTTAGAAACTACATTATCACTAATAGTAACTTTTTCTTTAACTACTTTATTATCATTTAGTAAAATTAATACAGCTATAACAAAAGATATAACATCAGCAATCAATGCTGAATATAACATACCTACTACTCCATATATTTTAGATAAAATCATCAATGCTAGAATAAATATTACAATATCTCGAGATAAAGATAAAATCATTGATTTTATTGGTTTACCCATTGATTGAAGATAAATACTACATGTTTTAGTTATACAAGTAAATACAATACCTGAAAGATAAATACGGAAACACAACTTTACATATTCATTATATAAAGGACTTTCACTACCAAATATATTGATTATATATTGAGAAAAAAATTGAAATATAACAAAAGCTATTATTCCAATTATACTATTAGTAATTAATATTAATTTAAAAGTTTGGTTACCTCTTTGTATATTTCCAGCACCGTAATTATAACAATTATTGGTTGACCTCCGATAGAAGTACCAATAACTAAGGCAATAACAATTCCAAATACTTTCATAACTATTCCTACAACTGATAAAGGAATATCTGCTCCATATATAGAATTACTTCCATATTTAACAATCATATTATTTGCAACAGCCTATTACAATTGATAATTGTGTTATAAAACTAGAAATACCTAACATTAATATTTTCTTACAAATATATTTATCTAATTTAAAACATTTTTTTGATAATTTTAATTTTTTAGGTTTAATAAAATATATTAAAGTAAAAATACAAGATATTATTTGTCCAATAATAGTTGCTATTGCTGCTCCTTTAACACCTAAATCTAGTACAAATATTGCTATTGGATCTAATATTATATTTAATATTGCTCCAATTAAAGTAGCAAACATAGCATATTTAGGTGAACCATCTGCTCTAATAATATCATTTAAACTAGATGTTATAATATAAAATGGAATACCTATTAATATTACTTAAAAATAATCTTTAGCATAAATATAAGTACCATTAGTAACACCAAATATTTGTAATATTTATTCTTGAAATACATAACCAAATATAGTAACTATAATAGAAATTATAAGCATTAAGATAATAGAATTACCTACTTTTATTATCTTTTATAAACTAAATAAAGCTGATGCCCCATCACCAACAAGTAAAGCAAGTGCTAATGCAATAACAGTAAATGGATAAACTACATTAGTTGCAGCATTTCCTAAATAACCGACACCATTACCAATAAATATTTGATCAACTATGTTATAAAGTGCTCCAACAAGCATTGATATAATACATGGAATTGAAAAATTAAGTAATAATTTTCCTATTTTTTCTTTCCCTAAATCTAAACTTTTCATTTAATCACTCCTTATTTATTACATGCGACAAAATGCATTATAGCACAAAAAAAGGGGCTGAGTAGAAATGAATAATTTTTACTCAGCTTTTCTAAATAATCAAAAAAACAAAAAAAGCGAAAGAAAACTTAATTTCTAACGCTATA
>CASEYV010000083.1 GCA_949292245.1 uncultured bacterium
TCAACATCATGATTACTTTCAAACAAATAAATATCTAAATTTTTTAATAGTTTAAAATACTTATTATTTACATAACCGGTATCAGTTACATATGCTAATTTACTTATTCCATCATCAATAATAAAATTTCTTGAATCAATAGCATCATGACTAGAATGAAAGGAAGTGATTAATAAATCATCAACTTCCAATTCATTTTCAATCGTTAATATATTACTATAATCTTTTAAATCATCCATTTCATACAATAATTGTAATGAAATAATTATAGTTGCTTTAGTTTTAGATATTAAAGACTTTAATGCCGATATATGATCAGTATGATTATGACTAATTAAAATATAATTAATATCTTTTATATCAACATCAATTTCTTTTAATTTATCTTTAATATATTTATAATTTTTACCAGCATCTAACAATATTTTTTTATTATTTGCCTCAACATATGTAACATTACCTTTTGACCCACTTGCTAGTACACAAACCTTCATTATGACCCCGAATAAATTGCGCTTAATGGATCCATCGATTGTGTATAACCACCTGCAAATGGTTCTCCTTTATATAATCCTAGATGTAAATGAGTACCAGTAACAAAACCACTATTTCCCATAAAACCAATGACATCTCCCTTTTTTACTTGTTGACCTTCGGTAATATTAAAACCACTTAAATGCGCATATACTGAATAAATATTATTATCATGTTTTATAACTATATAATTACCATTTGACCATTGATAACAACTTTTACATTCTGGAGAAACATTTACTGCAACTCCATCAGCAATAGCATATATTGGAGAACCATAACCAGTACCAGAAATATCAATACCTTCATGAAGTTTACCCCAACGCATATAATAACGACTTGTTATAACTGAAGGTTGATTTGTTGGCCATCCCCATTCACCCTCTAAGTTTACATAAGTACCTGTTACACCTGGCCTAGAAGGGCCAACAATTGTAATTTCCGTAACTGCAGATCTTATAGGAACAGTCTTTTCAATATTAATTTGACTTGAAGCTTCACCATTTTTTACTTGATAAGTTTCATAGTTTAAAGATAATCCCGTAATACCCGATTGAGTAATTTCTTTATATCCATATGGTTTACTTGTATCAGTCTTTGTATCTGTAGAATAAGGAGTAACGGATTCTTCAATTCTATATACATTATAAATAAATGTAATTATAGGATTAATTAATGTAACATTTACTGAATCTCCAATATTAAGCATTACATCTTCACTACGATATGTCGGATTAGCTATTAAAAATTCTTGAGGGTTTAAACTGAATTCATCACTTATACTATTAATACTATCTCCTGCTTTAACCACATAAGTATCCATTTCTGCATCCACACCAAATAACAAATCTTGAGTTAAAGAATCAGCATCGGTATATATTTTATCATTAATACTTATAAGAGATTCTTTAATCATCATTTTTTCTTGAAAATACATATTTGTAATTACTTGCCCAATATCATTTAATTCTTCAACATCATCATTCATGAAATCATTATAGTCTTCTTCACTTACAAAAGCTAAAATATAACTTTTTATAGCATCATAAAAAATATCAGTATCTAAAACATTTATTACAAAATCTTTCGGTACTTCTTCATTTTCATTATAATCATCTTTATCATATCTTATAGTTATTGTATAACCCTTTATTGTAAAATCATCTCTTTCTTCAATCATTTTATATATATCACTTGCTGTTGTAAAATTTGAAGAATAAGTATTAGTTTTTACAATTTCAAATACATCCGGAGGATATACATAATCTACATTATATTCATTTTTTATTGCTAATTGCTCATTATTAATTAACTCATATAATTCTTCTTCATCTTCAATTAAACCAATCATTTCACCATCTAAATATACTTTATAAGCAACATTAGCACTATTTATTTTAGTATCATATTTTTCATTAATAAAATATAAAATAATAATTCCTATAGTTAATATAATAGTTATAATTATATCTTTTGTTTTCATTCTTCTTCACCACCAGGCTTTAACTGACTTTTAAAACAACTCATATTAAGTTCAAATAATAAGTTAATTGTTCCTAACCCACCTTTTCTATGTTTAGCAATAGTTAACTCAGCTGGTACAATTTTGTTATTAAAATCTTTTGCTTTTTCATAATAATCTTTTCTATTTATAAATAATACCATATCGGCATCTTGTTCTAGCGATCCAGATTCTCTTAAATCAGCAAGCATTGGTTGATTACTTTCTCTTTTTTCAGCACTTCTTGATAATTGTGCTAAAGCAATAACAGGCACATCTAATTCCAAAGCCATTGTTTTTATTGAACGAGATATTTCAGATACTTCTACTTGTCTTGACTCAACTCTTTTATTACCACTATTAACTAATTGTAAATAATCTATTACAACTAATCCAAGTCCATTTTCACTATTAGAAAGTCTTCGACATTTAGCTCGAATATCTTGAACAGTTGAACTTACATTATCTTCAATAAATATATTAGTTTCTGATAATTGGGATAATGCTTCATTATATCTTTTCCAATCCTTTTCTAACATATTACCGGTTTGCAACTTATAAGAATCAATTTGTCCTATCGCAGAAATCATTCTATTAACCAACATATCAGCAGACATTTCAAAATTAAATATAGCTACCGCCTTTTTAGTTCTTGAAGCCGCAAAGGTTGCCATATTTAAAGCAAGAGCTGTTTTTCCCATCCCAGGACGAGCCGCTAAAATAATCATTTCGCCACCATGTAAACCAGTAGTAATTTTATCAAAATCCGGAAATCCCGTTTCTAAACCTGTTATTAATTGTTTATGTTTAGCAAGTTCTTCTAATTTTGCTTGAGCATTTCTCAATACTTCTTGAATAGGCATAAATGATCCAACAGTTCTAGCTCTAACCACATTTAATATATTTTTTTCAGCTCTATCCAATAAAACATTAATATTTTCATCTTCATATGTTGTATTAATTATATCAGTTGCAGTATCAATTAAATTTCTTCTAATAGCATAATCCTTAATTATTTTAATATAAAAGTCTAAATTAGCACTTGTTACAACAGAATCTATGACATCAGCAATATAATCAAGTCCCACAGTATTTAACTTTTTATCTTTATCAAGTTCATCTTTTATAGTAGTTATATCAATTGGAGTTTTACTTTCATGTAAACTTTTTATGGCATTAAAAATATATTTATTTCTTTCATCATAAAACATATCAATTGTTACTTCTTCAACAATTTTATTTACATCATCATTGTTAATAAAAGCAACACCTAATACACTCATTTCTGCTTCTAAATTTTGAGGCATCCTTCTTGCCATAAATCCTCCTTATTTTACTAAATTAATTTTTAAATTAAATTTTACTTTTTTATGTAATTCTACTTCTACAATGGTTATACCTAAAGTACTTATATT
>CASEYV010000084.1 GCA_949292245.1 uncultured bacterium
ATTAGCATATGTAACTGATACCGGTTATGTAAATAATAAGTATTTTAAACTATTAAAAAATTTAGATATTTATTTGTTTGAAAGTAATCATGATGTTGAATTGTTACAACATGGGCCATATCCAGATTGGTTAAAAAGAAGAGTTTTAAGTGATAATGGTCATTTATCTAATAAATCTAGTTCTTTTTATTTAAGTAAGTTAATTGGTGATAATACTAAAAAAATTATTTTAATACACTTAAGTGAAATTAATAACTTAGAAAGTATTGCTATGGAAACTATTAATAATACTTTTATGAATTATGGTTTAAATTTTAAAAATATTATTTGTGCAAGGCAAAATGAAAAGACAGAAGTGATTGAAGTATGATTAAAATATTGTGTGTTGGAAAAATAAAAGAAAAATATTTACAAGATTTAATAAATGATTATTTAAATAGAATTAATAAATATTATAAAATAAAAATTATAGAATTAAAGGAAAATATTGATGTTGAAAAAGAAAATAAAAATATTTTAGAACATATAAAAAGTAATGAATTTAATATTGCTTTAGATATTAAAGGAGAAAAATATACTAGTGAGAAATTTGTTAAAGGAGAAAAATATACTAGTGAGAAATTTGCATATTTAGTTGAAAAAACTTTTTTAATTAATAGCAATATTACTTTTATAATCGGTGGTTCATTAGGTTTAAATGATATAGTCAAAAATAAATGTGATAAAATTATTAGTTTTTCTGATTTTACTTTTCCTCATGGTTTATTTAGGGGAATATTATTAGAACAAATCTATCGATCATTTAAAATTATCAATAATGAAACATATCATAAATAAGGAATAGAATATGAATTTAGAAGAATTAAAAAAATGTAAATATGGACTTACCCATAATGGTACATTTCATGCTGATGATGTATTTTCAACAGCTTTTGTTAAAATACTTAATCCTAATATTCAAATTATTAGGGCTTCAAGTGTACCTAAAGATTTTGTTGGTTTAGTATATGATATAGGAGATGGTTTGTTTGATCATCATGGTTTAAGTGAGTATCGAAATAATCAAATTCCTTATGCTGCATTTGGAAAATTATGGCGAAATTTTGCACCACAAGTATATGATGATTATATAGTGGAGGCCATTGATAAAAAATTTATATCTCTTTTAGATTTATCTGATAATACGGGTTCTAAAGATTCTTTATGTATTGCTATTTCTGCTCTTAATCCTAATGATAATTCTTCTGGAGATAAAGAATTTAGTGAAGCAGTTAGAATTGCTAGTATATTCTTAACTAAGTTAATTGAACAGGAAAAGAATATTTTTCTAGAAGAATTAAAAGTTCAAAAAGTTTATGAAAAAAGTCAAAATAAAGAAATTATTATTTTAGATGATCATTTACATTTTACTAATTTGTTACCTAAAACAAAAGCAATATATGTAATATTTCCTTCAAAAAGAGGTGGATATTCTGCGCAAGGTGTACCAATAAATAGTGATACAGTAGAATTAAAAAAACCATTTCCTAAAAAATGGCTTACTTCCTTGCCAGATTATTTAACATTTTGTCATAAAAATAGGTTTTTAATTTCAGCTGATTCTTTAGATAAAATTGTATATGCTTGTAATATAGCTTTAAAGGAAGTGGAAAAATGATTGGAAATGATTGGGATAATGTTTTAAATATAATTTGGAATAGTAACGGTTTTAAAAGTTTTTATAATAAAATTTTAAATGAATATGATATTAAGACTATTTATCCTCCGAAAGATTATATTTTTAATGCTTTAAAATTGACAAACTATGAAAATACAAAAGTTGTTATAGTTGGTCAAGATCCATATCATGGAGAAAATCAAGCTCATGGTTTATCTTTTTCAGTTCAAAAAGGTATTAAATTACCACCATCTTTACAAAATATATATAAAGAATTGGAATCAGATTTGGGAATTAAACCAAGATTAGATGGTGATTTAACTGGTTGGGCAAAACAAGGAGTACTTTTATTAAATGCTGTTTTAACTGTTGAAAAAGATAAAGCTGGTAGTCATCGTAATTGGGGCTGGGAATTACTTACTGATTATATAATTAAAGTTTTAAATAAAAAAGATTCTCCAATTGTATTTATCTTATGGGGTAATTTTGCTAAAGAAAAAGCAAAATTAATTACTAATCCTAAACACTTTATTATAATAAGTTCACATCCATCGCCATTTTCGGCTTATTCTGGTTTTTTTGGAAGTAAACCATTTTCTAAAACAAATAATTATCTTGCTAAAAATAATTTAACTCCTATAGATTGGTCTAAATAAATAAAGTTCTCGTTTTTGAGAACTTTTATAATTTAAAATCATCAATAACAGCATCTTGCATATTTTTGCCATCAAAAAATGGTTTAATGCGATATTTATGAATTTTAGCTATAATATTTGAAGGAAATTTTCTAATTATTTGATTTAATTTTGAAGTATTGTTATTATAATAATTTTTACTTGATGCTAATGTTTCATTAATTGCATCAATTTCTTTTAATAACGAATTAAATTCTTTATTATTTAGTTTTTCATGATCATTTTTAACTTCTAAAATTATATTAGTTGCTTCAGCTAGTTTTCTATCAATTTCAAAATTACTAACTTTTTTATCTTTTAATTCAATGTAATCTTTTAAATAATCCTTTTTTGTTACTTCTTTTTTTATTAATACATTTAGTTTAGCAATAATGTCGTATTTATTTCTTAATGCTTCATCAATTATATTTTCGGCTTTTTCAATTTTTGTTTTATATATAGCTAAATTATTGTATGTATTTACATATAAAATTGCTATTAAAGCAATAACAATAATTAAAATTAGTATGAATGTTATTAACATATTATCACCATACTAATTGTATCAAATATTGATATTCTTGTCTATGTTTACGCTATTAAATTTATTAAATATTCAACTAGTAGTATAATAGCAGCTATTATAAAAGTACAAAATCCTAGTATAGATCCTCTTTGAATAAATTTTAGTTGCCATTCTTTAGATTTGTCATCTTTAAAAGTATAATATATTGCAAAACCCATAAAAATTCTCTATATATAAATTTTAAAATATGATAAAATAACATTATAGGAGTATAATATGAAGCATGAAATAGATATGAAAAAAAGTATTGAGTTAATAAAAGAAAAGGTTAGATATGATAATATAAAAAAAGAGCTAATTGAATTTGAACAAAAACTTTATACTTTGCAATTCCGGATGCAATTTATTAGTGAAAATATTAACGAATCGTCAAAAAGATTAAAATCAATTAATACTTTAAAAGGTAAATTATTTGGTGGTACGATAGTAAAAAAAGAAATAGAGCAATTACAAAAACGAATATCTGACGATACAAAAGATTTAGAATATAATAGTCAATTAATAAAAGACCTTGAATTAAAAATTAAGCAGCTAAAAGAAGAAATGTCGTTATTAGAAGAAAAATTACAAGGTTTTGACTTTAAACCTTATGAATCGGTTAAAGATAGTATGTTAGTTATTACTGATTCACATGAAACAAAATGGAAAAGAATGTCTTATGCAGATAATGAATATAAATATGATGATTTTGTTATGGTACATTCAACAGATTTTTTTCCAAAAGATGGTAAGATTTTAACTTGTTATGATGGAAACAAAACTGGAAAAATTTTAATAGAATATAAAGGAGTGGTAAAAGAAGTACAAGTTTTAATTCATCGTCATACTGTTCATTTCACTTTAAATAGTATGGTACAAAACGTTGCTGGTGGTTTTGGAGCTTGGAATAATCAAAATATTATCATTGTTGAACCGTTTGCTTCACATAAAGAGCAATTTAAAAATATATATCCTTCAGATAGTTTTACTTGGGGTTCTGTTCAATTACAAAAACCATATTATTTAATTAGAGAAGATGCTATATCACAATTGCCTGTTCCAATATCTAGAGGCGATGCAAGATGTTGCTTAAATAATTTTTTAGATATGCTTGGATATCCATTAATGTCTGGTGATGCAAATTATGCAGCTCACCGCAATTCAATAGAAGGAATATTAGAAAAAGTCTTAAATCAACGTGACTTATCTGTTAATTTTCTTTTAAATAATTCTTATGATGGAAAAGAAAAAAAATCATTTACTTTAGATGAAATTGTTGAAATAATTAATTTACAATTGGCAAAATTTTCTTTTAATTTTTTAAATGATGACATAGCAATGCAAATGAGTCAAAAATTAGAAGTATCAGACAAAATTTTACAAATTATAGTTAGCAATGGTATAAAAATGCAAAATGATGGAACATTTTACTTTGATGATGATAAAAATGTGTATGATATTTTAAATGATTATAGCAAAATAGATTTAGAAAATTTAAAACAAGTAATTAAAGCATATAAAAATGGTTTAAATAAACAAGAAGAAAAGGTTGTATCAAATGATGTTTTATACAAAATGACAGTAAGTGATATATGGAATATGGATAATTTTAATTGTGCGCAATTATTTTTTAAAAATTTGGATTTTTTATTTAGTGGATTGAATAAAGATTTTATTATTAAATATAATTTAAATATGCCTTATTTGACTGAAGATGGACTGTATATTAAATATTTTATAAATGAAAATGATGATTATATAATACAAAAAATTGCTGATGTAAATGATTCATTGGATATTGCTTATGTTAATTTTCAACAGTTTTTAATTGGCTTAGGTTTAACTGAAGATCAGGTTCAAAATAAAAAACTAGGTAAATTTAATGCTTTTTACTTATTTTTTGTAATGTTTATTATTTTAATGGGTATAGTATTTGCAAAACTTGCATTGTAATTTAATATTTGTTTGTTTATTCAATTATTGTTATAATTACAATTTTTTGGTAAAATATTAATAAAGCGAGGCAGAGATAAATGAAAAAAAATTCATTTTTAGAAGGCACAATAATTGCCACATTAGCTTTAATTTTTACTAAAATTTTAGGTATGCTTTATGTAATACCTTTTTATGCTATTATTGGCAGTCAAGGTAGTGCATTATATAGTTATGCATATAACATTTATCTTATATTTTTAAGTATATCATCTGCAGGTATTCCGATTGCTATGAGTAAAATTGTTAGTGAATATGAATCATTAGGTTTAAAAGAAGCAAAAGTAAGGTCTTTTAAACTTGGAATATTTATTGTTAGTATTTTATCGGCGATATGTTTTATATTTTTAATGTTTTTCTCTGAAAATGTTGCTAAATGGATTGTGGGTGATATGACAGGTGGTAATTCTTTAGAAGATATTACTTTAGTTATATTTGTAGTTTCTTTTGCAGTTTTAATTATTCCATTTTTAAGTGTTGCTAAAGGTTATTTACAAGGCCATAAATATATTAAATCTTCAAGTGTTTCACAAATGATAGAACAAATTGTCAGAATTTTAGTAATTATTTTTGGTAGTTATTTTGTTATAAATATTTTACATAAATCTGTATCTATGGGTGTTGCAGTTGCTGTATCTGGAGCTTTTGTTGGAGGGCTTACTGCAATAATTTATATTATAAGTAAAATTAGTAGAAATAAAAAAAGTTTAAGTTTAGATAAAAAATTAGAAAAAGATAATGTTAGTAACAAAGAAATTTTTAAAAAGATTTTATATTATGCAATTCCTTTTGTAATTATTAATTTAACGGTAAACATTTATAATACTGTTGATATGTCTTTAATTATTAGAACTTTATCTAAAATAGGTTTTAGTGGTGCTGATTCAGAATATGTTGCTGGAGTTATTACTACTTGGGGTTATAAATTAAATATGATAGTAACAGCTGTTGCCACTGGTATAACAGTCAGTTTAATACCTAATATTGTAACTGAACATACTAAAAGAAATTATAAAGAATTAAATAAAATTTTTAACCAAGCTTTACAAATAATCCTATTTATTTCTTTACCAGCAGCTTTTGGGTTGTCTTTTTTAGCTGAGCCTGTTTGGAATGTATTTTATGGAATTAATGAATTGGGATCTACGGCTTTTAAATTAAGTATTATTTCTGCCATATTTAGTAATTTATATTTAATTTCAATTCAAACTGCTCAAGGATTAAATGAATATAAAACTGTTTATATAGCTGTATTAGTTGGCTTTTTAACTAATGCATTATTAGATGTTCCATTAATGCTTTTATGTAATGCAATTAAAATACCACCATTTTATGGTGCTCCTTTAGCTACAATTTTTGGGTTAATATTATCAATTACTATCGTATTAGCAAAAATAAAAGAATATCCTGAAATTTCTTATAAAAACACTTGGAAAGCACTTAAAGATATACTTATTGCTTTAATCGTTATGCTTATTATTTTATATTTAATGAAATTAATTGTACCATTTAATTTAGATAGTAAGTTATTTTCTATTTTAGATATTTGCTTATATACTTTAATAGGAGGTACAATATATATTTTAATAACTTATAAAATGGGTATTATTAATAAATTATTTGGTAAAAAAATGGTTAATAAAGTATTAAGAATAATAACTTTTGGTAAAATACAAATTAAGGAGTAAAAATAATGACTTTAAAAGAAATTAATGAAAAAGAATATGAAAGATTTGTTAAAAAAAGTGATTTAAGTAGTTTTTATCAAAGTATTGAATGGTATCATTTAAAACAAAAAGAAGGCAAGAAATGTGAGTTATTAGGTCTTTTTGATAATGATTCTTTGGTGGGTGTATCATTGGTTATATATGTAAAAATATTAAGAAAATATTATTATGCTTATGCGTCTAGAGGTTTTATTTATAATTATCAAAATATTTTAGAGTTTACAAAGGCTTTAAAAGATTATTTTAAAAATAAAGCAGTGTTTGTAAAAATTGATCCACCAATTATTCTAGCAAAGTATGATAAAAATAAAGATAAAGAATCCTTTTTAGAAAGCAAACAATTAATTGAAAGTTTAAAATATTATGGTTTTAAGCATTACGGCTATAATTTGGCTTTAGAAACGGAACAATTTAGATTTGTTCACCGAATTAAATTAGAAAAAAGGTTTGATAAGCAATTAGAATTAATGAGCAAAAGTACAAGAAAGAATATGGACATTGCTAAATTAAAAGGAGTAAATATTAAAACTGTAAATGATTTAGATTTAGTTTTTTGAAAAAACAAGTGAAAGAAAACAATTTAAAAATTTAAGTAAAAAGTTTTATAAAAATATAATTGATAACTTTAAAGATAATGTAAAAATGTATGTTGTATATATAGATAAAAAAGAGTATGTTAATAATTTAAAAAACAAAATTAAAGAAGAAAAAATTAAATATAATGAATTAAAAGAAAAAATAAAACATGATAATGTGGGACATAAATTAAAGGAACAAGAAAAAATAATTATACAAGCTTTAGATAAGTATAATAGTGAATTAGAAGAAGCTAAAGGGTTAGAAAATGTAACTTATATTGCTAGTATGTTAACAATAACTAAATATAATGAAGTAGTTTCTTTTGCTAGTGGAATGGATAATTCTTATCGCAAATTTAATCCTAAATATATTATGTATCCTAAAATGATAAATGATGCTATAGAAGATAAACTTGTGTTTGTAAATTTTTTAGGAGTTAAAAATATTTTTGATATAAATGATTCTGATTATGGAGTTTATGAAGTTAAAAGAGGTTTTGGAGGTAAAACCATTGAATATATTGGTGAATTTGATTTGCCACTAAATAAAGTTTTATATTATGTTTATAATTTAGTAAGAAAACTAAAAAATAAATGATATAATAATTTAGAAAGTAGAGTGATATAATGGAATTTGTTAAATTAACGAAAGATGAATTTAAGAAATTTGCTAGTAATCATGACCAAGCTAGTTTTTATCAAACTGTCGAATGGGGTCATTTAAAAGAAAATAATAATTGGGAAATGCATTTATTAGGTTTAAAAGACAAGGATAAAATAGTTGCAGCAGCTTTAGTTTTATCCAAAATAACACCAATAAAAAAGAAAATGTTTTATTCTCCAAGAGGTTTCTTAATTGACTATAATAATTATGAATTATTAGAAGAATTTACTAAAAAAATAAAAGAATATGTAAAAAAGGATAATGGAATATTTATAAAGATAGATCCATATTTAATGTATCAACAAAGAGATATTAATGAACATTTTGGTTTTAATTTAATGCTTGAAGCATTGCAACCAAGATGGATATATGTAATAAATACTAAGAATAAAACAATAGATGAACTTTTAAAAGATATGGATAGAAAAACTAGACAAATCATAAAAACTAATGAAAAATACAATATTGAATGTCGTGAAATAGGTTTTGATGAAATTTCAAAGTTTAAAGATATAACTAAACATACTGGAGATCGTAGAGAATTTATTGATAGACCTTTATCATATTATGAAAATATGTATAATTGCTTTCATGATAGTGGAATATTAAAAATAATTTTTGCAGAGTTAAATGCTGATGGAACTATTGTGGAATTAAGAAAAAAGAAAGAAGAATTGGAAAAAGATTATGATAATCGTAAGAATATGCATGACAATAATATAGTTCATACTAATGAAAAGAAATATGAACAAAAGCAAACGGAAATTATGCATAATATTGAAAGATTGGATAATAAAATTAAGGAAATAGAACAGTTAAAAGAAAAGTATGGAAATATAATTGTTCTTAGTGGAATTTTATTCTTAATTTATGGTAATGAAGTTGTAGCCTTAGTTGGAGGTTCTTATAAAGAAGTTATGAATTTTCAATCATTTTATTATCTAAATTATAAAATGTTAGAATATGCTGTTCTTAACGGATATAATAGATATAATTTTTATGGAATAACTGGTGATTTTAGTGAAAGTAATCCATTATATGGGTTGTATTCTTTTAAAAAAGATTTTGGGGGCGAAGTTGTTGAATTAATTGGAGAATTTGATTTAATTATTAGTAAACCTTATTATTATATGTATAAAGTTGCTTTTGCTTGTTATCATAAACTAAAAAATGTTAAAAATAAAATTAGATTAATTAATAAGAGGTAAAAATGAAATTTATAGAAAACATTGATAAAGATAAATACATTAAATTTACAGATAATCATCAAAAATCCCATTTTTTGCAAAGTTATGCATGGGGACAATTTTGCAAAAGAATAAAAGGACAAATTCCTTATTATGTTGGGTTGGAAAATAATGATAATAATTTAGTTGCAACAGCATTAATTTTGCTTAAAAAAACCCCTTTTGGTTATTCTTACGGTTATTGTCCTAGGGGATTTATATTAGATTATAGTGATTTGAATTTAATAAAAGAGTTTAGTTCTTATTTAAAACAGTTTATGAAAGACAAAAAAATAATATATATAAAATTTGATCCTGATATTAGTTATCAAGATATTGATGAAGAAGGTAAGCCAATTGAAGGTGGTAATAATAATTATGAATTATATAATTATATGTTAAGTTTGGGATATAAGCATACAGGTTTTTATAAATTATATGAAGGTAATCAGCCAAGATATACTTTTAGAATAGATTTAAATAAAGATTGGGAAGAAATAGAAACTAAAATGTCAAAATCATTTTTAAAATCAGTAAAAAGAAGTGAGTTATATGATTTTGAAATAGATAATGAACCTAATGTAGAAAATTTTTATCATTTAATACAATGTAATAGTTCCAAGGATGATTTTGATGCTCATAATTTAAATTATTATAAAATATTTACAGAAGAATTAGAAAAAGAAAAATTAGTTAAATACTTTAATATATCTATAAAACCTAAAAATTTAATAAATAAATTTACAAAAGACATAGATAATTTAAAGTTAGAATTAGAAAAAAACAAAAAAAGAAAGATTGACATTATTAATCAAATAAATAAATTAGAAAAAGATATTGAAATTTTTAATACATTGAAAGAAGAAAAAGTAATTATATGTTCTTTAATTTGCACCTATACTAAAAATAGAGCATGGAGTATGTTTATAGGTAGTAATGAAGTTGCTAATTTAACTTTTGCAGTTACTCGAAGTTATTATGAAGCCATAAAGGATGCATATAATAAAAAATATGATTTTTTTGATTTGTTTGGTACTCCAGGAGATCCTCATACAACTTACAAAAATTTAGCCAAATTACATGATTTTAAAAGAAAATTTGGTGACAAATACATTGAATTTATAGGAGAATTTGATTTAGTAAATAATAAGTTATTATATAAAATGTTACCCTGTTTATTAAATGTTTATCGTAGGATAAGAAAAGTTTTTAAAAAAAGTGGACAATAGCTTATCCACTTTTTTGTTTTCTTCATATTTATATTGAGAGGGGGGAAAGCATTGAACGAAAATATACTAACAGACCAATTAGAAGATTGCAGTAATAGTTGTATATGTGAAATAGTAAAATGTTTAGTTGGTGAATGTACTGGTCCAACAGGGCCAACAGGGCCAACTGGTCCTTGTGGATGTACTGGATGTACAGGTCCGCAAGGTGCAACAGGTGCAACCGGTCCGCAGGGTAGAACTGGAGATACTGGTATTACTGGCCCAGCAGGAGCTACCGGAGCAACAGGTCCAGTTGGTCCGGGATCAACATTTGATAGTTATGCAATGGTACATGATGAAACTAATTCAATAGTTCCAGTACAAAATCCATTATTATTTCAAACTACAAATTT
>CASEYV010000085.1 GCA_949292245.1 uncultured bacterium
GATTTTATCATAGATTTTAAAGAGAAAGCCTTTATTTATGGGACTTTCTCTTTTTGTTTTCTATGATAACATGTATAATATATTCCACTGGGATTGGTCCCAGTAGGAAAGGATGTGGATTTTATGAGTTTACCATTAGATTTTAAAACTCAAATTAAAACTATTAGAAAGGAGGGTCTGGAATTAGGATTTGCTATTGCAACAATGGATGATTATCAAAGTATTTGGAATCAATATATTATTTGGAATGGTAATGATAATTTTATTTATGATGAAAATGATTATGCCAAATTCTTATTAGAACATTATAATTTTGATGTTTCAACTTATTCTAATAAGTCTAAATCAAGGTATCAAAAATTAATGCGTTCTAAAAGAATTTTAGATGATTGGAATTCTTACAAATATTTTATGCAAAAAAGAGCTTTACCCAAACCCAAATATGAAGATTACCCTAATGATTGGAATAATATTCTTACTGATTATCTAAATTATTGTAAGAATGTTAGATGTAATGCTGATAACTCTATTAAAGTTAAAAGATATTATTTAATTAGATTATTATCTTATTTTTATCAACATAAAATAGATAATTTAAATGCATTAACTAGTAAAGATATTAATGCATTTATCAATGATGTTATTGATAAAGGAAATAGATCAAAAGGAAGATATTTTTATATTCTAAAAGGATTTTTAGAATACTTATTCATTGAAAATATATTAATAAATGATTTATCAATATATGTACCAAGTATAAGAAAAGCTAGAAATAAGAAAGTTCCTACTTATTTAAAATATGATAAAGTTGAAGAATTATTGGAAAGCATTCCAAGAAATAGAAAAGTAGAAATTAGAGATTATACAATAATATTACTTGCTGCAAGATTAGGTTTAAGGATTAGTGATATCTTAAATATCAAAATAAAGGATATTGATTGGAAAAATTATAAACTTACAGTTATTCAACCAAAAACTAAAAACATAAATATTTTACCATTATCTATGGAAATTGGTTGGGCATTAATTGATTATATAACTAGAGCTAGACCTAAATGTGATAATGAATATCTATTTGTTAAAACAAAATATCCATTTGATAAAATGACTCAATTTAGTAATTTTAATAAGTATTTTGATAAGATTGATGTTAATGCAAATAAAAAAGGAATTCATACATTAAGACATTCGTTTGCTACCAATATGCTTAATGAAGATATTCCTTTAAGTATTATTGCATCAACCCTCGGAGATTCCCTGGAAACTACTTCTAGTACATATTTGAAAGTAGATTATAAGAATCTTTCAAAATGTCATATAGAGGTCGATGAATAATGTATAATTATAATACATTATCTGAAGAATTTTTGCAATACAAAAATTACTTGGGTTATAAATATAAAAGTGATTCTATTATCATTAAGGAAATAGTTAAATATCTAAATGATAATAAAATAGATATTATTACTAAAGAAGTTGTTGAAAATTATGTTAGGTTAAATAAAAATCTAACTCAAAATACAATAGCTAGAAATATATCAACATTTAAGGCATTTTGTAAGTATTTAAAACTACAAGGTATTGATGCATATCAAATACCTAACAACATTTATTCAAGAGAAAAAAGAAAATACAAAGCTCATATATATTCTCATGATGAAATCAAGAGAATATATAATAATTTAGACAAAGTATTTAGTTATCATTATACTTATTATCACAAAACTATATATCCAATAATCATTAAAATACTTTATCAAACTGGAATACGTGTTGGTGAAGTATTAAATCTAACAATTGATGATTATGATTCTTTTAATAGATTATTCCATCTTAAACAAACTAAAAATAATCAAGAAAGAATTATTGTACTAACAGAACAATTAAATAATTTAATTAATGATTATGTTATCAAGTTTAATTATAAATTTAAACTTGATAACAAATTATTTGATGTTTCAATATCAAGTGTTGAAAATTATTTTGATAAAGTTTTAACATTATCAAATATCATTAAAACTGATAATGGTCCAAGAGTGCATGATTTAAGACATACTTTTATAGTACATTTAATTGAGAAATTTATGAATGAAGAATTAGATTTAAATGTAATGTTACCAATTATTCAAGCACACACAGGACATCAAAGTTTAAATTCTTTGAGTTATTATTTTCAAATAACTAATGATTTACTTAATATAGCAAATAAAATATCAGAAGAAAAATTAGGGTATTTAATACCAAATATGGAGGATGATGAAAATGAATAAAAATTTTTCTTATTATTTATCAAAGTTTTTAAAAGAATATTTAGTGGTTGAAAGAAATGTTTCAAAAGAAACAATAAGATCATATACTAAAAATTTTCAAATGTTAATAGAATACTTAGTAAATACTAAGAATATTAAATTAAAAGATATAACATTTGAAAAAATTACTAGAGATATAATATTAGATTATCTTAATTATCTAGAGGGAAAAGGTAATAGTATAAGAACAAGAAATCAAAGACTTGCATGTATAAAATCATTTTATAAATATTGTTTATATTATGAAATACAAAATATAGATAATATTAACAAAGTTTTAACAATAAATTATAAAAAGTGTGCTAAACCAATACAAGATTATTTAACTGAAGAAGAAGCGTCTTTAATATTATCAAGGGTTGATACATCAACAAAAATTGGTAAGAGAGATTTATTAATATTATCACTATTATATGATACTGCAGCACGAGCAAGTGAAATTATCAATCTAAAGATTGAAGATATCAATTTAGAAGCAAAAAGTATTATATTAACTGGTAAAGGTAATAAAAGAAGAATAGTACCAATAATGGAACCAACCAGAGATTTATTAATTCGTTATTTAAAAGGCAATGATAATAAAGAATATTTATTTGAGAATAAGTGCAAAAAACCATATAATTGGTGCTTTATCAGAGATGTAGCAAACAAATATACTAAAGGTATAAATAAAAAAGTAACACCACATATTTTTAGAAGATCAAGAGCAATACATTTATTAGATAAAGGAGTTAATATAATATACATTCAAGAGCTATTAGGACATTCAGATATTATAACAACTCAAGAATATACTAGAGCAATAACCAAAACCAAATTTGAAGCTATAGAAAAAGTAACACCGAAATTAAATGCAGAATTACCAGATTGGAATGATGACAAAGAGTTACTGAACCAGTTGCTTAGCTTGTAAATGTTATCATAGAAAATAAAAAGAGAAAGTTCCATAAATAAAGGCTTTCTCTTTAAAATCTATGATAAAATCCAATCTATGATAA
>CASEYV010000086.1 GCA_949292245.1 uncultured bacterium
AGAATACTAAATGTTATAAAAACACAAAAATTGAAACTCATAAAACATATAAAAATAAAGGGAAAGTTAGAGTTATGTCATTATTTCAAACTGGTTTAACTTTATTTAAATTAGCCATTAACTCTTTTAAATATATTAGAATACCTATGCGGTTTATTTTATATGACATATAACTATTACTTTATCTATATTACTTTTATTAAAAATCTTTTTTGCGTGGTTAAAATTTTATTAAAACATATAAATTTTTAACTTTGACATATTTATCAGTTTTAATTTTAACATTTATATCAATTTAGTGTATTCATAATACACAAAAATGGGTTAAATAGTTCATCATTGGACGAACTTTTAACCCATTTTTTCCCTGGTTTCACCGATGTTTTTTAAAAACTGTCCGTTAATCAGTTTATTCTAATCGGATCAGCGGACGATCCGCTGCCCGATACATAGCTTATGGAAGACGTTAGATAAAAACAAGGGCGCACATCAAACAAACTCGACACATTGCTGAATAAGTTGCCGTAGTTGCCGACATACCCCGTCGGATCGACACCGAAGGCACCGCCCGAAGACGACGAAGCGCGAGAAATTGTCCATTCGATTGGGCCTAAATATAACCAATTCGAACTTGTTGCTGCTCTATAATCATAACTTGCTCCACTACTACTATATCCTGGATATGTCCAATATGTATTTGTTGCTCCATAATAATAATCACTTACATACATTAATCCTATTTTCATACTATCTGTTGTACTACTTGATGAACTTCCTACCTCGTAATTATATGCTGTTTGTGCTCCATTACTATATCCATTTGCAGAAGTCATTCCTCCAACTTTCCATGTCTCCGTTGCTATTTTGTTTTGCCATGTACTATTTATTGTATCTAAGAATGTTCCATTTAATGTTGTTCTTATATCTGGTTTTGCACTACTATTCCAAGTATTACTGCTACCTGAATCCCATGCATAACTTCCATAACTTGTTGATTTGATTAGTTTTACTTCACTACCAAATACTCCTATGATTCGATATAAGTTATCTTCTGGACATGTACTTGCATCACTTCCAAAACATACATAATTATTTGGATTAGCTCCGGCATAGCGATATGAATTATCTCCGGCACTATTTGCTAGGCTACTTGTATGATAATATAAGCCATTTGTCCCTTGGCTTGTATATAAACCTTTTATATAATCTGCCAATAATGGTCCACTTTCGGTTTCAGCACTTGTTGTATTTATACTTGAATCTACTCCATTTGTATCTTTTACATATACTTTTATTGTATATGTTGTTCCTTTACTTAATCCTGTAAATGTTTTTGTGTTACTTGTACTACTTGAGTACGCACCATTATTTATGGAATAGTAATATGTTGCTATATTATTTGTTCCTCCACTTGCTGATACACTTACACTTATTGATGATGTTGTTGTACCAGTTACTGTTACACTATTAACGACCGGATTTACATAAGCATTGGTTGTTACTTCTATACTTTCTTCATTTGTTTCATATCCTAATGTATCTTTGGCATATACTCGTATTACATACTCATGATTACTTGTTAAATTACTAAATGTATATGTTGGTGATGTGCTTTCTTGATATGATAATCCATTATCTATACTATAATAATATTTTTCTACTGGATTTTCTCCACCTGATGTAGTTACTGATACAGTTATACTATTATATGTTTTACTACTTGTTACATTAGTTATCTTTGCTACATTATATTTATCAAAATAGACATAACATTTATCTGATCCACTACTTATTAGTTTTACTATATTTGTCTCTCTATCATATACTAATTCTCCACCTCTTTCACAGCCAGATAATTCATTATTAAAAGCATAACCATCCCCCGGCCATAAACTAGAAGAAGATTTTTGATAAGACCCATCATCTTGTTCTAACATTAAAGTTAAAAAACCATTTTTATTTACTTTTGTTTCAGTATCTTCTACTTCTTCTTTTTCTTTTGGTATTAATAAATATACTCCTACTACTATTACTAATAATATACTAAATATTATTAAATTTCTTTTTTTATTTTTCATATTAATCCTTTCTACTATATATTAACAAATTGTAATTAAAAAATTTGCCAGTTATTGTCATACTATAGATTATTCTAAAAAAATTTTATCATTTATTAATATTTAGTTATATGGACAAATTGTCCATATATAAAAATTACTATTTTGAACATAATGTATTTAGGGTGATATTATGAATCATAATGATAACTATTATTTTGAAATAGCTAGAAAAAACATTAAAAAATACCGAGAAGAAGCAAACTTAACACAACAACAACTCGCCGATAAATGTGGAATAACTATGAATTACTTAGCAAAAATAGAAAGTAGCAAAATGAAAAAAGGGTTTACAATAGTAACTCTTGGTAGAATAGCAGATGCATTAAACATTGATATAAGAGAGTTATTTAAACCAATAGATGAATAAAAAAACAATGCTATTAAAAACTAAACAATAAATATTTTTTAACTAGAGGAAATAAAAGTATTTTTAATCTTTATAATATCTTTGATTTTTACTAGTTAGCTTATCTGGATTAGTTGATTTTATTAACCCCATATTTAATGCAGACTTTAAATAAACTTTTCTAAAAGAATTTATTGATTTTAAATTTAATTTATTCATTAATTCTTTTGCACTAACTGGAATATTATAATCCATTACTTCAAGTAATTTATTAACATATTCATCTATATTAGATACTTCTTTATTAATATTTTTTAATAAATTATTTAACGATTCATCAATCATTTTTAACATAAATTCAATAAATTCTGTTGATTCTCCAGAATTATTACAATCATCAATTACTTTATAATATTCTTTTTGGTATTTTTTTATTAATGATTCTACTGGAAGATAAGCGAATACTTCTTTCCAATGTAAAAGTATTATATTTTGCCAAAGTCTAGCCATTCTACCATTGCCATCACTAAAAGGATGGATAAATACAAATTCATAATGAAAAACTGATGATAGTATAAGAGGATTAATTTTATCTTTATTTTCTTTAATATAGTTAAACAAATCATTTATAAGATCCATTACTAAATCTGGTTTAGGAGCAATAAAAATACAATTATTATCTTCATCAAAAACCCCCTCATTTCCACTTCTAAATTTACCAGATTCCTCTATTAATCCATTTGTTAATATTCCATGAACATAAAGTAAATCATCTATACTATATGGATTTATTTTAGTAATTTGTTCATAAGC
>CASEYV010000087.1 GCA_949292245.1 uncultured bacterium
GAAAATCTTTTTGAATCTCTTTGTGAAAGAACACATATTTAAAAACTTTATCATTAATCAGTGGGTATACCATCTTATCATCTCCTTCCTTCCACTTTTTAAAGTTTTTTCCCCTTTCACTATATATTTTAAATTAAATATATCTTTTTTCTTCTTTTTATAAAAAAAATAGACTAAATTGTAAAATTGGTTTAGTCTATTTTTTGTCTAAAAACATATTATTCTTTATTTTCATAAGAAAGTAATTTTTTAATATCTTCTTCGGTAAGTTCTGATAAAATATTTTTATCTCTAATTTCTCCATCAATTAAAGTATCACTTAATTTCCTTTTTTTGTTTTGTAAATCCAATATTTTTTCTTCAATAGTTCCTTTATTAATTAAATGAATTACTTCAACATTTTTAATTTGACCAATTCGATGAGCTCTATCTGTTGCTTGATTTTCAACTTGAGGATTCCACCATAAATCTAAATGGATTACTACATCAGCACTAGTTAAATTAAGTCCAGTTCCCCCAGCTTTTAAAGTAATTAAAAATATTTTTATATCTTCTAGTGTATTAAAATCATCTACCATTTTTATTCTATCTTTAGATGATATACTACCATCTATACGATAATATTTTATTTTTTCATCATTTAATAAATTGCTTACTTTATCAATAGCCTTTTTAAATGATGAAAATATTAATATCTTATGTCCATTAGTAGTATATTCCTTTATTATATTAATTAATGTATCTAATTTATTAGATATATTATTGTATCCATCATATACTAGACTAGGATCAATACAAATTTGTCTTAATTTAGTTAAAAGTTGTAAAATTAAAAATCTTGCTTTAGACATACCTTCAGTTTCAATTATTTCTTGCATTTGTTTTTGTACTCTTTCAAGTTCTGCCGCATATAATTTTTTTTCGTCATCTGACATTTCGATATATATATCATTTATTAATTTATCTGGTAATTCCTTTATTACATCTTTTTTCTTTCTTCTTAATATAAAAGGATTTATTACATTACTTAAACCTTTTAATAATTTTTCTGATTCACTATCAAAATCTTTTATTTTATATTTAGCTTGAAATTTATTTAAACTTGCTAAATATCCAGGCATAATAAAATCAAAAATACTCCATAATTCTAATATTGAATTTTCTAAAGGTGTTCCTGTTAAAGCAAATTTAACATCACTATTTATACTTTTAACTACTTTGGTAATTCCTGCTGCATTATTTTTAATATTTTGAGCTTCATCGATAATAATAGCATGAAAATGTTTTTCTTGATAAATATCTTCATCTTCTCTTAATAACCCATAGGTGGTTATGATAACATTTTCAGATAAATCATTAAGCATTTTTATTCTTTTTTCTTTATTACCTAAACAAATTATTCTTTTAATTTCAGGTGCAAATTCTAAAAACTCATGATCCCAATTATATACAAGTGATGTTGGTACTACTATTAAAAATTTATAATTACTATCTTCTTGTAACATTTCTTTTATATAATATATTACTTGAATAGTTTTACCTAAACCCATTTCATCAGCAAGTATTCCCCCAAAACCAATTTTATCTATTGTTTTAAGCCATTTAAGACCTGTTACTTGATAATCTCTAAGGGCACTTAAATCATTTAAAATAAGTGTACTATCTTTAAATTGATAAAATTTATCTATTAGATTATCAAATAAATTATCAGTTTTAATTATATGATATTTAGTATTTTTTAAACTATCTAAATATATTGCTCGATACTTTAAAATACTACCACGACCATTTATTATATCTTCATCACTTAATTCTAAATCATTAGTAAGTTCTTCAAGTTCATTTAATGCTTCATCTTCTAAAGATAATATATCTCCATTTTTAAGTCGATAATATTTACTTTTGTTTTTAATATTTTTAAAAACGTTTACTAATTCATCACTTGAAATATCCCCTAAATCAAAATTAAACTTCATTATATTATCGATTCCAATACTAAACATTGATGATACATTTGTTTTTTTCCTAATATTTACATTTTTAAATTTTTCAGTAGTATATACAACATACATACTAGCAAGATTTTCTAAACCACTTTCTATAAATTCTACTTGTTTATCTAAATCTTTTAATATAATTTTGTTATTATCAATAACAAAATTATATTTAAGTATATCATTTATTACTTTAGTTTCAAACTCCATATCTCTAAGAACTATAGTATTTTTATCAAAATAATCTATAGTAATATCATCATAAGTAAATTTAATATTACATAAAATATAATCTTTAATATCAAAATATAATTCTACTTTAATATTATTAGTAATTACTAAATCATCAACTGTTCCATCAACAACCATTTCTTTTTTCAATACATTCATTAAACCTTTAGTAAAATCTTCTATTTTTTCTTTACTAATTTCTAATGTATCTATATTATAATCTAGTAATTCTTCTAATAATTCTTGTTCTTCTTTATTTAAATGATATAACTTTCCCTTATATATTATATATTCTAAATCATCTAAAAATTGGGTTATATTATCTAAATCAAATTTTAAATTATATTTATCATTACTTTTACTTAAAATACTTTTAATTGGAAAATTATCATATATCTTATCTATTTGATAATTTTCCAATACAAAAGAACAATTTTTAATATTTTTTAAAAATTTCTTTATTTCATTATTACTATAAAATCTATTATTTACTCCGTTAGATAGTTCTAGATAGGCATCTATTATTATTTTATCATGTTCATTAAAATAATATTTACTAGGATTATATGTAAAAAATTTACCAAAATTTACTTCTCCATGATTTTCTTCATAAACTTTCTGAAAAGCTCCTACTTTAGTATTTAAATTATACAATTTATCTATACCTATAGTTATTTTAGGTTCTAAATAACTACCATAATAATATCTATCATTTAAAACTATATTTAAATTTACGGTAAGTTCTTTTTTTAAGGCAATTGGTTCTTTATTAATAAATCTATCTATTATTCTATTAGTTATTGTCTTATTATCTTCTACTATATTAAATAATTCTTCATAATTATATAAAATTGCAGCTCCAAGATGTTTACAAGTTCCAAAACTTTGAAATTGCATACAATCACAATCAACATCTAATATTTTATAATCATGAGATATTTTAACAAATACATTATAAAATTCATCATAAAAACTTTGCGATTCTACAACAAAACTATAATTAGTACAATCTTGATATGTAG
>CASEYV010000088.1 GCA_949292245.1 uncultured bacterium
TAATAATCGATACATTTTAGTATTTTTTTTATTAAATAATTTAATTAAATTTTTAAATTCTTCATCAGTTGCTCCGATGATATTTTTTAAATAGTTTTTGTTTTTATTTTTTAATAAATTATTTGTCATATTTTTTAATTTAATTAATATTTTTATTAATTCTTTCGTATCAATTCCTTCATTGTTTTCTTTTTGTGATAAGTCACTTCCATATATTAAAGATAATGATTTATAATTAAATATTCCATAATTTACATTATTTAAAAAATACATAAAATCCTCATCTGATAAACCTAGTATATCTTTTAAATACATTGAACGTTCTTGATTTAAATACTTTTCTCTAACTACTTGTAAAACTTCATATATCTTCTTTAACCCTTTTTCCTGTAATTCGTCTTTAAATACTATATTTGATAGATCATAACCAAAATATTGAAATAAAATATGCATTTCATCATCAGCAATTAATAAAAATGATAAATTTGTTAAATCTTTTTTGGTACATCGTAAAATATTTGTTAAACTCATTATATTATTATCTTTTTTTCGTAAGTTACGATATTCTTTTAATTTTAGTCGTAGCAAATTCATTCCAAAAAAATAATTTTCTTTATCAACGTCATTTAAATCACATAAATTTATATGCATTTGTTCATTTAAAGCTTGGCCAAAAATTTTTTGAAAAGTTTGACTATATCTACTATTTAAAATAATATCAACTAAATATTTTCTTTCTTTTGGATTTATTGCTAATACATTATTTAATGTATCTGATAAATATCTTTCTTCATTTATAAAACCTAATATATTAGCAATTGCCTTATCAGCAATTTTAGATACATTATCATTAACATCATATAAACGCAATAAATTAGAGCCATATTTTAATATAATACATTCTTGCTGATATTTTGTAACTAAATTAATTCTTTCTATTATTAATTCTCGATATTTTTCTTGTATTAATTGTATATCCTCATTATTTGGTAAATCTCTTTCTAATGATTTATTAAAAGGATCATATTCATAAAAATCTTCTAATTCCTTTGCTCTTATTGGATGCCGTAGTTTTTTTAATGCTTTTGCTTCAATTTGTCTTATACTTTCTCTTGCCATTCCATATATTTGACCAACTTCTACAAGTGTATGTTTTTTACCATCAATTAATCCAAAACGCAGTTTTAATATATTTTGTTCCTTTGGATTAAGATCCATCAATAAAGTATTAATATTTTCTTTCATCATTATTTTTTCAGTATATTCTTCTGGAGAAAGATTAGTTTCATCTGGTATAAAGTCTCTTAAAAAGGAATCTTTTTCTTCTCCTATTGGAGTTTCTAAAGATGTTATATTTTGACTATTTCTAATTAATTCTTTTATTTTATAAACAGGCATTTCCATTTCTATTGCTATTTCTTCTGCACTAGGTTTTCTATTTAATTCAAGTGTAAGTTGTCTTTGAACTCTTGACATTTTATTAATTGTTTCTACCATATGAACTGGTACTCTTATAGTTCTTGCTTGATTTGCTAATGCTCTAATTATTGCGTGTCTAATCCACCATGTTGCATAAGTTGAAAATCTATAGCCTTTATTATAATCATTTTTTTCTACAGCTTTCATTAAGCCAATATTGCCTTCTTGTATTAAATCAAGAAATGACAAACCCCGATTTGTATATCTTTTTGCTATACTTACTACTAAACGAAGATTAGATTCTATAAACTTTTTTTTTGCTTCTTCATCACCTTCAGCAATTCTTTTTGCTAGTTCTTGTTCTTCAGTAACAGATAATAGAGGATATTGTTTAATTTCTTTTAAATATACTCTAATACTATCACTACTGATACCTATATCTTTTAAATCTTTATCACTGATTTCATTTTCTAAATCTTCTACATATAAGCCTTTAATAATAGCATACATAGTTAAAATATCTACTATATTTTCATTAGAAGACATTTTATTTAAATCATCGCTATTTACATTTTCTTTTCCTTCAAATAATTTTGCAATGCAATAATCAAAATTCGGATATTTTTGTAAAATATTTTCTAAACATTCTATATTAATTGAAATATTATATTCACTTAATTTACCAATACCATCTTTTAAACTTTTCAAAAAATTTTTAGAATTAACTATGGGATTAATAAACCAATCAATATCTAAATTATGCCATTTTAAAAGAATATCTTTTACTATTAATTTATGTATCCTTTCATAGATTCTTCCCAAATCTATTTTATCATTATAATAATTATCATCAGTTTCAAAAAAATAAAATTCACTTTTTAATTCTTCTAACAATTTATTATTCATGAAAATTGTCCTTTCTAAAATGACTTAATACTTATTTTAACATAATAATTACAATTTTTAAATAAAATTTATTGAGGTATATTATGTTTTTAAATTTATTAAATATTATTAAAGATTTATTATTTTTTACAGGAAGTTACTCAAATAATGTTTTCCCTGAACCATTAACTGAAGAAGAAGAAAATGAAGCGATAAACAAAATGCTTATGGGAGATAAAGAAGCCCGTAATAAACTAATTGAACACAACTTAAGATTAGTTGCTCATATAGTTAAAAAATTTGATGCTAAAGATGATACAGATGATTTAATAAGCATTGGTACTATTGGTTTAATAAAAGGTATTGATAGTTATAAAAATAATAAAAAAACTAAAATCACAACCTATGCAGCAAGATGTATTCAAAATGAAATATTAATGTATTATAGGAGCAATAAAAATCGTAGTAATACAATTAGTTTAAATGATACGATCGGCTACGACAAAGAAGGAAATGAAATTAACTTAATTGATATCATTAAAGATAATCAAACAGATTTATTTGATAAATTAGCTATTAAAAATAATGTTATATTATTAAATAAATATTTAAAATTATTAAATGCTAGGGAAAAAGAAATAATTATAAAAAGATATGGTTTATATAATCAAAAAGAAATGACTCAAAAAGAAATTGCTAGATATTTAAAAATATCTCGTAGTTATGTTTCAAGAATTGAAAAAAGAGCATTAACTAAAATGCTCACAGAATTCATAAAAAATAAAAATATTGATTAAAAAACTA
>CASEYV010000089.1 GCA_949292245.1 uncultured bacterium
ATGTTTCCAGTCTTTCATTTTCATTCCCTCCTTCTTGGCAAAGAAACATACTTACTATTATAATCATACTTATTGCCGTTTTCTACTAAAAACGGAATTTCAAATAAAAATTAACAATTTTGAAGAAAATGCTTAAAATCATTTGACTTTTAGCATTTTTTTTCATATAATTTTAATCGGTACATTTTATTTATGTGAGTTATTTAATCGTGGGAAAATTAAAGAGCAAACATAATGAAAGGAAAAATTATGAAAACATTTATGCAAAAAAAAGAAACTGTTGAAAGAAAATGGTATGTAGTAGATGCTGAAGGTAAGACATTAGGTCGTTTAGCAACACAAGTTGCTAGCGTTCTACGTGGAAAACACAAAGCAACATACACACCACATGTTGATTGTGGAGACTATGTTATAGTAATTAATGCTGAAAAAATCAATTTAACAGGCAACAAATTAGAAGACAAAAAATATTACAATCATTCAGGTTATCCTGGAGGACTTCGTGAAAGAAGTGCTAAAGAAATGATTGAAAAGTATCCTGAAGAAATGGTTGAAAGAGCTATTAAAGGAATGCTTCCTCACAATAGATTAGGTAGAGCAATGGGTAAGAAACTATTTGTATATCGTGGAAGTGAACATAAACACGAAGCTCAAAAGCCAGTAGCTTTAGAGATTAAATAGGGAGGATTTATGAGTAAGAAACAAGAATGGTGTGCAACAGGAAGAAGAAAAAGAAGTGTTGCTAGAGTAAGACTTACTGGTGGAACAGGAAACATCACAGTTAATGGAGTAGCAGTAGAAGACTACATGCCATATGCAACACTAGTAATGGACTTAAAACAACCATTAGTAGCCACTGGAAATGAAAACAGATTTGATATTGATGTTAATGTTTCCGGAGGTGGATTTTCTGGTCAAACTGGAGCAATTCGTTTAGGAATTACCAAAGCATTATTAGAATTTGATAGCAATACTGATCAAACTAGAGAAGATAGTTATAGACATATTTTAAAAAATGCTGGCTTTATTACTAGAGATCCAAGAGTTAAAGAAAGAAAGAAATACGGTCTTAAAAAAGCTCGTAGAGCACCACAATTTTCAAAAAGATAAAACAGAAATTTTACCTCGAATATTTCGAGGTTTTTTAATAAATAAAATGCTATAACACAAAAATTTTGATATAATTAATGTAATGGAGAAAAAAAGTATGAGAATAAGTGATGAATGGCAAGATTATGAATGCCTTGCTGCAGGTGAAGGAGAAAAATTAGAACGTTGGGGAAATATTATATTAAGAAGGCCAGAACCATCTGCGATGTGGCCAGTAGAAAAAGATGAAGAATGGAATAATGTTAGTGGAACATATTATCGTTACAAAGATGGCGGAGGTCATTGGGAATTTAATGAGACTTTACCAGAATATTGGACAATAAATTACAAGGATTTAACATTTAAAGTAAGTCCAACAAATTTTAAACACACAGGTTTATTTCCGGAGCAAGCAACTAACTGGGATTTTATGATGGAAAAAATAAGAAATTCAAATCGCAAAATTAAAGTTTTAAATTTATTTGCATATACTGGGGCAGCAACCATTGCTTGCAGTAGAGCAGGAGCAGATGTAGTACACGTTGATGCTTCTAAAGGAATGGTTGCTTGGGCAAAAGAAAACATGCAATTAAGTCATTTAGAAAACAATTATATAAGATTTATAGTAGATGATTGTCTGAAATTTGTAGAAAGAGAAATAAGAAGAGGAAACAAATATGATGCGATAGTAATGGATCCACCAAGTTATGGAAGGGGTCCAAGTGGTGAAGTCTGGAAACTAGAACACAACCTAGCATATTTAGTAAAAAAATGTAGTGAATTATTAAGTGATAAACCATTATTTTTCTTAATAAATGCGTATACAACAGGAATATCAAGTACAGTATTATATAATATTTTAAAAATTACTTTAGAGAAAAAATATGGTGGTAAAGTAGACAATGGAGAGATAGGACTACCGATAAGCAAAAATGGATTAGTTCTACCGTGTGGTATATATGGAAGATGGCAAAATTAAAATACTATATGAAGACAATCATATTATAGTAGTAGAAAAAAAAGTTAATATGTTAGTCCAAGCGGATAGTACCCATGATTTAGATCTATTAACCCAAACAAAAAAATATTTAAAAGAAAAATATCAAAAACCAGGGAATGTTTATTTAGGTTTAGTACATCGTTTAGATAGACCAGTCGGAGGAATAATAGTTTTTGCTAAAACTAGCAAAGCAGCAGCAAGACTATCCACATCTATAAAAAATCATGAATTTAAAAAAACATACTTAGCAATCATTGATGGAAAGTTAGAACACGATGGAGTTTTAAAAGATAATATTTTAAATAAAGATAATAAAGTAACTATAGATGATTTAGGCAAAGAATCCAAATTAGAATATAAAGTATTAAGGATTAAAGAGGATAAAACTTTAGTATCAATAAATTTAATAACAGGCAGAAAGCATCAAATTAGAATTCAATTTGCTAGTAGAGGTTTTCCTCTTTGGGGAGACCTTAGATACAATAAAAATGCCAAAGTTGGAAATCAATTAGCATTATGGGCAACAAGATTAGAATTTAAGCATCCTACAAAAGATGAAACAATGATTTTTAAAAGCTTACCAAATACACAAAAATATCCATGGAGTTTATTTAAAGAAGATGTTGATAATTTATAAGTTATCAACATTATTTTTTAATAAAAAATAAATTTAAGAATAAATATTATATTATGAAATACTATTTTAAAATATTATTATCATTTATAATTATGTTTTTATTATTATTTAATTTACCAGTTAAAGCAGACTTACCATTGCAAGGAAAAGTAATAGTAGTTGATGCTGGACATGGTGGTAAAGATCCAGGGACAAGTTATCAAGAAATTTATGAAAAAGACATAAATTTAAAAATAGCGCTTAATTTAGAAAAATATTTAAGTGAGTATGGAGCAACAGTTATTTTAACGAGAGATAGTGACGCAGATTTAAGTTATGGAGAAACAAATCATCGAAAAAAAACAGATTTTGACAACCGAATAAAATAATAAATATACAGATATGTATTTATCAATACATCTAAATTACTTAGTTAATACTAAATATTATGGTGCGCAAGTGTTCTATAATAAGAATAATGAAAAATTAGCATCAAGTATTCAAGAATATCTAAATAATAATTTGGAAACAAATAGGGAAATTAAAGAGATACCAACATCTACATACATGTATAAGAAATTAGAAAAAAGAGGTGTATTAATAGAGTGTGGTTTTTTATCAAATGCAATGGAAAGAAGTAAATTAGTAACCAAAGAATATCAAAAAGAGGTGGCAAAAGTAATTGCAGAAGCTGTAGTTAATTATTATAAATGATATAAATTCACCTATTTATCACATTTTTTTTACATTAAAGACATTAAAAGTTAGTATATTTATTACGTCGTTTGTGATATAATCTCGCGTTTGACACTTGTAATAAAAAAAAGCCTATTTTACGGAAAAATTTAGACATAAAAAAAGCGTAAGTACTAACTTTTTAAAAATTAGCGATTAAAAAATTTCTAAAAAAAATTAATATATATTGTTAAAAGCCTTTATTTACCTGTAAAGAACTCAAATTTATTATTAAAATTTTTATTTTCTATAATAAATATATCATCTATTTGCACATAAATCAATATACGAATTAGTTACGCGTATTCTAAAAATGAAAATTGTTAGGTTTTATAAGCGATTGTGAGCGAAAAAAAACTGAAACTGTCAAAGATGGGAGTAATAGTGATTTATCACGAGTTCAGGATCATATTAAAAGATTAAGAAAAAATAAATAACCTTTTCAATGATTAGGTTATTTTTTATATATTAATTTAATATAAGATATGTTTAAATCTCTATTAAATATTTTATTAAAAGTGTAAAATAATTTCTTTTTTTTAATCATAAATAAAAAAATAACTTGTTGTTATGCTATTGGATTCTAAATACATTAAAATAAAACAAGTTTTTTAAGAGTTTGACAGAAAAAGGGCAGATTTCCCCTTACCCCATTACAAATTTAATTTGTAGAATTAAGTTAATAAAGTTTTTCTAGTATAGATCAATATACTATTAATAATTTTTCTACCATTAGTAGTTAGATAATATTTATTTTTTCTAGCTACTTTTTTGATTATTCCATGAGCTTTTAATTTTGATAATATTCGAGTAAGCTCTAATCAATTTGTTTGAGAAACCATTAATTAGATATTCACCAGAAGATATAATAGATAGTAAATTTAATGTATCTTTTTCCATTAAATTAAATCCAGTATATTTTTTTCATTAACTATAAAAGGAGAAGATAATCTGTTAATTTCAGAAATGGAAACTTCATCTACATTTATATCTGTTAATGCCTCAATATACCTTTTTGTTATAGATTTACTTATTTCAACATATCTATATAAATTAGATATACTTTTACCCATAGGTACCCAAATTTTTTCTTTTTCTATGATTTTATGTTCAATAATTTTTTCTCTCTCTTTAAGAACTTTAAAATCTTTAGGATTATTAATTGTTACTTCAATTCTTAAATTGTTTCCTTTATCATACATCTTAATTTGATTATTATTAATTTTAAATTTTATTCGGTAACCTTGATACCTGTTTCTTAAATCTGAAACAATTTCTCCTTTAGAAAAAGTATGAATTTTAGATACATTTCTACCAAAGAAAGAGTATATATCTTCAGAACTAAAAGTGAAATATGTGGTTTCAACCAGTGTCTTATAAAATAAACTTAAATCTTCTCGATTTTTAAAATTAATGTCGGTTGCAAATTCACATTGATCAATACACCAATAGTATTTAAAATTAATGTCGGTTGCAAATTCACATTGATCAATACACCAATAGTATGAATGACTAAATATTTTTTCTATTTTGGGTAAATGTACATTAATTTGTTTAATAAGTCCGTCAAATGAATCTGATATTTTTTGATTAAGAATACCATCTGCCAATTCTTGTGCTTTGTTAAAGTCTTGAATATATGAAAACGAATTATTATACATTTCATATTTAATATTATTTTTATCTAATAATTTAGATAAATATTTACGACCATTAATATAAATTTGAACATTATAAGGAAACCAAGTTTGAATTTTTAAATACATTAAGCCGAATTCTTTGTCATTGTAATAAAAATAATAATGTTTACATTTAGTGGGTCTAGAAGTGACTTCTAACTTTTCAGTTTCGTGATTTGGTTTAACAGTCATAGTATTACAAATTTCAAAAGCAGAAAATGCAGATATTAAACCAACTTTATTAGGATTTTTTTCTAGTTCATTCATAACAATTTCATTTTTATCTATTTTTCCAGAATTAAGATAAATCGTTTCTACATTATTACTTTTGATATAGTTATCAATATGATTACATAATATTTCAGTTTCCTTTTGAGCAAACTTATCAAAATCAACTAATTTAACATCATTTTGGATAAGATAATACAGAAAATGACGATAGTTACATAAATTTAGAAAATAACCATTAATAATCATTCTGTCAAAAGTTTCTAAAACCCCATTGATTTTTTCTTTATTTTGTTCTATTATATTCATTGCAAACCTCCCTAAGTAGTTATGCATATTTGTAAACATGGAGCAAGAGAGTAATCTTGAGGTTCCGATATTTGGTAGCATAGATTACATTACGGCATAGACCGTTTATTTATTTTAGATTGTGCGTTAGAGCACGTAACAGTTATTATACTGTTTTGGCAAACTATTTCAAGAGGAGGTTTGC
>CASEYV010000090.1 GCA_949292245.1 uncultured bacterium
TATTATTACTAAACAACTTACATAAATATGATAAATTCCTTATCTTTACTATTTCTGATAATCCTTGAGCATTCATTTCTACATTTATTATACTCTTATCTACTCTTACTAATACATCTAATGTTTTTTTCCTCTCGCTTTCTGTATCTAGTGATAATTCTACTGGAATAAACTGTAATATTTCTACTTTTTCATTAAATATTGTACCTAATAATGCCTCTAATATTTCTTTACCATCTTTCCCATTAGCAATTGTTTTAAATACCCTATCATTCTTTGCAGTATATATCATAAACCTCCCTTCATTATATATCTTAATTTTTTTTATGTATTATTCTTTTTTTGGGAGAATTTATTTTTATAAACTAAAAAAATTCTCAAAATAGAGAATTCTTATATATATTTTTTAAAAGTTTTAAATTCTGGAGTATCTTCTAAATTAGTTTGTGCTAAGTCTTGTAATAATTTCTTTTGATTTCGATCAAGCTTAGTAGGAATAATTATATTTATAACCGCATACAAGTTGCCTCTTGAAATTGAATTCGGAGTTTTTATACCTTTTCCCTTTAGTTTTAATTTAGTATAATTTTGGGTTCCAGGTTTAATTTCTAATAAAACATTACCATTTAAGGTTGGTATTTCTTTTTTACAGCCTAATATTGCATCAGTTATTGTAACTGGAACTTCTAAATAAATATCTGCACCATCTCTTTCAAATAAAGGATGTTCTTTAATTTTAAATTCAATAAACACATCGCCATTTGCACCACCATTTATTCCAGCATTACCTTTGCCAGATAAACGAAGTTGAAAACCTTCATCAACACCTTCAGGTATAGTAACGGTTAAAGTCTTAGTCTTTTCAATTACACCTTTACCACGGCATTCATCACACATTTCACTATAGCTTTTGCCTGCACCTTTACATTCAGGACAAGTTTTTTGAGTTTGAATATAACCAAATATAGATTGTTGTTGTTCTAATACTCTACCTGTTCCTCCACATGTATGACAAGTTTTTTCATTAAAACCACCTTTGCCATGGCATTTATTACATTCACTAGTTACATTTATTTTTATATCTTTTTCACAACCAAATGCCGCTTCTTCAAAGGTTAAATTTAATACTACGCGAATGTCTTTTCCCCGACTTGCTCTAGTGGTATTACCTCTATTCCTTCCGCCAAAGCCAAAGCCAGAAAATGCTCCACCAAATAAATCACCTAAAATATCATCTAAATCAATATCCATTCCATTGAAGCCACTAAATCCTGCTCCGCCAGCTCCACCATTTTGAAATGCTGCATGACCGAATTGATCATATTGGCGTCTTTTTTCAGGATCAGATAAAACAGCATAAGCTTCACCAATTTCTTTAAACTTTTCTTCAGCTCCTGCTTCTTTATTAATGTCTGGATGATACTCTTTAGCAAGTTTTCGAAATGCTCTTTTTATTTCATCATCAGTTGCATTTTTACTAACACCCAATACTTCATAATAATCTTTTTTGTTCAATTAACTCACCTTCTTATCAACTAAACTTTCTAATTCTTCTAATTTTTCTTTAAACAAATTAAAGGCATTTTTAATAAACTTTTTATCACTTAAATCAATATTACATTTTTTAAGTGTTTCAAGTGGATAATCACTACCACCTGCTGCTAAAAATTTTAAATAATTTTCTTGCATTTCTTGATCACCATTTAATATTGATCCAGCTATTGCTAGTGCTGTAATTAAACCAGTTGCATATTTATATACATAAAATGGAGTATAAAAATGTGGAATTCTTGCCCATTCATATTTAATTTCTTCATCAACAATTATACTCTTACCAAAGTAAGTCTTATTTAATTCATAATAAATATTACATAAAACATCTGTTGTTAATGTTTCATTATTTTCATACATTTCATAAGCTTTAGTTTCAAATTCAGCAAACATGACTTGGCGAAAAACAGTAGTTCTAATTTTATCTAGAAAACTAGATAAATAATAAATTTTTTCTTCATCATTTTTTGCTTGCTTATAAAAGTAATCATCTATTAACGCTTCATTGACAGTTGATGCAATTTCAGCCAAGAAAATTGGATAACTTGCATAATTATAATCATTATTTTTATCTGAATAATAAGAATGCATTGCATGGCCAAGTTCATGAGCTAAAGTTGATACTGAATCATAATTATTTTCATAATTTAAAGAAACATAAGGATGTACTTGATAAGTTCCCCATTGATAAGCTCCACTTCTTTTATATAAATTTGGATAAACATCTATCCAACCATTTTGAAAACTTAATGCTAAATCATCTATGTATTGCTTTCCTAAAGGTTTTAATGCATCTAACACATATTCTTTTCCTTTTTCATAAGGAATATTTTCATTAGAAGAACCTAAATCTACATATATATCATATAAATGAGATTTATAACCTAAATATTTATTTCGAACTTTCATATATCTTTGTAATAAAGGTATATATCTATGGATATCTTCAATAAATTCCTTATAAAAATCTACACTTATATTATCATTATATAAACTTGATTCTAAATAAGAATTATATCCCCTTACTTTACTATTAAAGGCATGTTCCTTAATAGATCCTATATAACATGTTGCAATAGTATTTACAAATTTACCAAAAAAAGCATACATATTTTTAAAAGCATTCTTACGAACATTTCTATTTTTACTACTACAATATTTTACATAATTACTATTAGTTAATTTAACCTTTTCATTATTTTCATCTTTAATATACCCTAAATCTATATCGACATTATCAATTACTTCAAAAGTTTCAGAACCTACATTCATTGCATTATTGGCATTAGCAATAATTCTTTCTTCTTTTTCACTTAAAGTATATTTTTTATATCTAAATATTCTTTCTAAAGCAAAAGCAAATTTTTCTAATTCTTTATTTTCTTTAATATATTTTCGTATAATTTCATAATCACAACTTAATAATAATGGTCTAACAAAAGAAAGAACAAAAGAAAGCTTTGTAAACATTTCTTCAAATAATTTATCCGCCATATCTTTATATTCTTTTCCTTTTGCATCCATCATATCTTGATAATAGTATAAATAAGAATATACATATATTTTATCTACTTTTTTTGATAATTCTTCATCAACTTTTAAATACATTAATAAATTATTACTACTTTTTATAATATCGTCTTTCATAGCAACAATTTTTTCTATAAGCATTTTAGCTTCAGTAACCATTTCTTTATATGTTTCATCATCTTTTATTATATCTTCTAATTTCCATTTATATTTATTATCGATTTCGCATCTTTTCTTTTCCATAAGTCTCCTTAATCTTTATAAAGGTTCTAGTTTCCTAGAACCTTTACTTTTATTTTTCTTCGTATGTTGCATCTTCAACTGTTTCATGATCATCGTCTTTTGTATCATTATCAGTTGTATCTTTTGCTTGTGCTTCTTTCGCTGCTTGTTCATATACTTTACCAGCTAAGTCCATAGCTACTTTATTTAATTCTTCATTTTTCTTCTTTATTTCATCAATATCAGTGCCTTCTAAAGCTTTCTTTAATTCTTCAATTAATTTTTCAGCATTTTCTTTATCCTTACTATCTACTTTATCACCTAAATCATTTAAGGCTTTTTCAGTAGCAAAAATACTTGAATCTGCTTCGTTTCTTATTTCAGCTTCTTGTTTCCTTTTTTCATCGGCTTCTTTATTAGCTTCAGCTTCTTTCATCATTTTATCAATTTCTTCATCAGTTAAATTAGTTGATGATGTAATAGTAATAGATTGTTCTTTATTTGTACCTAAATCTTTAGCTGTTACATTTACAATACCATTAGCATCTATATCAAATTTAACTTCAATTTGTGGTACTCCACGTCTTGCTGGTGGAATATTTGTAAGTTGGAAATTACCTAAAGTTTTATTATCACTAGCCATAGGTCTTTCACCTTGAAGTACATGAATATCTACTGCTGGTTGATTATCTACTGCTGTTGAATAAAACTGTCATAACATTTCCTAATGTTTCTAGTCCAAGTGAAAGTGGTGTAACATCAAGAAGGACTATATCATCAACTTCTCCAGTTAAAACCCCACCTTGAATTGCAGCACCCATAGCAACTACTTCATCAGGGTTAACACTCTTATTTGGTTCTTGACCAAGTTCTTTTTTAACTAGTTCTTGAATATACGGAATACGAGTTGAACCCCCAACTAATATAACTTTATCAATATCACTTGCTTTTAATTTTGCATCTTTCAAAGCTTTTTTAACTGGTTCAAGTGTTGAATCAAATAAATCACGACATAAATCTTCAAATTTTGCTTTAGTCAAGTTCATATCTAAATGCACTGGGCCATCATCATTTTGGGCTATAAATGGTAAACTAATTGATGCACTTGTCATACCAGATAAATCTTTTTTAGCTTTTTCAGCAGCATCTTTAATTCTTTGCATTGCCATTTTATCTTTAGATAAATCTACACCATTTTCTTTTTTAAATTCACTAACTACATAATCAACAATTCTTTGATCGAAGTCATCGCCCCCTAAACGATTGTTACCACTTGTTGCTTTAACTTCAAATACTCCATCACCAAGTTCAAGAATAGATACATCGAATGTTCCACCACCTAGGTCATATACTAATATAGTTTGTAACTTATCTTGTTTATCAAGACCATATGCTAAAGCTGCTGCTGTTGGTTCATTAATTATTCTTTCAACTTCTAACCCAGCAATTTTACCAGCATTCTTTGTTGCTTGTCTTTCAGCATCATTAAAATATGCTGGAACTGTTATAACAGCCTTAGTTACTTTTTCTCCTAAATAACTTTCTGCATCTTTTTTTAATTTAGAAAGTATCTTAGCACTAATTTCTTCTGGTGTCCATTTCTTACCATTTGCTTCTACTTTTTCACTAGTACCCATTTTTCTTTTAATTGAAGAAATTGTATTCTTAACATTTGTTACTGCTTGTCTTTTAGCAACTTCTCCAACTAATTCTTCATCACCTTTAAAAGCTACTACTGAAGGAGTAGTACGATTTCTAGAACTGCAACACAAGAGTTTGTAGTTCCTAAATCAATACCTATTATTTTACTCATAATTAATCATCCTTCCTTTTTTTATTCATTTACCTTAACCATAGCTACACGTATTACTTTATCTTTATAGATATATCCTTTTTGTAATACTTCTATAACTACATTCGCCGGTAAATTTTCATCTTTTTCAGTTATAACTGCTTCCATTATATTAGGGTCAAATTCTATCCCCTTACAGTTAATTTCTTTTACTTCCATGGCTTCTAAAATACTTAATAAATTAGTATAAATCATTTTAAAGCCACTTAAGAATTTTGATAGCTCATCAGTTAAATCTCGATCATCTAACTTAATTGCTCTTTCAAAATTATCTATAATTGTTAGTAATTTAATTACTAATTCTTCACCTTCATATTTACATATTTTATTTATTTCTTCATCGTATCTACGTCGCATATTTTGCATTTCTGCACTTAATCTTAATACTTTATCATTAAGATTAGTATTTTCTTTTTCTAACTTTTCAATTAATTCTTTATCTTTATTATTAGTTTTCTTCTTTACTGTATCTTTTTTTTCTTTAACACTCTTTACTTTTATTTTTTCATTATTTGTATTATTACTATTCTTTTCCATCTTTATCCTTTCTGCTATCTAACTTTTCATCGACATATTCAAGCAAACTAACTATTCTTTGATAATCCATTCTTTTTGGACCAATTACTGCTAAAGTTCCTTCTTCACCATCTATTTTATATTTCTTTCTTATTATTGTAACATTAGGATCAAATTCATTTTCTTTACCAATATATATTTTTATTTCATTTTCATCACTATCTTCTTCGGCAACTTTAGCAATGTATTTATCATCATCAAATTTATTAGCTAGTCTTTTTAATTCTTTAATATCGTTATACTCTGGCTGTTCAAAGATATTATTTCTTCCTGCTATATGAATACTACCATTATTAGTTACAAAATCATTAAAAGCATCATAAAAAATATTATATATTGTTTCATATTGCTTAATTTGTCTTTTAATTATTGGTTTTACTTCTACTGCTAATCTTTCACTTACTTCATTAATTGGTGTTCCAACTAATAATTTATTTATTATTTCACTAGTTTTTATTAATTCAGCAATATTTATATTACTATCAATATTAAACATTTTATTTTCTACATTACCTTTGTCAGTACATACTACTGCTACTACTTGAGATTCATTTATTGCTATAATATTTACTTGTAATAAATTATTGTCATGGCTATTTTTACCCAAAACTACACTTGTATAATTAGTTATATCACTAATTATTTCCATACATTTATTTATAGCATCACTTACTTCAAGTTCTTTATTAGCAAATATTCTTTGTAGTTTTAACATATCGCTACCAGTTATTTTTTCTTCTTCCATTAAATATTTAACATAATAGCGATATCCTTTTTCACTCGGTACTCTACCAGATGATATATGATTTTTTTCAATATATCCTAAATCTTCTAAAACTGCCATTTCATTTCTAATGGTAGCACTCGATAAATTAAATTTATCACATAAGGCTTTTGAACCAACTGGTTTAGCAGTTTTAATAAATGTTTCAACGATTTCTTTTAATAAATTATCTTTCCTTGAATCCATTAGCATTCCTTCTTTAGCACTTCTTTTCTTTAAGTGCTAATACCATTATAATATTATGCTTATCACTTGTCAATATATAACTGCTAATTTTTTAAAACTGTGAAGTGAAAAAGTAAATTCCAGTTTTAATGTATGCAACCAGAATTTAGTTATTCACATAATTCCAGTTGAATTTGTGAATGACTTATTTCCATTTT
>CASEYV010000091.1 GCA_949292245.1 uncultured bacterium
GCCATTATAATAGCAATTCTCTGACGTTCTCCACCCGACAATTCATTAGGATAACTTTTTATTTTTTCACTAACTTCAAAATCTTTTAAATATTTATTTATTTTATCTATATCATTACTACATAATTTTAAATTATCTAATACCGTTAAATAATTAATAAAATATGTATTTTGAGTAATATAGGCTATTAAATTATTATTGCTATTAACTGCTTCTTTATATTTAGTATTATTTATATTAATTGTTCCTTTATCATAACTTATTGCTCCTGATATTAAATTTAATAAAGTAGTTTTACCAGAACCACTTCTTCCAAATAATACATATAATCCATTTTCTAAAAAATCATAATAAAAATCTTTTATTATATAATCAGCATCATATTTTTTACTAACTTTATCCAAACTTATTATTACTTTATTCATGTTTTATTTCTAATTTCTAACCTTTCATATAAATTTTATTAATCATCAAATGTTTCGATTATATCAAATAATCGATTATATACATCTTTATTTAAATCAAATTCATCTCTTATATTCACTTCTTGATTTTCTACAATATATTCTTCTATTTCTTGGAAGTTCTTATATATTTCTTTTTGTTCATTAGATGCTTTCTTATTTTCTACTAATTCACTTAAATATGTTCCATCATTATATAATAAATCTATTCTAATAGCTCCAATACCTCTTCTTAAATGCATTACACCTATATTATATTTATATCCATCTTTTTCTTCATCACTTTGTATACTACATCCTTTTATACTAAATTTTGATATTGTTTTATCAAAATTACTATTATAAGTTTTATTAAATAAATCTACTATTAAACCTTTATCTAAATTGTATAATTTTAATTCATCTAAATCTTTAATAGTAATTTCTTTTTTAAATTGTTTTTGATCAAAATAATTATCTATTAAAAGTACTTCTTCTTCTTCAGTAACACCATTTGTACTTTTATCAGATATTGCTAAAGATGGATATTGATTATTATTTCCAATATTTTCATAACCTTCAATATCTTTAAATTTTGCATATTTTAAATTACAACCAGTAAAAAAATTTTGGGTATTTTCTCCATCATCAAATGAATTAATTAAAAATTGATAGTACCAAGCATTATCACCTTCAACAACTGCTATTTTTTCAGCATATTTTTCATAAGCTTCAGGATCAAATATCCCTTCGTTATTATCAATTACTTCATTATTATTTTGATTATTATTATCATTATTATTATTATTATTTTGATTACTATCTTTTTTAATTACAAACCAAATTGTTAATCCTCCAGCAATAATAAGGATTACAAAACCCATTATAATATAATTTCTTTTCATAAACACCACCCTTATAACTAAACTGTAACATCAAAATCTATTAAAGTAAAGCAAATAAAATAAAGTTTACAATTTTAATGTCAAGCATTTTAAAATAAATTTTATAAACAAAAAATGTAGATTACTCTACACTTTTAATTAATTCAGATAATTTATCTTGATCATAAGATATTCTATATTCTTTACCTTTATAAGTAATTACATTGCTATAAGTAATTACATTGCTTACTAAAGAAATAATAGTTTTATCATCTTTATCTAAAAATTCTAATGAATCAAAAGATACTCCATCATCAGTATACACTTCATAATTACTTTTTTTACTAATTTTAGAATTAATAATTATATTGATAATATCTTCTACTACTTCTTCATTAGTAATATATATTATTTTATCACTACTTTCTTCATCTTCAACATTACTAACAATAGGTACTACCTTAACAATATTTGTATCTTTAACATCTTCTTTAATATTATCAAAAACTATTTTTAACTCTCTAGCTTCTATACTTTTACTTACAATATATAAAATTATAAAACTAATAAATAATAATATTATTATTATAATAAATCTTTTTTGCCTTTTATCCATAATAACACCTATAAAATATTATTTAGAGTTTTTTCTAATATTTTCTTAACATCTCTTTCATTAAAAGGTTTAAGTAAAATATCTATAATAGGATATTTATAAGCTTTTTCAATTGATTCTTTATCATCTACTCCAGTTATTATAGAAGTTGGATATTTTTTAAATAAATCATTTCTTTTAAAATAATCTAAAACTTCAAAACCATTAACATTTGGCATATTTAAATCAAGTAACATTGCTTTAATATTGCCATTTTTTTCATTATCATTAAGAATATCTAATGCTTCTTTACCATCATTAGCAACTATTACTTCAAAATCATCTTTAAATATTTTTAAAATAAAATTTCTTATTAAATTAGAATCATCAACTACCAATATTGCCTTATCATGACTAATTGGCTTTTTATAACTATCTTCTGAAACTGTACCAACACCCATATATTTTTTAACTAAATTAACTACTCTATTTGCTTCAGTCATTAATTCATCATAATGTTCTGTGACAAAAAACATATCATTTGCTTTGCTTTTAAGTTCATGTTCATAAGCTACTTCTGCTAATTTTTCAAAGCCAAAATATCTAGCATCGCTTTTTAAAGAATGCACTAGTATTGCATAATTAGCCATATCACCAACTTCTTTATAATTTTTTATTTTTTGAAGTTTTTCTGGAACTTCACTTAAAAAAGTTGATAATGTTTCATCATATGTTTCCATATCTCCAAATAATTCTAAAGCCTTTTTAACATTTGTTCCATTTTCAATTAATAAATTTACATCTTTCATAAATCCTCCTTAATCATTATTTAAATATTTATTAATTATTCTATTTAATTCATCTTTATTTATTGGCTTAGCTAAATAATCATCAAACTCTTCACTTAAATATTTTTCTTTCATACCAGTAAGAGCATTCGCCGTTAAGGCAATAGTTGTAATATTAAAGCCTGGAATTTCTTTTAACTTTTTCAAAGTTTCAACTCCACTCATCTTAGGCATCATATCATCTAATAATATCATATCATATTTTTCATTATTTTGAATTTTTTCTATCGCTACAAAACCACTATCGACACTTTCAGTGTCAATTCCATAAGACTCAAGCAATTTTTCTGCTACTTTTAAATTTATTTTATTATCATCAACTAATAAAACTCTTTTATTATTTATTATGGTTTTTTCTTCACTATTAATTTCTTCATCTAATTTTATAGTTGGATTTTTAACTATTCGTTGATCAATACTAACTGTAAATTTAGAGCCTTTACCAAAAACACTTTGAACGACTATTTTACCATTCATTAGTTCTACTAATTTTTTAGTAATTGCAAGACCTAAACCAGTTCCTTCAATAGTTATATTGTCTTCTAAATCAAGCCGTTCAAATTTATTAAATAACTTATCAATATTTTCTTTTTTAATTCCTATACCTGTATCTTCAACTGATATTATAAGACGACATATATTATTTTTTATAACTCCACTAATTTTAAATTCAATCCATCCTTCTTTAGTATATTTAATGGCATTAGTTAAAATATTTACACAAATTTGTTTTATTCTTGTTGAATCACCATATAAAACTTTAGGTATTGATGGATCAATTTTAGTTTTAAATTCAATTGGCTTATCACCTAGTCTACCTCTAGATAATGATATTAATTCATCACATACTTTTTTTAAACTATATTCTGTATTAACAATTTCTAATTTATTTGCTTCAATTTTTGAAATATCCAAAATACCATTAACTATTTCTAGTAAGTTATCTGCAGACATTACTATGTCTTTAACTTCTTCTTTAGCAGAATCAGGAACAGATTCGTCTTCTAATAACAGATTACTAAAACCAACAATAGCATTTAGAGGAGTTCTTATTTCATGAGACATATTAGATAAAAAGTCCGTTTTTGCTTCATTTGCTTTTTCAGCTGTATCTCTTGCAATATTTAACTGTTCAATCATTTTTATATCAGGATTTTCAATAGTAAAGTACATTAGAAAAGTTATAAATACTAATGCTGGATTGATAAGCAAAACATCAGGAATAGCTTTTAAATTCTTTATGTTCTTAAATAAAAGATATACCATACAAACGATGCATAAACCACATAAAATATATATAGCATTTACACCTATTCCTGTAGGTAATAACAAACCACCTTGATCATTAATTTCTATAGGTAAAGAGCTGATAATTAAAACAAACACAATTAAAATACCTAATGCCTTATAAATAAAACCTTCGTTAATTTTATTCTTATCCTTAATAGTTAAAATTACAAAATAAAGTGTAAAAGCAAAAAGCCAAGCTAAAAAGCATTCAAACAACAACTTTAATACTAAATTATATATTAAAGAATTAGCATCAACACCACTGATTACTAAAATGTAACTTACTATCTCTACTGATGAGCTAATTAAAGAAATGATTATCAACATAGAGTAAACCTTGTTTTCAATTATATTTATTCTTTTTTTAGAAAAATAAACAAATATTAACAAAAGAATAAATATTAAACCAAATATTGTAATATTAATACTACTCATAAATATCTCCCTCGATTATAAAAAGTATAACACAAAAAAACGGAATAAACAATGTCTATTCCATTTCTCTAACTAACTTCATTCCTTTATTTTGAACAATTATATTACCATTTATAGTATACATATCAGGATTCAAAATATTTTCACTTTCTAATTTGCGATAATCACATTTTTTATTAACTTCACTATATGGTAGTTCATCTCTGAAAATAAAGTATTTAGGAATTGATTTTTCATTAATTTTTTCTCCTATTTCTTGTATAAGAGCTGCTACTAATTCTTCTTTATCACATGTATTATCATCTTTTAATACTATATGAATAACTGGTACTTCTCTATCTACATCATCATTCATTTTTACACAACTACATTTTTCCACAAAAGGATTTGTAGTTACTAAATCTTCTATAACTGAAGTCCAAACTTTAGTACCACTTCTAGTTAGCATTCTTTTAGCTCTTCCTTTATGAAAAGTCTTACCTTCATTAGTCAAAAAACCTAAATCATCTGAATGAAACCATACTTTACCGTCTTTATGAACTCTTAAAACACCTCTTGTAGCTTCTTCATTATCAAAATAACCTTTCATAACTGTTGGACCACTTATACCAATTTCCCCAACAGTATTATAAGGAAGTTCTTCTTGTGTATCATAATCAAATATAGCAACATCTATATTGAAAAATGGAATTCCTACTGAACCAACTTCCCTAGCAGCGGTTTTAGAATATGTTGCTGCAGCAGTACATTCACTCGAACCATATCCTTGATGAGTTGTTGCACTACCACCATGTTGTTTAATATAATCATCAAATGCCATTTCTTCTTCATTTGAAAGTTTATCTCCACCAGAAATTGGAGCAACCATAAATGAAGTATCTGACATCAAATCAGCTTTTCTGATATTTTCTAGTAGAATTGGGCCAGACATAAATATATTTGGTTTATAATCCCTAATTAAGTATGGATATTGTTCAACTGTAAAGTTAGGTACTAAACTAACTTCCACTCCTAATGACATATTTCCATGAGTTGCATTAAAATAATAAGCAATAGCAGGTGGCAATACATTTAAACTTCTTTTTCCATAATCAAATTCATATTCGCCATAATGAAGAGCATGAGCCATACAATTTAGATTGTTATTAGTAAGTTCTACTCCTTTTGGGGAACCAGTAGTACCTCCGGTATAAACAATTGCACTGGTATAATCTGCTAAATCAACATTTTCAAATTCTACCTCTTTATCAGGAACTGGAGTTTTTTGCCATTCTTTATATGTCGTATATTTTTCATTAGTTAATAAATTAGCAATTAATTTTTCTGTTTCTTGAGATATGGCGATTTGACTCATTATTATTTCATTAATAGGTTGTTCTGGTTCATTTTTGGCTCTAGCCATTTCATTTTTTACCATTGCTTGATTAATTACCATATTTTTAACTTGTTCTTCATTTAAAGACTCAAACAAATCAACAATTATAACTTTTTCTACATTATCATTGCTTTTTACAACTTCATTTACACTATTTAAAATAAATGGTGCAGCACTAGCAAATAAATATTTTGATTTAGTAAGATTCATCATATATTTAATTCTTTCAGGACTTTCATCAAATTTGATCATATTAGTTGTAACTCCCAGTTTAGATAGTGCATACCACATAAATAGCACTTCAGGAGTATTTAGCATAATAACAGAAACAGTATCTCCCGCTTTTAATCCCATTGATTTAAATAATTTAATATTTTTTCCTACTATTTCTTTAATATCTTCTCTAGAAAATTTTTGACCGTAATAATTTAATATTGGAGAATCTCCAAAATCTTTAGTGGCATTCAAAAAATAATCAAATACATTAGTTCTTTCAACATCTAGATTTATATAATTTTTATCATACCATTTTAACCATGGCTTATCTATTGAGGCATAACCGGTTTGAGGGCCAAAAATTTTACCAGATGCAATATCATGTAAATATTCTCTTCTTTTAGCCATTTCTTCACTAGATAAATTAGCAAGTTCATTCTTATAATTTGACAATAATGTATTCATTTTTACCTCCATCTTTCTAACCCAATTATATTATATAAAATAATTAAAAACAATAATTATTTTCAAAAATGTATCAAATGTGATACAATATTGTTAGGTGATACAAATGGATTATGATAAAAACTATATTGATACTATTTATGATGCTTTTGAGCTTAATGAAATATTTATTAAAGAATTT
>CASEYV010000092.1 GCA_949292245.1 uncultured bacterium
GATACTCCAACTGTACCAGATTTTTTACGTACTGTAAATGTTTCTGATACTCCACCACCTCTTTTGGCAATTACTAAGCCTTCAAAAGATTGGATTCTTTCCTTTTTACCTTCTTTTACCCAAACATCAACTCTAACAGTATCCCCAACTCTAAATTCAGGAATATCTTTACGAATATGTTTTGCATTAATCTTATCAACTAGATTAGCCATATATTACCTCCTTATATTACCTATAATCTTATATTAAATACAGCGGATTATATACTTTTTTGGGTCTAATCCATTATATCACAACTTTTTTAAATATGCAAACTATTTAAGTGTTTTTCAACTTAAATAAATAACCGTACATATGAAATCCTTCAAAATCTTGTTGCTCGCTCATAATTAAATCATAATTTAAGAACAAATCATTTTCTTCTTCTTTTAATTTTTCTTCATCCAATAATGTATAATAAACAATAAACATAGTTTCTCCATTTTTAATATATTCCTCAAAAGAATCTAGAATATCAGGAAAATATTCATATTTAATATTTTGTTTTTGGAAAAAATATGTACTAGGATATAAGCCAGTTAAAGTATAGATACCACTATCTAAAAATCCCATATTAACTACGCTCGGATTTTCTTCTTTATTAATAATTTTAGCAAATTTATATTGAAATAAATCTTCTTTTTTAATATCAAAATATGCTTTATTATTAGAATTATAATATGCATTAAATCCAGAAATTAGTACTATTATAACTATTAAAGAATAATACCATTTATTAAGTTTAGCAATATATTTATTTAGTAAATTAAAGGCACATAGTAAACCAATTCCTATAAAAAATAATATAAATAATAAATAATATCTATAAAACTTTAATCCTACATAAACACCAATTATTGTTATAAATAAAGTTACTAATAATAATACTTTTCCTCTTAATTTTAAATCTAATTTCCAAATTAAAATTGGGGCACATAGTAATACTATATAACAAGCCATATTATTATAAAAAGCACTAAATAAACCTACAAGCATTTTATTTATTCTTGTAAAAATGTTTATTTTTTCTCCCCCATAAGCAGTAATATTAACCCAAAAATAATTATAGAAAAAGTCTCCAACAGCATGGTTTATAGCAAAATAAATCAAAAATATAGCAAATGTAATAAACATAAATAGAAGTAAAACTAATGGATATATTATAGCTTTTTTATAATCTTTTTGCATTATATAATCAATAAATATTGCTAAAGTAAAACCAAACCAAAAGCCAAGTAAAGTATATTTGATAAGTAATATAAATCCAGCAATTACACCATTTAATAACATTTCTTTTTTAGTTAATTCTTTTACTTTAAAGTGTTTAATAAAATAATATAAAGTTATAAAGAAAAAAGGCACACAAAATTCTTCAGCTGAGCCACCATGAGTAAATGCTCTAGTTGTAACAATCAGGCTCATAAATATTGGAAGTATTAATAAAGAGACTCTAGTACTTAAAAACAATTTTAATATCTTATATAAATATATTAAAGCTACCGTCCAAAATAATACTTCTAAAATAAAGATGCCTAGAAAAGATTTAAAAGAAATTAATGAACCTATGCCATAAATTAAATATAAAAGAGGACCCTTTTGTTCAAATAAATCCCTGTAAGGGACTATGCCATGCATCATGGATTTTCCCACAGTAAAAAAAGCATTAGCATCTACCCAATCATTAAATGGATAAAGAAAAGAATTTTTGCTGGCTACACTTAAACAAATAAAAGATATAAAAAGAGCATAAAGACCAATTAATATGTTTTTTTTATTAAAAATTTTTTTCATACTACCACTAACCTTTATTATAGCAAATTCACATAATTATAAACAACATAAGGAAAACAAATTATTTATTTTCCTTATTTAAAATGTCTCTGGCAGCTACTATTCCTGTTGCAGCAGCAGTCACAATATTGCCGGCCTTACCTGCCCCATCTCCAATAAAATATATGGCTTCATCTATTATTTTCATATTATTATCTGTTTCTATTTCGTTGCTGAAAAATTTTATTTCAGGACCATATAATAATGTTTCATCATTATTTACACCCGGTATTATTTTATCTAATACACTTAATCCTTCGATGATATTGGTAATAATTCGGTGAGGCATTACTAATGCTAAATCTCCAGCAACTACATCTTTTAAAGTTGGCTCTATAAAACCTTTATTAATTCGACTTTGGGTGCTTCGACGTCCTCTTCTTAAATCTTTAAGAGTTTGAACTATTGGCTTTCCACCACCTAAAGTGTTGGCTATTTTAGCAATTGATTCACCATATTCTCTTGTGTTTGTTACTGGTTCTGTTAGATTAACTTTAGATATAAAAGCAAAATTGGAATTGTTGCTCTTTTTATTTTTTAAAGCATGACCATTAACGCAAATATATCCATAATAATTTTCTTTTGTTACATATCCCCCGGGATTTGTACAAAATGTTCTTATTTCATCATCATATGTCTTTGTCTTAATAAATATGCTTGGGTCATATATTGTATTGGTAATTGATTCTAATATTTCTTTTCTTACCTCTACTCTTACCCCAATTTCTATACTTTGGGATACATATAATAAATTGTGCTTATCAGCAATTCTTGTACCCATTTTGCTCCCGTTCTACCAGGTGCTATTATAATATTTTTAGTGTTAATTTCATATTCTTTTCCTTTTAAAATAGTGTGCAACTTATAATAATCTGATACTTTTTCATAATCTAAGCAATCACAACATTCAAGTATTTCAACATTGATGTCTTTTAAATAGTTTGTAAAATCAGTTATATATTTAGGTAAGTTATCACTTCCTAAATGTTTTTGCTTTATTATAAGTAAATTTGCTCCTGCTTGAGCTACTTTTTCTTTTATTTTTAAAGCTTCATCCATGTTGCTTGGATAAACTTCACTATCCATACCAAATTCATTAAATATACTTTCCGTATAATCAATTAATTCCTCGGCTTCACTTATACTCATGTATTTGTATAAATTACTCTTGCCA
>CASEYV010000093.1 GCA_949292245.1 uncultured bacterium
ACAAAAGCCCTTAAAATCATATGATTTAAGGGCTATTAATATTTTGAAAAGAAAAAGGCACTGTTAGAAATTATTCATTTAATTTCCCGACAGCCCCTTATTCATCTTTAAATACTTTAGTTATAATAGGTTTTAATAATTCTAATATAATAAATGATATTAAATTAACTAATATTACAAATATAAACTGTGAAATATTAATAATTTCTAAACCAAACAATTTACCAACTGGAGTAAAGAAAACAATCATTTGAACTATAAACAAAACAAATATTCCTAAATTTAAATATTTATTAGAAAATATACCCTTTTCTATAATAGGATCTTTTAAACTACGACAGTTATAAGCAAACACAAATTCATTTAAAACAATACTAAACAGTGCTAATGTTTGAGCAACATCTGTCCCCATATTTTCAAATAAGAAATAAACAAGTATACTAATTCCTGCTTCAAGTATAACTGAAAATATTAAAAAAGCCATAAAGAACGGAGTAAATATTCTTTTATTTAAACCATTTGGTTTTTTCTTCATATTATTTTTAGATGGTCCTTCAAAAGCTAAAGCAATTGATGGAATAGTATCAGCAACCAAATCAATATATAAAACATGTATTGCAGAAATTATATTTGCTCCCATAAACATACCTAATAAAATAATAACAATTTCTGTAAAGTTACTTGATAAATTATATAATACATTTGTTATAACATTATCATAAATTCTTCTACCTTCAGCAACTGCAGTAGTAATAGTAGCATAAGAATCATCTAATAAAACAATATCAGCAACATCTTTAGTTACATCAGTACCACTTTTACCCATACCAATTCCAACATTAGCCAACTTCATTGCTGGAGCATCATTTACACCATCCCCAGTCATTGCCACAACTTTTTTTCTACATTGTAAAGCCTTAACAATTTGTAACTTATTTTCAGGACTAACTCTAGCAAAAACTGAATATTTATCTAAATATTCTAATAATTCACTTTTTTTCAAATTTTTAAGTTCATTAGCATTAATACCTTCATCATTACTATTTATAATACCTACTTCTTTACCAATTGATAAGGCCGTTTCTAAATTATCACCTGTTAACATAATAGGTCTAATACCTGCTTCTCTACAAGTTAATATAGCTTCTTTAACATTTTTTCTAGCAGGATCTTTTAAACCAATTAACCCTACTAATATCAAATTATTTTCTTCTTTAAAATAATCTACTTCATTTACATATTTTCTTTTTACATCTTTATAAGCAAATCCTATTACTTTTAAAGCATCATTAGACATTTCTTTTTCTATTTTTAAATAATTATTTTTAATTTCTTTTGTTAATTTTTCTATCCCTTTATTAATTAAAACGTATTTACATTTACTTATTAAATTTTCTAGACTACCTTTAGTATAAATTATTTCTTTATTATCTATTTTATACATTTTACTCATTAATTTACGATTGGAGTCAAATGGTAATTCTATTATTGCTTTATTATTTTCTTTTAAACCAACTACATCAATTTTATTTTTATTTAAAAATTCTGTTAAAGCAATTTCAACACTATCTCCAATTAAAGAATTATTATCTAATAAAGTATTATTACAAAAAGTCATAATGTTGATAAGTTCTTGATTATCAACAATATTTTTTAAATTAATATATTCATTATTAGTAAATATTTTAATTACTTCCATTTTATTAGTAGTAAGTGTTCCTGTTTTATCAGTACAAATAATTTGTGTAGCCCCCAAAGTCTCTATCGCAGCAAGATTTCTAACAATAGATTTTTTCTTAGCCATTTCATTAACTCCAATAGAAAGAGTTGCAGTTATAGCAATAGGTAAACATTCAGGTACACTAGCAACAATCATAGATATACATAACATAAATACATTTAATAATGTATAATCCATTATTAAACCATAACACATAACAAATGCTACTAAAAATGCCGCAATGAAAGAAATAAACGTTGATATCTTTTTAATTTTAATTTGTAAAGGAGTAATAGGTTCTATTTTTGTATCTAAACTAGCAGCAATTTTTCCTAATTCAGTATCCATTCCTATATCAACAACAATTGCTTCAATTTTACCAACAGTTACACTTGTTCCAGAATAAATCATATTTTTTCTTTCAGATATTGCTAAATTACCTGTTAATACTTCATCAGTTTTTTCAACATTTAAACTTTCCCCAGTCAAAATTGCTTCATCACATTTAGCAAAATGATTTTCTATGATTCTAGCATCCGCCGGAACTTTATCTCCCGCTTCTAAAATGATATAATCTCCTTCAACTAATTCTTTAGAATCAATTTTCTTAATCTTACCATCTCTTTTAACCATGGTATATTCTGCAGAATATTTTTTTAATTTTTCTAAAGCATCTTCAGCCTTTGATTCTTGTAGATAACCCATAATACAATTAATAATAGTAGTACCAAGAATTACAAAGGGTTCTAAATAATCCACATCACTAAAAATAGCATTAAATAGTGACATTAATCCCACTATTAATAAAAGAATAATCATTACATTTTTAAATTGTTTTAAAAAAATACTTAATTTAC
>CASEYV010000094.1 GCA_949292245.1 uncultured bacterium
TAAAAAAGATTATGAAAATCTATTAAAACCAGTATTAAAAATAATAAAAGAAAATCCTGGAGCTAGTATTACTACTTTAAGATTAAAACTATTCCAAAGAAGTGGTTTAAAAGAAATAATTGATAATTTTGTTAATTTAACTAAAATTACTCCTGGAGTATTGCTTGATTTTGGTACATATAAAACTAGGGATACTATTTTATGTGGTAAAAGGCAAGAATATATTATGAAAAATAATTTATTAATTCCAGAAGAACTTGATATGGAAGAAGATACAATATTTGATTTAGCATCGACTTCTAAATTATTTACTGCTATTGCCATTCTTAAAATATATGAAGTTGGTTTAATTGATTTATATGATCCTGTTATTAAATATGTTCCTGAGTTTAAAAACTTAGAAGATGTTACTATATATGAATTGCTTAAATTTAGTGCTAATATTGGTACTGATATACGAATTGATACTGCTAAAACTCCAAAAGAAGCAGAAGAAATATTGTTTAGTGCTCATAAAAGATATAATCACTTAAATAATGCTTATACTGATATTGGTGCTATGATTTTAAGATATGTTGTTGAAAGAACTACACATATGTCTTTTGTAGAATTCGTAAATTCAGAAATATTTGAAAAAGCTGGAATGATTGACACTTATTTAAATGTACCTCAAGAAAAATTATATCGTGTTGCTAATGAAAATTTTTCTTGTAGTGTTAATTCTGATGGTTCATATGTAGTTAGGACTCTTGATATGCCCGGCTGTGTACATGATAGTAAAGCTAAAGCTATTGGACATGCTATGGGTATTGCTCCAGGTCATGCCGGTTTCTTTTCTACTAAAGATGATATGATTAGTTTTGCAAATGCATTAATTAAAGGAGATATTATTAGCAAAGATTTAGTTTCAACTATTGGAGATACTGCGACTGGTTTTCAAGAAGATGTTGACCATTATTCTTATTTTTATGGTTCATTAGTCTATTTAAAACAAAAAGACCCAACCTATTTATCCGTGTATGCACCACTTTCTGGGAAAGCTTTTATGTCTCCTGGGTTTGCTGGAACAACTTTGGTAGTTGATCCAATTAATGAAGTATCTTTATTTATTGGTGCTAATAGATTACATAATAGAATTTATCAATTACATTCAGACCAAAGATATAAAGTTATCATTGATGAGCATAATAAAAAAACATATCCTTTAATGGATGGTACTGAAAAAATAATTAGTATTGATTATACAAAAGAAAAAGAAGTTATGGTAAGACTTGCTCTTGACTTAACTTTACAATATCAATTATTAGAAAAAATTTACCCACAAGAAAAAGAAATGCATTTGGTTAGAGAACTTAATTAAATGCATTTCTTTTTTATTATTTCTAATTTAGTAATTTATATAAATCCTTAAAATCTATCCCAGTACTTTTATTTATAATATCAACAGAAATTCCTTCACTTAACATCTTTTTGGCTACATTAAGTTTACCTATTTCAATACCTTCAGTTTTGCCAATTCTTTTAGCATTTCTAAGTGCTGATTGTTCATGATTTATTAATTTTTGATTTCTTGGATCATTTATAAATTCTTTTACATATTCTATTGTTTTTTCTAACATTTTATCTCACCCACTATATTTTTACATTTCAATTACATTTTCAATCCTAAATATTTTTAAATATTTTATAAATTTTATATCTTTATTATAATGTAACTTTAATATTCTTTCAATGTTTATTAGTTCTTATTCTTCTTTTATTTTTATTTTATTTATTTTATCTACTAATTTATAATCTTCTAACATGTCTTTATATGAATTATCTTTAAATAATGTTATCCCTATTACTTTTTTTACTTTGGAATATTCTTCATTTGTTGTTAGTTGATTCCTATATATTCTTGCTATATAACATAAACTTTTTTTTTAAAATCTAAATCATTGTTAATGTCAATATAAAAATGTAGGATTATAACAATATAAGAATGTTGAAAAACCTACATTTTTATTTAATCATTTTCCTACATTTTTATATTAGCACTAACAAAAACTTTGTCATTAATTAGTGGATATACCACTTTATCATCTCCTTTTTTTCCACTTTTATTAATCTTTTCCCCTTTCACTCTATATTTTAAATTAAATGTTTCTTTTATCTTTTTTATTTTATAAAATTTTTAATTTACAAAAAAAATTAGACTAGAAAATCTAGTCTAAAGAAAATTTATTTTAATAATTATTAATTACTTATTTAAATCTATTTTTAGGTTTTGTTCTTTAATTATATTTTTAACTTCATCTACACTTAAATTAACTACATCTGCTATATCATTTAATGACAAATTTTTAGAAATTAAGTTCTTAATAACGTCTATTGTATTTTTTTCAACACCTTGTTCTATTCCTTGTTCTATGCCTTGTTCTATACCATTTTTAACTCCATCTTGATATGATATTTCTTTTTCTGTATTTCTGAGTAATATTTCATCTTCTTCTGGGGTTAACCAATTAAATCAATTAAATTCTTCATTTACTTTCATAAGCACATACTCAAACTCCTTTATTATTTTATCATTGGGATAATATTTACTTAATTCTTCTTTATCCTTATCCATCATTATTATATATTTATATTCTTCTTCTCTTTCTTCCCCATTATAACATGCTACTTTTAAATTTTCTATATTTATTTCTACAATTTTAAAATTATCTACATATTTTTCATGATCATCTGACTGCATATAAAAACTTTTATATGCATAACTATGATCTGTTTTCCCATAATTTAAATTAACTTGAATGTATTCACTATTTATATCATACATATCACCTTTTCTTACATTTTGACTATAAAATGATGTTATATAATTAAAATTTCTTATTCTTTTTGCTTTTGAATAATCATTTAAATTTATTTCAACATTTACATATCCTCCTTCAACTTCAATTAATACATCTAATAACTTTTTTCTTTCATTTGCTATTCCTTTGGATATTTCATTATTAAAAAACTTTATTAATTTAACTTCCTTTTTTAATGCCTGGGAAAGTATCTTTTCTAAAATGTTTTTACCATATTTGGGATAACCTATTACTGCTTTAAATACATCATCTCTACTTGCTTTAACAAATTCTTTTTCACTAATCTTTATCTTGTTCATCTCCTTTGCTTTTAATTTGTTAATCTTTTCCCCTTTCACTATATATATTAAATTAAATATTTGTTTTTTCTTTTTTTATTTTATTAATTTATTAATTTCATAAAAAAAACAAATATTTAAATATCTGTTTTGCAATTTATTTTAATAATTATTAATTACTTATTTAAATCTATTTTTAGTTTTTGTTCTTTAATTATGTTTTCAACTTCACCTACACTTAAATTAACTACATCAGCTATATCTTTTATTGACAACTTTTTAGAAATTAAGTTCTTAATAACATCTATTGTATTTTTTTCAACACCTTGTTCTATTCCTTGTTCTATACCATTTTTAACTCCATCTTGATATGATATTTCTTTTTCTGTATTTCTGAGTAATATTTCATCTTCTTCTGGGGTTAACCAATTAAAT
>CASEYV010000095.1 GCA_949292245.1 uncultured bacterium
AGACGAAAATCAATAAATTTGCATCGCCATAGGTAAAGAGTATGAAAAGTGAACGGATATCCCCGTTTTGGGTGAACGGATATCAACCGTTTTCAGCAATGTTTTGTTTTAAATATTTTCTTCAGGCTTAAATAATTATAATATCAACTTATTTGTAATAAGGCTTATAATTGCTTGGGCATAATAAAAAAATAGTTTAATTTAGGGCTGTTAAAGAGTAATAACTATGAGTTTTTTTAAAGAAGTAAAAACAACAATTATAGATTTAATTAAGAATAAACGTAATAATAAGCCTAAAATGTCTACTGATAGTGTAGTTGAAGATTCACCTCTTTCAACAGAAATTATAACATTTTCATTTTGTGGTATAAATTACTTAATAGAAGATGATTTTCTTTCATTAGTATCAGATGAATTGAAAGTTCCCAAAAGCAAAGTATCCAAAGGCATAACACGAATAATTAGTGACATGCGAAAAGATATTGTTTGCTGTATAGAATATCCATATATTGATATTTATTATCGAGATACTTATTATGCCTTTTATTCTAAAAAGCATAATAATTATAGTCGTTACTGCTTTAGAATATCTTTTTTTTCAAATGATGTAAATGAACAAAATTTTTATGACCAAGATTTGTCTAACAAATTTTATGGGTACATGGTTTTAAGACCAACCGTACGTCGTGTTATAGGATATACTTTTTTTTCTCCTACTCTTTTTAATGAACGAAGTTTTGTATGTTGTTTATGTAAAAAGGATGTTTCAATTTATGGTCGAAAGCTATCTGTTACAGGTTTCCCATTTTGTGGACAGGATGGAGAAGCGATTTCATGTGCTGAAATATCTCTAATAATGATGATGGATTATTTTTCTTATAAATATAATAAATACAGGCAACTTCTCCCTTCTCAAATTGTTAAAATTTTATCAAAATACAGTAATGAAAGGCAACTTCCGTCCCGTGGGTTGCCATTAGACATGATTTCATTTGTATTGAAAAAAATAGGGTTTGGCATACGCACTTATACTAGGATGCAAGAAGATGCAGATTGCGAAGTGTACAATAATGATGAGTTTAAAAAGTTACTATATGTATACATCGAATCAGGATTTCCTATTATAGCTTGTACTAATGATCATACTTTCCTTATAATCGGTAAAGAAAATAAAATTAGTGAAGGTGATATTAAATTAGTAACAATAGATGATAATGAGAGGCCATATAAACTTATTGATTATGATGAGAGTATAACTTCTTTTATTGTCCCATTGTATGAAAAAATATATTTAGATGCAGAAATGCTTCAAATAGATAAAGTAATAGAAAGTTTAGAAACGTCTATCCCAGATTTGAAGATAAAGACAGAAAATACAACATATATTTACAGGTGCTTTCTAACAACTTCCCGTTCTTATAAAGACTATATTACCAGATCTAATACAAAAAAATCACGAGAACTTTTTGTATGCATGGCTATGCCTCGTTTTATATGGGTATGCGAGATGATTGATATTAAGGAACTAGAAAATAAAGACCCTAAAAAGATACCAGTAAGTAATATTATGCTTTTTGATGCAACAGAAGGAAATGCATCATTGAATTATTTCATTATGGCTAAATTTCCAGATAGAATAATCGTTAGAACTGTAGATAATAGTCAATATCATAGAAAAATATATAAGCAGTTTATGAATAACAAAGATATTTTTTATACCTTTGACCACAATTTAAAAGGAGAACATACTAAATGGCAAGATTAAAAAGCACTTACTCTCTTTTCGTTGAAGAGCAAGAGAAAAAAGGATTTGTAAAATCTTTATCTCATGAAGTTACAATATGTATTGATACTAAAATATCTAAAGCTTTTTCTTGCGCTCAAAAAAAGGCAACAGTTAAACAGTTGAATTCCGTGAAACTCATGAGGCAAAGACAGTTAAAAGGATTAACCAACAATGCGAATATTTAAAAATAAAAAAAATAAAAGTAAATTTATCTCAGAAGGGCAACCTCCTGAAATAAATTCGTTAGGTATAAACAAAGAATATAGTTACAAATTCAAATTTGTTATTATATTAGCTATATTAGCCATATTTGGAATATCTCTTTGTGTCTTGGATATTCGTGATAATGGACTGTTATTCGAACTGTCCATTGGGGAATCTAGTGTTAAATATGTTGGCTCATCATTAGGGATTATAATAGTTATATCTTCTATTATTGGCATATTGTTTCAAAAACCTCACGTTCATCTAAAAAAGTAAATATTTGTCATCGAATCCTTATTCTTTTAAATGAGATAATTAAACTATTTCTTAAATAAAGTAGCATATGAAGATGATCGTCTACATGTATCTTCATATGCTATTTCGTAAGCATTCAGTAAACCCCGTATGATTAGAACTGGTAAAGCCGGCATAGATTGTCTATTAAAAATTTCGACTTGTCTCTGAAAATGTTGAAGATAT
>CASEYV010000096.1 GCA_949292245.1 uncultured bacterium
ACCAAGAATAAAAGAAAGATCTGGTGTAAAGGTAGCAATTAGACTATGGGAGGAGGACAAGCAATGACAGATTATGAACACATAATAATAAGTGCAGAACGATATGCTTTAGGAAGAATGACTTATATAGTAGAATTAACAGTAAATTATATACTACAAGAAATAGAAGATAATAAATTATCGGATTCTTGTTTAGAGGTAATAAGAAAAGACATAAAAGAAGCTAAAGATTATGGAATGGAATGTGACAGAGTACAATGGCTAAAATTATTAAAAAGAATAGAGGAAGTGATTTAATGCCAAAAGAACGAGAAGCAATAGAATATTTAAAAGAAAGTGTTGTAATTTATAAGAATACAATACCTAAAATAAGTAAAGCAATCGAAACAGTCTTAAATATGCTAAAAGAAAAAGATGCAGAGTTAGAAAAGAAAGAAAAAATGATAAATAAAATGATTGACGAAATTATGATACATTATCAAGTAAAGACTATGAGAAAAATGTGTTGTCCTGCCTGTAAAATTGGAGAAAGGGCATGTACATATAGTGGAATACATAGAAATTGCATAAAACAATATTTTAAAAATAAAGAAAAGGAGTAAGTATGGAAATTGAAGTAGGAGACTATATAAAAACAATATATCATAACATTGAAAAAGTAGAAAAAATGATACAAGAAGATGGTTGGGTATGTGTAATTACAAATAAAAGTGGTTATGAATTAGAATGTCTTAAAAATATTGTAGTAAAGAAAACTAGCAAAGATATATTAGATTTAATAGAAAATGAAGATATATTAAAAGTTAAAACTAAAGATAATGAAATAATTTATGTTGGGGTTGACGAAAATACAATAGATTTGGATTATGAAGAAATTAAGGAAGAATTGAAAAGCAAAGAATATCAATTGCTAGGAATTTTGCCACACAAGCAATTTGAACAGAACTGTTATACAGTAGAAAGGAAAGAAAAATGTTAAAAATAACAAAATTATTAGAAGTGTTAATTGCAACACAAAAAGAAATAAATAAAAGTATAAAGGAACTAAAAGAAGATATAAAGCCACAATGGGATGAAATTTCAATAAATGCTGATAAGATATCTTGTGTTTCTACCGAATTATCAAAGCTTGAAACAAATATTTATACTAAAGAGGAAACAGTAAAAGCAATAAACAAAGAATGTGATTATAGAGAAAAGTATGAAGAGTGTAAAGAAGAAAACTATGCTTTGTTAGAACTAATAGAGAAATATTGTAAGTATGATAATAAATACAAAGCGTTAGATATGTTTGAAGAAATAAACGATAGATATTTAGTAGAGAAAAGATAAAAATAAACCAAATTAACAAACTTAAGCACAAAAACAAGTAAAAGTTTATCAAAAAAGTATAAAAATAAAACAAATTTGAGAAAGTTGGTGGGAAAATGAATATAGAAAATAACAAACCAGAAAATATAATAATAAATTTTACAGTAGTATTTTATTCTGAAGAAGCAAAACCAAATACATGGGGAAGCAATGATAAAGTTTATGAACTATATTATGAAACAAAAACAGGAATATTAAGTGTATTGGAGCAAGGACAATTTGGAGACAGTACATTAGTAATCAGATACAGAGATAGAAGAAACAGAGGTATAACCTTAGATGAAATGTTAGAAAACATACAGGAAATATCAAATATGACATATAAAGAGTTTAAAGAAAAAATATTAAAGAAAGGATAAAAATATGAGAAAAATAAACATAGATAAGTTAGAGGAAGGAGAATAAAGATGAGTAGAATAATAAAAGCATTGTTAAAAACAATAGTAGTGGTTTTAATAATTGTATTAATAAGTTTTGGATTTTATATTATTCCCTGGATAATGCTGGGAATATGGGCTATATTAGGAATTATAACATTATTCATATCTTTTTTCTTGGGGGAGGACTAACAAATGAATAAAGAAGAAACAAAATTAGAAGGATATGCTGAAATAGAATGGAGAAGAAAAACGGTAAAAGTAAGTAAACAAATAATAGAATTAAGCAACCTAGACAAAATAATAGATAAAAAGGTAGTAGATTTTATAAAAAAATATATGAGAGAACCTAGATATATAAAAATGCCATTATGGATAAAAGAAGCTTTAATAAAAACTATGCCTGAATCAGGCATAAAAATAGATTATATTGAGGAAGCTTTTAAATACAGAAATATGAGAGTATGTGAAACCATAACTATAAGTAGACCAGAAGAAATAGAGGTGTTTTAATGAATAAAGAAGAAATAGAAGAAAGAATAAGTTATGCAAAAAGTAATTTTACAGATGGTGGTGTTAAGATAGATTTTGGACACGAAAGCGTAGAGATGGTATAATAGTTTTATACGCTTGGAAAGGAGTGTTCAAAGTGGCAAAAAATAAGAGTTAT
>CASEYV010000097.1 GCA_949292245.1 uncultured bacterium
TTTTTATGTTCAAATAATATATCTGTATTTAAAACTACAAATAATAATAAAATCATTAAAATAACATATATAGCAATAGCTATTTGATTATCACCTAAAATATAGAATATTGATACAGCTGCAAAAGCTATATCTATTACATAAATAATTAAAATACTTTTAGTAGGACTATATTTCATTTTAAGAAGTTGATGATGAAAATGTTCTTTATCAGCAACCCCAATGTTTTGTCCTTTTAAAATTCTTCTAAATATTGCAAAAATTGTATCAAATATTGGAATAGCTAAAATAATTATTGGCACTATTAATGATGTAAAAGTAGTTACTTTATAACCAAGTAATGCAATAATTGATATCATAAAACCTAGAAACAAACTACCAGTATCTCCCATAAATATTTTTGCTGGAGGAAAATTATGAAACAAAAAGCCTAAGGTAGATCCTAACATTATTAAAGAAATTATAACATCTAAACCCCCAATACGATTTAATATAAATGCAATTATAGCAATTGTTAAAAAGTATATTGAACTAATGCCCGCTGCTAAACCATCTAAACCATCAATTAAATTTATAGCATTTGTTATTGCTACAATAAATATAATTGAACAAAGCGATCCAAAAAAAGCATTAAAATGAATATTATATCCTAATAAAGACACTTCTGAAAAAGATAAATTACCATATAAAACCACTATTGTAGCAGCAATAATTTGAACAATTAATTTATATCTTGCTTTAACTGATTTTATATCATCTACAATACCTACTAAAATGAGCAAAAAACTACCAATTAAAATAGATAACATTTGAGTACTTACTTCCCCATATAAAATATAACCGAATAAAAATGCTAGATAAATCGCTAAGCCCCCTAGTCTTGGCATAGGAACCTTATGTATTTTTCTTGCATTAGGTTCATCCATAGCATTAATATGTATTGCTACTTTTTTAACAATTGGAACTAATATTAAACTTGTTATAAAAGTTACTATTACTATAATAAATACATTATGTTCATTTACAACTAAATTCATATTTATTTCTCCTAGTAATATTATTATAACTTAAAAAAAAAGAAAATAAAAGAAATATATTTATTTTTTCTTTTTTACGATTAAATATCTAATTCCTTTGCATATTTAAAATCAATAATCTCTCCATCTTTGGTTTTGATCCAACCAATAAACTTATGAGACCAATCAGTTAATTCATTAGCACTCATACCTTTAAAATTATTTATTATTTTATCTAATACTTTTATTTCATCTTCATTAAAACAAGATAAATCAGCATCTTGAAGAGGTGCAAATAACATAGCTAAATCATCAACTGATGAAGTCAACTTAATATAATCTTGTTTAATTAGTAAATTAAGTAATGCATCTTGATTATTAACAATTGGACCAAATGGCGCATGAGCATATTTAAAATTACTTATTGCTTTATTACATAATTTATAATTTAGAAAATCAGTTGCAAATAAATATTTCATTAATTGAGTTCTATTTAATATAACTTTATTAAGTATATATAAAATTACATTAATACTCTTATAATCAATATCAACATTTATTCTATCTAATATTTTATAATATTTTTCTTTAGATAAATTTTTATTATTTTTTAAAATATTATAAATATTATCTTTATTATTTAATAAACTTATATAAGTATCAAGATATTCTTTCTGCGGCAGTGATTCCGCATTTTCATATCTTGTTATTGTTTTTTTACTCCATCCAAGAGCTTCCGCAAATAATTCTTGGGATAAATTTAGAGACTCTCTTATTTCCTTTAATTTTTCAAAACTCAAACCAAATATATTTAAATAAGCAACATTTATATCATGTACGAACACATCATAACTATCAAAATCATATTCAGTTCCACATATTGGACAAGTAAAAACTCTTTCATCAATCACGACATTTTGACCATGAATATTATGATTAATTTTTTCAACCCTTACTTCACCAGTTACATCTTTATCACATTCAAAGCAATACATTTTTTCCATATTATCAAGTCCTTTCCTAACTAATAATTACTTTCATGAAATGACAAGCATATTACTTTATTTCTATAAGTTAATTTTATATATACTTTTGTGTTATTAATATAAATTATAAATTCATACATCTCTGTATTATAATCTCTATAAGCATCATAATCGAAACTAACATCAATACAATCTTTTACTTCTAAATTTAAAATATAATTCCACATTTCCCTCTCATCTTTAATTCCTAAACTATATAAAGCATCATACGCACTCATAATATCACTTTTAATTACTACTTTTCTTAAACTAATAAATTTTCGATTACCTTTTTTAATTTCTGATTTACATAATTTCAAAAAACTTTCTACTGCATTTTTATCCAACGTTGATAACATTATTCCTCCT
>CASEYV010000098.1 GCA_949292245.1 uncultured bacterium
CGGCAAATTTCTGCTTTTAAACAGAATACATTAATAAATAATTCTAGTAAAATAATAAAAAATAAAGATTATATTGTTATGTATAAAGGAAATGGAACATTTATATCTATATATGATGAAGATGCACTAATATTTAATTTGTTATTTGGATATAAAATTTTACCAGGATTAAAGTGTGGTTTTCCTAATACTGCTTTAGAAAAGTTTTAAACTATTTAGAATTAAATAAAGTATCGTATAAAATAATGTATAACAATCAAATAGTAAAAGAGTATAATGTAAATGATAATCAATACGAGAAAATATTGTTACTTGCAAAAAAATCATCTTCGGTAAATAAAAGAATAGACTTATTAATAAAAAATATAAAAATGACTAATCCGGAAAAGTTAGAAAAAATAGTCGAAAGTATAGAACAATGTATAAAATAATCAGTAATGATTTTAATATTTTAAATAAATACAAAGTATTTATAATAGAGTTAGATAATTTAATTGAAAATATACCAAGAAAGGATTATTTTTATAAAGATAAAATAAGAATAGTATCTAATTACATTTTAGAATTAATTCTAAAATGTAATTATGAAGAAGAAAACTTTAACATTAATTATTATTTAACTAATATTAAAGGAAGCATTGCTTATTTAGATTTTTTACTAGATAGAATATATGATATGAAATATATAAATGAAAAGAATCTTTATAAAATAACTTTAAAATTAATAGAAATAAATAAAATGGTAACAGGATGGTTAAATAATAAGTGCAAGTAAGTTTAAAAGATTTAAAAATAATATATGAAGAAGAAATAAGAAAGAATGTTAAAAATAGAAAAAAGATATTTAAGTTTGAAAATCAAAAACTTGAATATTTAATAAATATAAAATATGTATTAGAAAATAATTTATATGATGGTGGAAGATATAATATATTTCTAATATATAAACCAAAATTAAGGGTGGTGATGTCACAAAGTATTTATGATAAAGTCATAAATCATTATGTATCAAGATTTATACTTATACCAAAACTAGAAAAATATTTAAATAATAGAAATTGTGCAACAAGAAAAAATATGGGGATAGATTATGCTATTAAATTATTAAAAAAAGATATTGAATATTTTAAAAAGTATGACACATTTTATTTTTTAAAATTAGATATATCTAAATTCTTTTATAAGATTGATCATAATATTTTGTTAAATCTAATTAATAAAGATTTAACAAATGAAGAATATAATTTAATAAAAGTAATACTTAATAGTACAAATAAACCATATATTAATAAAATAATAAGTAATTTTGAAAATAAATTAGGTAAATATTTACCAAAATATGATTTTGGTAAGGGACTACCTATTGGTTAATATGACTAGCCAATTTTTAGCAATATTTTATTTAGCAAAATTACAACATTATATGATACATAACTTACATTTAAAATTTGTTAATTATATGGATGATTATATAATCATCCACCAAGATAAAGAATATTTAAAAAAATGTTTAAATATTATAACTGATAAATTGTATAATGAATATAACTTGTTAGTTAATAAAAACAAAATTTATATATCATCATCTAAAAATGGTATACCATTTTTAGGATATAATATTAAAGTTATCAAAAGTAAAACAATTATAAATAGTAATAGTAAGAAAAATATTAAAAAGGGTATTAAAAGAACTAAATACTTATTTGATAATAAAATAATAGATTTTAGTAAATTATTTAGTAGTATAGAAAACTATAAACATAGTTATCCATATACTACAGGAAATGATGCTTACAATATTTTTAATAGATATTGGGGTGGGTAATTCTTATGTAACTCCGAATTCGTCGAACAGTAACAACGTGTTTAATCTGAACAACAACGGCAAAACTTGAACAACAACAACGCGAACAACGGCTATTCGGCCAGAGAGCCCTAAATGTTTGCTGTTTAGTTGGTTAAGGCTAATTAAAAATAAGCATTAAGGACATGAATTATCCAAGAGTATAACTCTAAATAAGAGTAACTACGGAAAAGTCTATGGACTTTTCCTAAAGGGTTACCAAATAAGAGGCATAAATGAATGAAAGAATAAATATATTAAAAAAATTATATCCAAATTATCTAATATTAGTAAAAGTAAAAGATAAAATAAAATTTGTTGGTATAGATAAATTAATAGTAGATACATTTGGAATAAAGAAACTTAAAAATGTTAATAAATTATTATTAGATAATTTGGATATAAAAATATTAGAAGAATATGATAATAATTCTTATGAAGATTATTATTTAAAAATAAATGAAGATTATTATTTAAAAATAAAAGTAATCGAAATAATAAAAGAAATAAAGAAAGGAATTAAAGATGAAGAAAAGAATATTAATAGTTAGTATAATAGTATTAATAATATTTATTAGTATTATAGGAATGAATTATAATACCAATAATACTAAAACATTTACACAAGATGGAGTTACTTATGCGCTAACTCTTGATGGAGCAAGTGTTAATAATTTTCCATCTAAAGGAATGTATAGAGTAGATGTAGAATGCACTAATGCTACAGGTAAATGGTTATATGATGAATGGAAATTAGCAGTTGAAAATATTAATGGTACAAATGCTACATGTGATGTTGATTTTGTAACTATTAATAAAACTTATATAAATACATATATAACATCATTATCAGGACAAACACAGGGAGATGGGCAAGTAGTAAATGAAAATGGATATAGATATGAAGGAAAGAATCCAAATAATTATATATGGTTTAATAATGAGTTATGGAGAATAATAGGAGTATTTGATTCAGCATCACATGGACAAAGTGGTAAGAATTTAGTCAAGATAATAAGAGCAGATTCAATCGGAGGATTAGCGTGGCATAAATCAAATACAAATGATTGGACTCAAGCAAGTTTAATGAATTTATTAAATGGAGCATATTTAAATACCGATGATGGAACAGAAAGTGGATATTGTTATGGATATTCTACAACAGTACCAAGTAATTGTGATTATACAAAAATAGGAATAAATAGTATATATAGAAATATGATAGCAAATGTAAAATGGTATTTGGGAGGATATTCAAGTACAAATGCAACAGCAGAGGCGTTTTATGGATATGAAAGAGGGTCTACAGTGTATAGTGGAAGACCAACAGAGGGGGAAGGAAAAATAGGATTAATGTATGCAAGTGATTATGGATATAGTGTACTAGCAAGTTCATGTGCAAGGACAACAAATTTATTTTCATATAATAAATCTACATGTGCAGGAGAAAGTTGGTTATATGGACAAGGTTATGAATGGACACTTACTCCGTCTTCGTCGGACAGTATCACCGTGTTTTTTCTGAGCAGCAGCGGTGACTTGTACGACCTCAGCGCGCTCAGCGGCTATTCGGCCCGACCTGTCTTGTATCTAGACTCTTCAGTCTATGTAATAGATGGAAATGGAACAATGTCAGATCCATACATAATAGGTATGTGATAAACTAATCCCTCGCCGCCTATAAAACGGCGAGGGTCGGACTTTTATGGTATATTAGATAATTATTAATAATATGATCTGTATATAAAATATCAATAATTTATACTTTACACTATCACCAAACTTATGTTAATATAAGTTTGGTGGTTTTTTAATGAAAAATGTATCAGTTAAAAATTTATTAAATATAAGTAACATTGGTACTTTTGTTAGTGGTACTGATATAATTAAAGCATCAAGAATATCTAGAGATGAAGTAGTATTAGAAGAAAAAGCTACATATCAAGATTGTACTAATTATAGTTTTGTTGTAGAATCGCAAAGTTTTTATGATGAATTTTATAATGTATTTGTTAAAATATCTCATGATTATA
>CASEYV010000099.1 GCA_949292245.1 uncultured bacterium
ATCCATTACTGGTTTAGGTAATTCATATGTGCATTTACCTTGTAAAGCTAATTTTTCAATTCCTGGGCCTCCGGGATATGGAATGTTTAAAATTCTAGCTACTTTATCAAACGCTTCACCTATAGCATCATCAAGTGTTGAGCCTAATAATTCAAATTGATAATCATCTTTCATTATAACAAGCTCTGTATGGCCACCACTTACTACTAAAGCAAGTAATGGAAATTCTAATTTGTTATTTATTGCATTAGCATATATGTGACCAATTAAGTGATTTACTTTTATAAGTGGTTTATTGTATACATATGCTAATGTTTTAGCAAACTCTATTCCTACTAATAATGAACCCATTAAACCCGGTTTATATGTTACTGCTATAGCATCTATTTCAGACATTTTCATGTTAGCTTTATTAAGCACATCTTCTAAAACCATTGTAATGTTTTCTGTATGCATTCGTGATGCTATTTCTGGTACTACTCCTCCAAATTTGGCATGAGTATCCATTTGAGTTAATATAGTTATTCCTACTACTTCATTACCATTTTTTACAACTGCTATACTTGTTTCATCACATGATGTTTCTATTGCTAATATATATATATCTTTCAATTTAATTCCCCCATTTCATTATATAGGCATCATCATTATTATAATATTTTTTTCTTGTATTCACTATTTTAAACCCTAATTTCTTATATAAATTATAAGCTCTTAAATTATTACTTGCTACTTCTAATGTAATTGTTTTATCTTTGTTTTTGTTTATTAAATATTTTACTAAATTCGTTCCTATGTGTTGCCCTTGATTTTCTTCATTTACATAAATACTTAATAAATCAATGTTATCCCCAAAATCTAGTGCATATAAATATCCATTTATATTATTGGAATCTTCACTTACTAATACTATTGCTATATTGCTATCTATTTCAGTTTCTATATGAAATGTCGTAGTAAAATTTTCATGAAGTTTATTTCCTAATTTATTTATCGCAATTACATCATTTTTAGTTGCTTTTCTTATCAATTTCTACTCCAATTTTCTTTACATATATTGGATTTGCTTCATGAGGATTTATTGCTTTTCTATCCTTTAAAAATTCATATACTTTTTCTATATCTATTTCATATTTTGTAATGTATTCATCTTTATCTTTTAATAAATCAAATTCATCTTCTGTGATATATTTGTATTCAATATTGTCTTTATTAGTAAAATTTGCTAAGTAGTAACCATTGTTATCACTAAAAGCAACTTTAGGATTATCATACGTAATTTCCATTACTTCTAATGAAGTGATTACTTTTATAGGTATATTTAAAGTGTAAGCAAATGTTTTAGCAATAGTTACTCCAAGTCTTACTCCTGTAAAAGATCCAGGACCATTTACTACTATTATTTCATCTAGTTTTACTTTGTCTATTACTTTTATTATGCTTGGAAATATATACTCACTATTATTTTTTTTGTTGATAACTTCTTCTTTATTAACAACTTTTCCATCTTTTAATAAAATTATAATTATATCCCATAAATGTGTATCTATAAACAATGTATACATTATAATACCGCACTACATAGATTTTCGTATTCTTCACCATATGGTGTAAATACTAAAATCCTTGTATCTTCATCTATTACTTTAAATTTTATTTCTAATCTCTTTTTGGGAAGTTCTTTTTTGATTATGTCCGCCCACTCAATGATGGTTACTCCCCCTTTGTTGAAATAATCTTTAAATCCAATGTCTTCATTGTTATCTTCTAAACGGTAAACATCCATGTGATATAATGGTAGTTCTCCATTATTATATTCTTTAATTATATTAAAAGTTGGACTTGTTATTGTATCTTCTATGCCTAATGCTGAGGCAAATCCTTTTGTAAATACTGTTTTTCCACTACCTAGTTCTCCTTCTAGGCAAATTACCATATTTGGAAACTTTTCTGATTCAATGTTTTGGGCAATTGTTAATGTGTCTTCAACTGACCTCGATGTATATTTATAATCCATATTTTAATCACCTGTATTCATTATAAATTAAAAAAAAATTATATACAATATTATTAATAATATTTTACATAAATTTTATTTTATGTGAAGTGAAAAAGTAAATTCCAGTTTTAATGTATGCAACCAGAATTTAGTTATTCACATAATTCCAGTTGAATTTGTGAATGACTTATTTCCATTTT
>CASEYV010000100.1 GCA_949292245.1 uncultured bacterium
AAAATTATTTTTTAGATAATACTAGTTATTATATGAATTATTTAGCTCATGAAAAAATTGCTAATAAAATAATTGATATGTTATTTTGATGTTTAAAATGTTACTATTCACAGCTAAAATAAATTAAAACACGCAAAAGGGATGCTAATTAGCATCTTCTTTTTGATGATTTAATATTTCATCTAAAGTATAAGGATTTCTTTCTATAAGTCTTTTAAGAGCAATGTGAACATTAATACCATTTGATTTACAAGTTTCTATATAACTTTTTATTCTTGCATAATACACTGCATTCTTGATATTAGCAAATTGTCCAGAAACTTTCATTTTTGTCTTACTACTCCTAAGACTTCTTTCACTTAAATTATTTGAGAATGGCACATCAAATCTTAATACCCACAATAAATAGTTTTCTTTATATTCCTTTAATCTTTTTATTAAAGTCCGTTCATCTTGTCCATAATACTTATTAAAATCTTTTTTATTTATTGCTTCGGCTTCTTTTATTATTTCATCATATTCTACAATTACCTTATCGCTTACTTCTTGATCAAATAATAATATATTTTTGTTTATGTAATCATTCCTTTTTTTATTTGTTTCAACCAGTAATGTTATCAACTTATTTGTCCATTCTCTTGGTAAATTATCATTTAATTTATTTAAATCTCTAATTAAGTGAACACAACATTCTGCATTAGTAAATTCATAATCTTCATTATAATTTACTTTATTATGATCATGAACTACTACAGTATCTTTAGGAAGATATTGTAATATTTCATCTTTATCCAAGCCATCTTTACTCTTAGTTTCATGAGCTTTATAATATTTTAAATTATCATCCCCATAAAACCTTAAACACGCTTGTTTACCATTTATAAATATTACTGTATCATCCCAATTCAATACTTTTAGCTTTAATAACTTTTGATGTAAGTCTTTATCAAAAGTTGTTAAATTATCATAACTCTTCTTTTGTAATTTCACTAAATATCCTTCGCTAATATTCATTTCTCCGCCAGAAAAACCATGTATTAATTCTCTTGTTCTTTTAAATGAAACACATCCCTCGTTTATCAGAGAAACAGCCATTGCTTGGACATTACTTCCATATTGATTTTCTTCTTTTAAATTATTTGGAATTGGCACTTTTATTTCTTTTCCACATTTTATGCATTTATATTCACAAAATTCATTTCTTCTTTTTATTAACCTTATTTCTATATCAAAATCGTCCTTACATTTTTTCCCTATTAATTTTAATTTGCCACCACAATTGCAAATAGGATTAGTTATCTCATAAGTATATGTATCTGTTATTTCTTCATCTTTAAATTTTTCTAATTTATGCTTTTTATGGCCTGGTTGACCACCTTTAGTTTTATCAGTTTTTTCTCTACTATTAGGTATTCGTTTTTCTTCTCCAATCTTTGTTTTACTAGTAGGTATACCACTATTTGTACTATCTAAATTAAGTAACTTTTTCAACTTAGCATTTTCTGCTTTTAATGTCTCATTTTCTGCAAGCACATCTTTAACTAATTTTTCTACTGCTGTTTTTATTTTTTGTTCAATATTTTCTTCCAAATATTTTATCTTTTTTTCTAGCAGTTTGTTTTTTTCTTGTTCTTTGGCTAATTTATCTCTTAACTTTATATTTTCTTGCTCTAACTTTATTACTTGGGATTGTAATTTACCTAAAGAATTTGCTTTCATACTTTATTCACTCTTTTCCTTGTAATTTAAGAGTACTAAAATTATACTAATTTATCAAGGGTTTTCGCATGATATCACTTAACTTTCAAGAAACAAGGCACTTATCAACATCAGCTGCCTCATTTATTTAAGTTATTCACAAAATTGGTCTACTTAGCAACATTTATTATTACTAACATCCATACTAATTTCTTTAAAATAAAAATGTAGAAAATCACCATCTTATATCAGCGAAATTCTACATCTTATTTCATTTTTTGCTATTTCTTGCTATTTCAGCTGTGAATAGTAACTTTTTGTTATAAAATTATCTTTTAGAGTATTTACTAAAATATAGATAATGTGGTATACTTTTAATAGAATAAAGGAGTATATAAATGAAAAGTGATATT
>CASEYV010000101.1 GCA_949292245.1 uncultured bacterium
AAAAAATTAATAAATATTTAATTGTTATTTTGGATTATTTTATATATAATTTATAAAATAATATTTGTAGACGGAGGAAATTATGAAAGAGTTATTGGACTTTATTATTTTAGCCATTTTATATATTTTTATATTTTACAAGAGATGGAAAGTAAAAGGAAAAGATGTATTATTTATAAATACTATAATGTATATATATTTATCATTTGTATTGTATTTTACTTTAATGCCTATAATCACATCTTTACCATTTATATTTAATCACTCTTATGTGCCAATGAATTTAGTGCCTTTCATTGATGTTTCAGATGGTAAAGGTGATTTTATTAGACAAGTAGTTCTAAACATTATAATGACAATTCCATTTGGATTTATATTGCCACTTATTAAAAACAAGAAAACAAACTTAATAAAGATAATACTATATACATTTTTATTAAGTTTAGGTATTGAGTTATTACAACCTTTAATAAATGATTTTAGATCATCAGATATAACAGATTTAATAACAAATGTACTTGGTGGAATTATTGGTTATATATTGTATATAATATTTAAACCATTAACAACTAAAATATTGAATTATATAAAAGAAGAATAAAGACCAAATTACCGTTTAGTGGTATGATATAAAAATAGTAAGTTATATAAAAATAGTAAGTTATAGGGGAGATTAAATTGGATATAGTTGTGAACAATATAAAAATTCATTATGAGATTTTCGGAGAAGGAAAATCAATTATTTTGCTAAATCCTAATAGTGTAAATACAGGATTAATGAAATTTATTGCAAATAGATTAAAAGATAAATATAAAGTATATATTTTTGATAGAAGATGCTGTGGTAAAAGTGAAAAAAATTGTACATTAACTTATGAAGAATCAGCAAAGGATGTATATGAATTTATAAATAAATTAAATATAGATAAACCATATTTATTAGGATGTAGTGGAGGAGGAACAGTTGCTCTTAATGTTGCTATGAAATACCCTAATAGTATTTCAAAATTAGTTTTATGTAGTGGAGTAGCAAGAAATAATGTGATAAAAAAACCTAATTATGCTAAAATTATGGAAAAAATCCCCTGGTATCCAGGTAAGAAAAGTAATGAAATGTTTGAAAAATTGAATTTTGAATCTCACTCTATAACTAAAGAAGAACTAAACACAATCATCGTTCCTACTTTAGTTTGTAATGGAGGAATTAAAGATTTAGTCCCAAGAGACGAAGCTGAATATATTTCAAATAATATTAAAAATTTAGAACTCTTTATATTAGAAAAAGCAAGTCATTGTAATTATATTTTTAATAGTAATGATTTTTATAATAAGTTAAATGATTTTTTGGTAGAACAATAACTTACAAATAGCAGACTGGTATTTGGTGGAACATACAAAAGCATGGGATATACCTAATACGGAAGAATTAAAACCCGCTTTAGTAATGAGTAAGATAGTTTAACGAACTAGAATTGTATGGATAATTGGAAATGAGTAATTTGGAAGTGAGATGGAAAGTATGAAAAAAGGAATAATAATTTATCAATCAAAATATGGTGCTACAAAAAAATATGTAGATTGGTTAACTGAAAAATTTAAATTTGATTGCATAGAAACACCAAATGCAAAGATAAAAGATATTGAAAAATATAATACAATAATTTTATGTGGTGGAATTTATGCTTCTGGTATAGCAGGTTTATCATTTTTTAGAAAAAATTATGATGTATTAAAGAATAAAAAGTTAGCAATATTTTGTGTTGGGGCATCTCCTTTTGAAGAACAAGCCTTTAATGAAGTAAAAGCACATAATCTTAAAGAAGATTTGAAGAACATTCCGACATTCTATGGTAGAGGTGCTTGGGATGAAGAAAATATGACATTTAAAGATAGGACTTTATGCAAAATGTTGCAAAAAGCAATAGCAAAGAAAGATCCTAACACTTATGAACCTTGGATGAAAGCACTAATGAGTGCAGTAGGAGAAAAATGTGATTGGACTGATAAAGAATATTTAAAGCCATTATTAGAATATATAAACTAAAAAATACAATTTTGTAGTTTGAAAGATTTATAGTAATTTTTTGTTTAGATTAAAGTGATAGATTTTTTCAAAAGTCTATTGCTTTTTTTATTGTTATAAAGTATAATAAGTATGAAAAGTATAACAGCATAATTTAATGAGGTGTATTAAAAATGGAAAAAGATAAATATGTAGGTATCTGTAAAGTAGGAGAAAAAGGACAAATAGTAATACCAGTAGAAGCAAGAAAAATGTTTGATATAAAACCAGGAGATTCTATTATTGTTTTATGTGATAAAGAAAAAGGGATTGCACTTGTAAAATCAAATGTGATAGAGGATTTAGCAGATGATATATTGAAGAAATGAGGTATAAAAATGAAACTAATAAATAAACACTTCATAACAAAGGATAGTAATGTAATAAATTATTATGAAACAAATAATGATAAACCTATATTACTAATTATTCATGCACAGGGGACGAATGCAATGAGTTATTTAAAGGTGATAAAAGATTTATCTAAAAACTTTCATTTGCTTTTGGTAGATTGCTACGGACATGGAAAAAGCTCACATAATAGGGCAAAATATAATTTAATAG
>CASEYV010000102.1 GCA_949292245.1 uncultured bacterium
GGTTCTAACTTTATGACATATATTATTCTAATTAAGCGCAGGATATTAGAATATATATTATCTAAAGCGGAGCTAATACCTTTTATAGAGTATAAACCTTTAAAATTAATTCATAATAATAAAGTATTGTAAGGAAAAGGTTTTATTATGAATAACTTAAAGTTTTATAAACGCCGTTCATTCCATCATACCAGTTTTGGACCCCAGTTGCAAAATTTAAAACGCTTCCATAACCATTATGAGAAATGAAATAACTTTGTGAATCACCAAGTGTTACATCTCTTACTGCATGTTGATATGTTCCATAAACTTTAGCGTATTGTGATGTTGCTTGAACTGTAGCTGATATATCCGTTTCATAATATGATGCATTATTAACTAAGTTCATGGATATTCCAAAGCCGTTGTCTGATTTTACAATGTTTGTACCATTTGGAGAATAATTAACATATCCTGTTGTTCCATTCTTTATATATATTTGTGTACCGTATTGTGATCCTTCAATAATGTTGGCATCTTCAACCCGCATTGCTGTAACATCATAAGATTGAGTAACAGGCACTATTAACCATTGAGTATATATTGTGATAAAATGACCATTATTGTTTAATCCCGAATCAATTAGAGATATCTTTTTGTATGTTGTTTGATAAAAAGTAACATCTCTAGGAGATGATAATGTACCATTCCTAATTTCATCTTCTAATTCTAAATCTATTTCTTCGTTGTATGTTCCATTTGCTGTTTGAGTAACTTTATATAGCTTTTGTTCAACTGTAAATTCATTTTCGGTGTATATTGCTATTTTTTCATCACTCATTAATGATATATATAGATCTGAAAATATAGGACTCAATATTTCATATTGTTCTTCAGTAACTTCTGCTTTAACACTAATTACAAAACACAAAGTACATAATATTATAAAAGTAAATGTTACCTTTATAATATGATCTTTCACTACTACTTAAAAAATTTCGACCTCCTTCCTACTCCGTAACAAACATAACAAATACTTGTAAATTAGGCAATAGAAAATACATAGAGAAACAACTCTACGATTGTAGAGTTGTTGAAATTAGTTCATATTCATTCATAATATCCATTACATATAATTTAAATTCATCACAAGTACCAAACATACAAGCATATTCATTAATATTTATAAAATATTTATATTTTGCAATACAATATAAATATTTAAATACATTAAAATAAATTGTATCAGTTTGTACATAATAATTTATTTTATAATTATATGTTTTCTCATTTATTACAAAATATAATGTTTCATTATTTATATTATACTCTATTATTTTTGAATCATCTTGTTTAAAATATGTTTTTGTATCTTCATTATATTCATAACCAATAGTCGCTAATTTGTCTTTTATATTATCTTCTTCGTTGTTTGTTTTTTCTATTTCAATATATTGATTTGGTAGATTTAAATTAATATAACCATTATTATTTAATAAATTAGTACTTCTATATTGATTATTTGAATTATTGTTCTTTTCTGTTTTAAAATTTTCATAAGACAATTTATTACTTGAAAAATTTAATTTTAAAAATAGTTTGGCATTGTAAGTGTGTACTATATCTTGAGTGTCTGTAATTTTTATTTCTAAATGAAGATTATTTTTCATAGATTTAATAACATCATCTTTTAATTTTTCCGGATATTCATTTAATTCACTAATAAATATATCTTCCAAATTATCACTTTTATATACGGTGGCTTTTTCACCTATTACTAAAGTAAATAATTCTAATTCTATATCTTTTATTTCATAATCAATCTTAGTTATTTCTATATTATCTATAAGTAATATATTACGAACTTTACTTTTGATAAAATAACCACGAGATATTGATAAATCATCTTTTGTATTATAAGTTATTGTATACATTGATACTGAATTATAATTATTTATGAAATATATAAAAAGGAATATAAATAAAACTATAAAAATTGCCATAAATATATTATGTAAAATATATTTAAAAGCTTTATTAATA
>CASEYV010000103.1 GCA_949292245.1 uncultured bacterium
TTGACAAGCGAGTTGTATGAAGTAAGAGTAAAAAATGAAATAACAGAATTGCTAGATGAGAAAATAGATGAAAAAAGAAAACAAATAAATAAAATTTTGGACGAAATGGAAGAAAAAGATATTGAAAAAATATGTAAGATAAAAATACTTAGCAGTTACTGTAAAAGAATGAGCAGTCTTGTAATCTCAAATTATAATCAAGAAAAATATAATAATAAAAGAATAGAAACTATTATTAATGAGTTATTGTCAGAAACAGAGATTTTGAAATTAAGTGGAGTTGTACAAACCAATATGTTTGTAATCACAAGTAATGATACAATTACCATTTATGACATAATATTTGAAACTATAATTGATTTAAAAGATGTAAATTTTGTGCTAAATATTAAAGCCGACGGTGAGTTTATTAGACTAAAATTTTTATTTGATAAAAAACTTAAAAATTTAAAAGAAAAAATAGAAAAACTAAAAATAGAAGAAATAACTACGATAGAAGAAAAAAACGATGAAGATACTACAAAATTGGAAGTTGTAATTTTAAGGAGAGAAAGTCTATGATAATTCCTATTCTAGTAATACTATGTTTGACACTTGTATTTCAAGTAATAAAAGTAATTATTAAAACAACCGTAATTGATAAAAATTGGCTATCTTACATAGCAGAATATATCGTAATAATACTTATACTGTATGCTTTATTATGTGAAAAATCCATAGATATTCGTAGTTTATTTATAATTATGGTTATATGTTTGGTGTATGAAATAATTTCTTTAATTTTTACTTACTTTAAATATATTAAAAATGAAAAAATAACAGTCTTTTCAATTAAACAAGCAATAGATTCTTCTGATACTGGGATTTTAGTATTAAAAGGAAATAGAAAATTGATTATAAATAATGTTATGTACGACATTTTAAATAAATTAGATATAAAAACAGATTATATTACAAAAATAAAAGCTATAAGTGAGCAACAGATGAATGGAAATTATATTATTAAAGTAGAAGATAAGCATTATCTATTTATGATTGATAAAAATGAGATAACTGCTTTTAATACAACAGAAGAATATACTTTAATAAAAGAACTAGATGAACAAAATAGAAAAATAGAACTTAATAATAAATGCTTTTAATACAACAGAAGAATATACTTTAATAAAAGAACTAGATGAACAAAATAGAAAAATAGAACTTAATAATAAAGAAATAGAAGAAAACATTAAAAATATAGAGCAACTTGAAAAAGAAAAGAATTTACTAAAAATAAAAAATAAATATCACGATTTACTTGGTCAAAATCTTTCAGTATTACAACAATATTTGAACAGAAATGAAATAAACGAAGAGAATTTTGAAGAAATTAAATTTATGATAAAAAATATGTTTACTGAATTAGAAGATTCAGAAAATATTGACCAAAACTTGCAAAATTTAATAAAGATGCATAAGAAAAATGGGACGAACATTATAATAAATGGAAAATTACCCAAAAGCGAAAAACAAGCAAAAGTGTTTTTTGAAATAATAAGAGAGGCAACAACAAATGCTATAAAACACGCAGGAAGTTCACAAATTTTTGTAAATATTAAAGAAACTCTTGAAGATACATATATGGTAATTACGAACAATGGTAAAAAACCGAATGAATTTATTACAGAAAATGAGGGAATAAAAGGAATGAGGAGAAAGGTTGAAGAATTAAATGGATATTTTTATATTTCAACAACACCTAGATTCTCTGTAAATGTTTCCATAAAAAATACTAACTAACAAAAGCAACTACTATTTTGAATTTAGTAGTTGCTTTTGCTATTGGTTTTTATTCAGGAGATTCAAGATTAGGAACTATTAAACCATTTGCTACACAATATATTGAAAGCTTTCCTAGGTTATCATATCCAGTTTTTGAATAAATAGAGGAAATATGAGATTTTAATGTTCTTTGCGAAATTTGAAGTTTAGCTGCTACCTCATCTCTATCTAGTAATTTGCAGTATAAAGTAAGAACTTTTAATTCAGTATCTGTAAGATTAGATAATATATTTTCTTTTAAATAGTTTTTCTTATCATTAGGATAAATAGAATAACCTTCTAAAGTATTTTTAATAGTCATAACCATAGCATCTTTACTAATATTCTTATATATAAAACTGTCAATTCCAGATTCTTTACTTTCTTTAATAAAGTTATAATCTAAAATACCAGTCATAATAACAATTTTTATATCAGGTAGTTCTTTTTTTAAAATTTTAGAATAAGCTATGCCACTTGAATTTTCTTCTGTACATATATCCATTAATATTAAGTCTGGTTTATATTTATTGCATAATTCCAATGAGTCTTTTGCATTACCACTAGTTGCAACAACTTCAAGATCATTTTTTGAATTTAGTGTTTCAACAATCATATCTCGTAACATTTTATGATCTTCTATTATAATTAATTTATACATACATAATTCTCCTTTTTGTTTAATTATATCCTACAATATTTAATTTTACTACAAAATGAACAAAAAGAAAATATTTTAAGTAAAAAAAAATAAAATTGCACTTTTGGGGCAAAAAAAACCTAAAAATTACCTCTAATGTACGATGTAAAAAATAAAAAGGTATGATATATATTAATATAGATATGAAGGGAGGATTTTTTAAAATTAAGTAGTAAGCTCAAAGGGAATAACATATATATAAATATTTAAAATTTAAGGAGGAAAAATTATGGGATTTATTAAAGCATTTGCAGGAGCTATAGGAGGAACATTTGCAGATCAATGGAAGGACTTTTTTGTTCCTATGTCAGGAGTCCCAGCAACAGCTGGTATTTATCCAGCAGTACCACAAGGGACAAATGCAGGTAGAGGAGAAAACACAAAAGGTTCT
>CASEYV010000104.1 GCA_949292245.1 uncultured bacterium
TTGCAACAACTAAAAATAATAAAATTAGATCAAAATATGTTAAACAAGTAAGATTAACAGATGAATTATTTAATATTGGAATAACTAAAATTGAAATAAATGGAATTTTAATTAATATATATGATAAAGAAAGAATGCTTATCGAACTTGCAAGAAGTAAAAATCAAATAGGATATGATATGTATAAAGAAATTATTACAAATTATAGAAAAATTTCAGATAGTTTGAATATGGAAAAAATAGAAAATTATCTAACTAATTTTCCTTATAGTGATAAATTGTTTGAAATAATACAAGACGAGGTATTTTAATGAATTTAAATGAACTTATTAATAACTATTTAACACAGGGATATGAAATTGCTGATGCTCAATCTAAAGTGTGTCAAGATTTGATTTTATATAAAATAGGTAAAAGTAAATATGCACATAATATTACCATTAAGGGTGGAGTTGTAATGCATAATATAAGTAAAAACAAAAGACGTGCTACACGAGATTTAGACTTGGATTTTATTAAATATTCTCTTGATGACAGTTCGATAATAAACTTTATAAACGAATTAAATGAAAAAGATAAAAAAACTGTAGTAAAAATTAATGGTAATATTGAAAAATTGCATCATCAATTATATAATGGAAAACGTGTTAATATATCAATTGTTGATAATTATAATAATATTCTTGAAACAAAATTAGATATAGGTGTTCATAAATACTTTGAATTAGAACAAGATGAATATATATTTGATTTTGCTCTTTTAGATGGGAGTGTATCCCTACTTATAAATTCACCCGAACAAATTGTATGCGAAAAACTAAAATCTTTATTAAAATTTGGTATTCGTTCAACTAGATATAAGGATATTTTTGATTTCTATTTTTTAATTACTAATAACATTTTAAATAAAGATAGATTAATTAATTATATTGATTTAATAATTTTTAAAGATGAAAACATTACTCAAAAAACAATGGAAGATATAATATTAAGGCTAGAAGTAATTTTAAATAATAAAAGATTTATAGATAGGTTAGATAATGCAAGAAGTAATTGGATTAATATACCAGTTAAGAATGTAATTTATAATATTATTAATTACTTTAAATCTCTAGCAACTATTAATGTATAGTTTATGGCTGATTATTAAGGTAGTAAAACTACCTGATAATCTAATTAATAAAGTATTAAATGGTAATAAAATTAATAATATATTTAATATAGATAATAGAGTTATATTTACATATAAATCTAAAGATATAGCTATATATGAAGTAGACAAAAAAGATTTAAAACCTTTAATAATGTTTTAAATCTTTTTTATACTTCAATATACTCTTTATCAACTATTGATTTAGGATATGCTTGTTTAACATCAGTTCTATACAACAAGTAGTCGATATTAGTATTATAAAAATCCGCTAATTTTATTAATATATCAGCAGTAAGCATAGTTTGACTTGTTTCAAAGTAACTATAATTTCTTTGAGTTATTCCCAAATATTTTGCAATTTCCCTTTGCAATAAATCACTATTTTCTCTAAGTTCTTTTAATCTATTCATACACATCAATAAAATTATAATATAGTTAAAATTTATCTATTGCAATTTAGACAAAATTTATCTATAATTATTATAGTAGTAGACTTCGTTTTATACTACAGATAGTGAGGCTATATGAAAAAGAAAAAATTAATTATATTATCATCTACTTGTTTATTAATAATATTTATTTGTATATTACTAATAAACGATAAAAGTAATGCTAAAGTATTAGAAGATAATCAAAATAAAGCACCAGGCATGTTTGCTATAATGCTTGAAACAGAAGCAGGGTCAGGATCATATGAACCATCGACATCTAGTTTATGGCCAAGTTCAGGCTATATTTATAATGAAACTTTAAGTAGATGTGAAAATGGTGGAGAACTTACATGGCATGAAGATACCAGAACAGTTAGTTTAAAAACAAGTGGTTCCGATAAATGTTATTTATATTTTGATAAATATAACCCACCTTATGTAACTATTGCTACTAATAATAGTAATAATTATGCACCAGCTACACCAGCAACATTAAGTTGTACTAATGCAACAGCTGAGTATAATCAAAAGTATCAAAGAATAGAAATATCTCAAATTAATAAATATACAAACTGTAGTTTAACATATCAAGCCCCAAGTTCTAAAACATACTTAAACAACTATATCATAGGTCTTTCTGGAAGTACTCAAGGAGATGGACAGGTAGTAAATGAAAATGGATATAGATATGAAGGAAAGAATCCAAATAATTATATATGGTTTAATAATGAATTGTGGAGAATAATCGGAGTATTTGATTCAGCATCTCATGGACAAAGTGGTAAGAATTTAGTCAAGATAATAAGAGCAAATTCAATAGGAGGACTAGCATGGCATAAATCAAATACAAATGATTGGAGAGCATCAAGTTTAATGAATTTACTTAATGGGGCATACTTAAATGGAGAGGATGGAACAGATAGTGGATATTGTTATGGATATTCAACAACTGTACCAAGCAATTGTGATTATACGGGAATTGGAATAAATGATACATATAGAAGTATGATAGCAAATGTAACATGGTATTTAGGAGGATATTCAAGTACAAGTGCAACAGCAGAGGCGTTTTATGGATATGAAAGAGGATCTACAGTGTATAGTGGAAGACCAACAGAGGGGGAAGGAAAAATAGGATTAATGTATCCAAGTGATTATGGATATAGTGTACTAGCAAGTTCATGTGCAAGAACAACAAATTTAAGTTCATATAGTACATCTACATGTGCCGGAGAAAGTTGGTTGTATGGCGAGGGTTATGAATGGACACTTGCTCCGTATTCGTCGAGCGGTTACGACGTGTTTAGTCTGTACAGCAGCGGTAACTTGAGCAGCAGCTACGGCGCGTACAACGGCTATTCGGCCAGACCAGTCTTGTTTCTGGACTCTTCAGTCTATGTAATAGATGGAAATGGAACAATGTCAGATCCATACATAATAGGTATGTGAAGAATTATAGCCCTCGCCGCCTATAAAACGGCGAGGGTCGCCAAAAATGAATAGGTTAGAAAATTAGAATATGAAAGGAATGAAAAAATGTTAAAAAAATAAAAAAAACACTTGACAATAAATTGCGTAAAATATTACACTTAAACAAAC
>CASEYV010000105.1 GCA_949292245.1 uncultured bacterium
AATGAAATATAAAGATATATAAATGAATATTAGTATACATAGAACAGCTAAAAGCCTTGAATTAGTAAAAGTAGAGGTTTATGGCTGTTTTATATATTGGTCCTATCTCTTTTTGCACAAAACTTTGATAATGGCTACCATTTTATTTATGTATAAAATTATTAGTAATATATAATTATTTCCCAAAAATGCAAAAAACTTGATCTTGGGAATTGAACTGATATATTTTTATATCGATTTAAAGATATATTAAAAAAATATCAAAAATTATACATATTTTTAAGATGTGTATAATTTTTTCGATTTTTTATACACATTTATTGAAAATGTATAAAAAATGTGATATTTTATATATATGGAGGTAAAATTATGAAATTAGAAATGTTACCATATAAAAATGTTAATTTAAAAACAAATAAAATTTTAGAACAATTAACTTTATCATCAAGAGCATTAGCAGAATTGAAAGGTTATGCGAATACAATTCCAAACATGCATATTTTAATAAATGCTGTAACTATTAATGAAGCCAAAGATAGTAGTGCTATTGAAAATATTGTTACAACTCATGATGATATTTATAAAGTACTAACAGAAAGTGGATAAAGAAGAAAATGCAAAAGAAGTTGTAGATTATAGAAATGCTATCTGGCTTGGTTATGAACAAATAAAAAATGATGGTTATATAAATACAAATACTATTATTAAAATTCAAGGAACTATTGAACATAATAATGCTGGAATTAGAAAATTACCAGGAACAGAATTAAAAAATTCGATTACTGGAGAAACTATATATACTCCACCTCAAAGTGAACAAGAAATAACAGGTTATTTAAAAAATTTAGAGGACTTTATAAATAATAATGAAGATGGCATAGATCCATTAATAAAAGTTTGTTTAATACATTATCAATTCGAAAGTATTCATCCTTTTTATGATGGAAATGGAAGAACTGGAAGAATATTAAATATTATGATGGAAATGGAAGAACTGGAAGAATATTAAATATTCTATATCTTGTATTAAATAATCTAATTGATAGCCCAATTTTATACTTGAGTAAATATATCAATAAAACAAAACAAGAATATTATAAATTATTTAATGAAGTTAGAGATAATAATAATTTTGAAGATTGGATTTTATATATTTTAAAAGGTATTGAAATTACATCTAAAGAAACAATAACATTAATTGAAAAGATTCAAAATGAAATGAAAAATTATAAAGAAGAATTTAGAAATAAACTACCTAAAATATATTCAAAAGAATTATTAGAAAGTTTATTTTATGAAGTTTATACAAAAATATCATATATAGAAAGAGCATGTAATGTTACTAGACTTACTGCGTCTTCATATTTAAATCAGTTAGAAGAAATAGGTCTTTTAGAATCCGAAAAAGTAGGCAGAGAAAGATTGTACAAGAATACTAGACTAATAAAACTTTTATCTGAGAATTAATATTTCAGCTGTAAGAAAGAATGTTTAGAATATAATAAAGCAAAATAGTAATTTTTAGAGATGATTGGAGTAATGATTATGAAAAATAGAAATGTATTATTTACAGTATTAGGTATAATTGTATTGGTAGTGTTAATGATAGGAGTTTTTTATCATTTTAGAGATAGAAGAACTTATACACTTAATTTACCTAAACTTGAAAAATTAGAAAGTATTTCATTAAAACAAAACGAAAAAAATGTTATTATTGATGATAAAGAAAAAATGCAAGATATACTGTATATTTTAAATGGTACAAAAAGAGTAACTAAAAATGAAAGCGTACAAGATGTACCTATAAATATTAATAATGAAATACAAATTGAGTGTAATTTTATAGAAACTGGAAAATCTATAATATTTGTATATAATAAAAACAATAGTTATTATATTGAACAACCATATAATGGTATATACCAAATAAGTGGTGATGAGTATAATTCGATAGAAAAACTTATTCAATAAATTTAGTGATTTGTTAAATAAATAGTAATCTATATGGGGGATTGTTTATGGCAGCTTTAACGGTTGTTCCTTTATTAGGAACATTAGGAATATTATTTATAGGATTTAATGTACTAATTATCACATTACTAATATTAACAATAGTATTTGGAGTAATAAGGTTAGTAAAAAAGAAATTCACAAAAACATTTATTATATTACTAATTTTAACAGTTATTTTTGCATTTTTAGATTATAAAATAATAAACAACATAGTAAATTATGACGAAGTACAAAGACAAGAGGAAATAAAAGAAGAAGGAGAAGAACTAATTGCTATAAAAGATTATGACTATAATAAAGTAGAACAATACTTACATAATGGTTGGAATCCTAATGAAACAACAAAAGCAGTATATTATGCAATAAAATATAATCCAGATGAAAATAAAGAAAAAGATGAATGGAGTATATTAGAATTGCTATTAAAAAATGGAGCTAATCCAGATGTGCAAGGAGTTAACACACCACTTACATATTCAGCAGAATGCGGATATTATGGTGCAACTAAATTATTACTTGAAAATGGTGCTGATCCAAATTATCAAGAATCAGATATGAACAAAAACGGATTACTTGCTTTAAGATTTTATAACAATGATAAGGCAGCAGAAACATTACAATTATTACTAGATTATGGAACAGATTTAGATATAAAAACAAATGTGGGCTATGGAATAGATGAAACAGGCAGGGAAATGCTTAAAAATTTTGAAAATGATTATGGAAAAGTTAAAGAAAATGTACCAGATTATGATGATATAGTAAGTATAATAAATAATTTGAAAATTTAGAATAAGAGGTATTTGTATGATAGATATAGTAACATTTGGAGTATCAGGGATATTAACAATTACTGCAATTTTAATTAGTACAGTATTATTCATATTAACAATAATATTTGGAGTGATAAGAGCAATTAAAAAGAAATTCCAAAAAACATTTATTACACTATTGATAGCAACAATATTATTTGTTGTTATAGATTTCTTTGCAATAAATAATCTAATACATAAATTTAATGAAATAAGTATAAATGAAAATACGGAAATAATACAAAAAGATGGGAAAATAATTTTAACTGATAATCCTATCGAACAATTATTTATGTCAGATGAGAAAATTACACAAATTCTTTGTAATGACATAATGGGTAAAATTAAAACAAAAGATTATGAAAATATAAAAAGTATTTTCTCAAATGATATGATAAAAAATGTAACAAATTTAGATGAGGGAATAAACAAATTAATAGATATTTCAAATGAAAACATTATAAATTTTAAAGTACAGGAAAACGGAACAGAAACTCATTGGAATAGTGGAAAACATAGAAAAACATATAGATTTAGTATTGATATAAATACTGATAATAATGTATATAGTATCGGCTTTGAATATGATTACGAGAATCCTTTACGAGAATCCTTTTAATACAGAAACTTTAGGTGTTAATAGAATGGTAATTTTAGATGAGAAAAGAAATATTTTAGTTTTAGTAGATAACGAAAATATAAATAAAGGATATTAAAATATATATGGAGGAAAAGTAATGTTAAGTTTAGAAAAGGTAAAAAGTGAGTTAGAAAAATACAATTATACTTATGATAATAATATTCTATGTGGACATACAAAATCAAAGATAAAGTGGGTTTTACCAGCAGGAATAGTAAATGTATTTGCATCTGAACAAGCTACATCATATTTATTTGGTTTTAACGCACAAGGAATAAATTTATTTCCAATTCAAGGAGATTGGAATATTGCTGATAGTTTATTTATTTCATGGGATGATATAACAAATTTCAAAATGAAAAACGGATTATTAGAAAATGAAATGCAAGTTGAAACACAATCTATGAAAATAGAAATGAAAATAAATAAAGTGGTTGCTAATAATTGTTGGGTTAAAGATAATATAAACTGTTTAAAAGACAGAAATTATTTTTATAATGAATAATATAAAATAGTAATTTATGGAGGTTAAGATGATTAAATCAAATATAAAAAAGCAATTTTCTTGTGATAAAAATAAATTGTGGAATATTATTACAGATAATTCAAATTATAAATGGAGAACAGATTTATCTAAAATAGAAATAATAGATGAAACACATTTTGTTGAATATACTATAAATAACTTTCCTACATATTTTACTATTACTGCAAAAGAAAAGTTAAAAGAGTATAAATTTGATTTAGAAAATGCTAATTTAAAAGGTAAATGGATTGGTATTTTTAAAGAACTTCCAAATGGTAATATTGAACTAGACTTTACAGAAGAAATAGAAGTAAATAATTTTATTATGAAACTGTTAGCAAAGTCTTATTTAAAGAGTCAACAGAAAAGATATATGAAAGATTTAGAAAAAGAGTTAAATAAATAGTAA
>CASEYV010000106.1 GCA_949292245.1 uncultured bacterium
TTAATTTCACTAAAATAAAAATGTAGAAAATCACCATTTTTATTTTAGTGAATCTCTACATCCTATTCATTTTTCGCTATTTCAGCTGTGAATAGTAACCTTTTTTTATATTTAAAATGGTAAGTCATCTAATTTAATATCAGATAAATTAATATTAGAAAATCCAGAAAAAAAATTGGATTTTTCTTTATTTTTTTCAGAATGTTTTTTGCTTTCTTTTATAATTTCAAATATTTCATCCCCATATTCAGCATACTTTTTAGGACCAATTCCAGATACTAATTTTAAGTCTTCTTTTCTTTGAATATTTGCTAATATTATATTAATTAGTTCTTTATTGGTAAAAACAATATAAGCATTGTAATACTTCTTTTCTTTAGTTTTTTCCCAACGCCATTTTCTTAATTCTTCAAATAATTCTTTTTCTTCTTTATTTAAATCTTCTTTTGATGATATCATTTTTGATTTATTTAAATATAATTTGTTTAATGTTTTAAATAATTCTTTTACTTTAGGGTTATTTAATAAATGTTTGTCACTTAGAACTTCCCCAGTAAATGGATCATATCCATTACTTAATCCATCCAATATTTCTTCTTCAGTTATTTCTCTATTTATATTTAGTTCTTCTGGTTCAATTATTTTTTCTTCTAGTTCATCTATTACTTGATTTAAAAAATCTATTTCTGAATATTCTTTTATTAAATTATATACTTCTATAATTTTTTCTCTATTATTTTTCAAATTATAATTAAAATATAAAATTGGAAAATTAAATTTTTCCGCAACTAATTTTCGTGAATTATATGTCATTGTACTGCTATCTTGTACCCATGCATTTATTGATGCTCTAGATACTCCTATATATTCCGCTAATTCTCCTTGACTCATTCTTGTTGCTCTTAATATTATTTCAATTATCATAATTTCTCCTTTTTATTTATAATTTTTATTTCTATTTTAAGATAAATTAATATTTTTTTTAAAACAAATACTATATTTATTCATTTCATCGTAAATATTTATATTATTTATGACTGTTACTATTGTGTTTTTATCGGATATAATGTATTTTGTGCATGTATTATTATTTTTTAAATTTGTATATATTGCTTTATATCCTTTATAATGTGAACATCCAAAATTATTATTTAAATCTTTTCTTATTTTATTTATTGCTTTATTTTTATTGTGCTCTTTTTGCCTTTTATTCAATTTTATATTTTGTGATAGTAATAATCTTTCTATTAGCCTACTAAAAGCATGATTTGACAAAAAATAATTGTTAATTCGCATATATATCCTCCCCTTGGGGATGTATTATAACAGTTTTTGACAGTTTGTCAAGTATTTTTTTAAAAAGTATACTTGTTAATAAATCGGTATATTGTTTATTTGCTTTTATATAAAAAGGTTATTGATTTTCTTCAATAACCATTTTTGTATATAGTTTTTTTACATTGTTTGTTGTAATTGTTGCTACTTCATCTAATGTAATATCGAAAACATCTGCAATGAATTCTGCTATGTCTAAAATATATTTTGGAGAATTTTGTTTACCTCTATTTGGAACAGGAGTTAAGTAAGGTGCATCTGTTTCTAATATAATATTTTCTAAACCTATGTTTTTAATTATTTCTTTTAAATTGCAATTTTTAAATGTTATTACGCCATTAATTCCTAATAAAAATCCCATTTTTATGAATAGTTTGGCAACTTCTAAACTGCCCGAAAATGAATGAATAACACCTGTTACTTTAAATTTTTTTAAAATATTTATTGTATCCTCTGTTGCTTCTCTAGAATGTATTATCACAGGCATGTTAGTTTCTTCAGCAATTTTTAATTGTTTTTCAAATAAATCAATTTGCTTTTCTTTATTGTCTTTGGAATAATGGTAATCTAAGCCAATCTCTCCAATAGCAACTATTTTTTTGTTATTTAAATTATTTTTAATATATTTTATGTCTTCTATTGAATAATTTTCTACTTCTTCAGGATGAATGCCTATTGCCCCATATACATTTTGATACTTATCTATGGATTTTATTACTTCTATATTGCTATTTTTTTCACATCCATTATTTATTAAATAATA
>CASEYV010000107.1 GCA_949292245.1 uncultured bacterium
AAATTATATTATTAAAGTAGGAGATAAGCATTATCTATTTATAATTGATAAAAATGAGATAACTGCTTTTAATACAACAGAAGAATATACTTTAATAAAGGAACTAGATGAACAAAATAGAAAAATAGAACTTAATAATAAAGAAATAGAGGAAAACATTAAAAATATAGAACAACTTGAAAAAGAAAAGAACTTACTAAAAATAAAAAATAAATATCACGATTTACTTGGTCAAAATCTTTCAGTATTACAACAATATTTGAGTAGAGATGAAATAAACAAAGAAAATTTTGCAGAAATTAAATTTATGATAAAAAATATGTTTACTGAATTAGAAGATTCAGAAAATACTGACCAAAACTTGCAAAATTTAATAAAGATGCATAAGAAAAATGGGACAAACATTATAATAAATGGAAAATTACCCCAAAATGCAAAACAAGCAAAAGTATTTTTTGAAATAATAAGAGAAGCAACAACAAATGCAATAAAACACGCAGGAAGTTCACGAATTTTTGTAGATATTAAAGAAATGCTTGAAGATACATATATGGTAATTACTAACAATGGTAAAAAACCGAATGAATTTATTACAGAAAATGAGGGAATAAAAGGAATGAGAAGAAAGGTTGAAGAATTAAATGGATATTTCTATATTTCAACAATACCTAGATTTTCAGTAAATGTTTCAATAAGAAATAATAACTAACAAAAGCAACTACTATTTTAAATTTAGTAGTTGCTTTTTTATGGGTTCTTATTCAGGAGATTCAAGATTAGGAACTATTAAACCATTTGCTACACAATATACTGAAAGCTTTGCTAAATTATCAAATCCAGTTTTTGAATAGATAGAGGAAATATGAGATTTTAATGTTCTTTGAGAAATTTGAAGTTTAGCTGCTACCTCATCTCTGTCTACTAATTTGCAGTATAAAGTAAGAACTTTTAATTCTGTATCTGTAAGGTTAGATAATATATTTTCTTTTAAATAGTTTTTCTTATCATTAGGATAAATAGAATAACCTTCTATAGTATTTTTAATAGTCATAACCATAGCATCTTTGCTAATATTCTTATATATAAAACTGTCAATTCCAGATTGTTTGCTTTCTGTAATAAAGTTATAATCTAAAACACCAGTCATAATGACAATCTTTATATCAGGTAATTCTTTTTTTAAAATTTTAGAATAAGCTATCCCACTTGAATTTTCTTCTGTACATATATCCATTAATATTAAGTCTGGTTTATATTTATTGCATAATTCTAAAGAGTCCTTCGCATTACCACTCGTTGCAACAACTTCAAAATCATCTTGTGAATTTAGTGTTTCAGCAATCATATCTCGTAACATTTTATGATCTTCTATTATAATTAATTTATACATACATAATTCTCCTGATCTTCTATTATAATTAATTTATACATACATAATTCTCCTTTTGGTTTAATTATATCCTACAATATTTAATTTTACTACAAAAATTGCAAAAAGAAAAGGTTTAAAGTTAAAAAACATAAAATTGCACTTTTGGGGCAAAAAAAACCTTAAATTTACCTATAAAGTACGATGTTAAAAATAAAAAGGTATGATATATATTAATATAGATATGAAGGGAGGACTTTTTAAAGATTATATAGTAGGCTCAAAGGGAATAACATATATATAAATATTTAAAATATAAGGAGGAAAAATTATGGGATTTATTAAAGCATTTGCAGGAGCTATAGGAGGAACATTTGCAGATCAATGGAAGGACTTTTTTGTTCCAATGTCTGGAGTCCCAGCAACAGCTGGTATTTATCCAGCAGTACCACAAGGGACAAATGCAGGTAGAGGAGAAAACACAAAAGGTTCTAAAAACATTATTTCAAACGGAAGTAAAATAGTTGTACCCGAAGGAATGGCACTTATTACAATGCAAGAAGGAGGAATTACAGGTTGTATTACTGAACCAGGAGGATTTATTTTTTCATCAGATGATCCAAATTCAAAATCAATTTTTTCAGGAGATGGAATTATATCATCATTAATTACTCAAAGCTGGGAAAGATTCAAATATGGAG
>CASEYV010000108.1 GCA_949292245.1 uncultured bacterium
AAGTCATGATTTTCATGCTGGATATAATATTCAAGTTATGGTTTCTAATTTATTAATATTAATGTTTGGTGTTTATCAAGATAGAAATGATTTTTATACATTACAACCAATGTGTGAAAAATTTTATAAATATTATAATTTTTATCCTGAAAATTTATGTGCAGATTCTGGGTATGGAAATTATGATAATTATATATATTTAAAGGAAAAGAATATTAATAGTTATGTGAAATTTCTATCTTGGAAGGGAGAATCATCAGGTAAAAGACCACAGTTATTTAAAGTAGATGATGATTATAATATTAAATGTTTAAACAATAATATTGGTGCAACTTATGAAACTGATAAAAAACATAAAATTAAAAATAGCCAATTTTATATTTTTTATGGGTGTAATGAATGCAATTATTCTCATAAATGTAAGGCTTTTATGAAGGAAGAGTCAAAATTAGTTGATTATCGCATAAAAGAAATATCTTTAGAATATGAAATGTTAAAAAATATAACTAGAGAGAATCTATTAAGTCCTAAAGGAATAGAAATTCGTATTAATAGAAGTATTCAGGTTGAAGGAACTTATGGACAAATTAAACAAAATATGAATTATCAAAGGATAAGAAGAAGAGGTATTAATAGTGTTGAATGTGAGATAATGCTTATGTGTTTAGGAGTTAATATAAGAAGATATTTATATAATTTAAATAGAGATAATATTAAAGACAGTTATTGGGAAGCTCCATCAACTTTACAGTCAGAAGTCTTTCCTGAGTGTAAAGCAAAAAAAAGAAACTGACTGGAAATTATTCATTTAATTTCCCGACAGCCCCTTTATAAGTTTTATACATTTTTTGGAGTTCGTTTTATATATTACTAAATAGTAGTTGTTGATTTTATAAATTATTAATAAAATTGTTGCACTCACACTTTAAAATTTCTTTACATATACATATATTAGAACATATTGTATATAAAATAAAGTTTATATTTGCTTCAGCATTATTTGTTATAAAAAAATTTAAACTTTTTCCTTTTAATATTTTATATTCTAAAGTGTTTCTGACAACTTTGCTTTAACTAAGTATTCGCCATCTAAAACATTACCAAACATATATTTTCCTTCAGCGTTTGTATAAGTTACTGCTACTAGTGTTTCTACTCCATTTACTATTTTATATAATCCTACAAAGGCATTGGCTACTATTACTCCTAAATCTGTTTTAATAATTCCCGATACTGTGCTATTTATGTTACCTACTGTACTAGTTAATGTAGTAGTAGCATTAAAAGTGGTTCCCCCAGTAAGTATTACATTATCTATATTTGCTGTTTGATATCCAGCTTTGTCAAATGTTATTTCATAATTACCATCAACAATTTGATCTAATACATATTCACCATCGGCGATAGATGTTGTACTTGCTATTAATGTTTTGATTTCCCCAACAACACTATATAAAGAGATTTTAACATTTTCTATTGGTAATCCACTCGTTGTATCTTTTAATATACCATAAATAATATTCATTGTTGATGTATTATTATTTGTTAACGCTAAATTAATTGTTACGGGTGCTATACTAGATATTGTTAATGGTACATCTAATGATAAATAATTACCATCTTTTACGGCTGCAATCGTATAAATACCCATAGGTAAATCACTTATTGTATAAGTACCATCTGTTGCTGATACGGTATGAGCGTATGGTATACCATCTTTAAATACTTTAACTGTTGCTCCAGATACTACTTGACCCGTTAATAAAGTTGTATCATAAATTGTACCACTAACACTTCCTGTTGTTGATATTGGTGGTAACGATAAATTTAAGTTAATGTCTGCTTCGTTATTGTTGGCTAATGTAAAGGTATTGGATACTTGTAATTCTAATGCATCATTGTTCATTTTTTCACCTCCCAATATAATATATTGAGATTTTTTTAGACTAGCCATTATAAATATACTAGTATTTGCAACTTTTTAAAAATTTGGCATTATGTATCTTTTTTTATTTGGTTACTATAATATTTCTAAATTGTTTTTTTGCATAAATTCTTTAAACTTTTC